>CALEYZ010000115.1 GCA_937928195.1 uncultured Limnohabitans sp.
CACCTAGCTGGGGCGGCATGATCAACGGCATCATGACCTTGTCTGGCGCATGGCACAAGCTGCGCGATGACCCTATCTTGCGCTTCTTGATCGTGTCTTTGTCGTTCTACGGCATGTCTACGTTCGAAGGCCCCATGATGGCCATCAAAACAGTGAACGCTTTGTCTCACTACACCGACTGGACCGTTGGCCACGTGCACTCAGGTGCTTTGGGCTGGGTGGGCTTGGTGTCCATGGGTTCTATCTACTATCTGATTCCTAAGTTGTTCGGCCGCAAGGAAATGTTCAGCGTCAAGGCGATCGAGGTCCACTTCTGGTTGGCCACCATCGGTATCGTGTTGTACATCGCTGCGATGTGGATTGCCGGTGTGATGCAAGGTTTGATGTGGCGCGCGATCAACGCCGACGGCACATTGACTTACACCTTTGTTGAATCTGTCAAAGCCACGTATCCGTTCTACGTCATTCGTATGGCGGGTGGTTTGTTGTACTTGACAGGCATGGTCATCATGTTGTGGAACGTGGTCAAAACTGCGACCAGCGGTAACACCGTGAGCGTTGCCATTCCAGCACCTGCACACGCCTGAGGAGAAATAAATGTCTGATAACAATTCCAAAGGCTTCTCCCACGCCAGCGTGGAGACCAATAACTTTTTGATGATCGTGTTGATCTTGATCGCTGTCGCTTTTGGCGGCTTGGTTGAGATCGTGCCTTTGTTCTTCCAAAAGTCCACCACTGAGCCCGTCACCGGCGTGAAGCCTTTGACTGCCTTGCAGTTGGCTGGCCGCGACATCTATGTGCGTGAAGGTTGCTACAACTGCCACTCACAAATGATCCGTCCTTTCCGTGCAGAGACATTGCGTTACGGCCACTACTCAGTGGCTGGTGAGTCTGTGTATGACCACCCCTTCCAATGGGGCAGCAAGCGTACCGGTCCAGACTTGGCCCGAGTGGGCGGGAAGTACAGCGACGAGTGGCATCGTGTTCACTTGAACAACCCTCGCGATGTGGTACCTGAGTCCAACATGCCTGCTTACGCATGGTTGGAAAAAGCGCCAGTCGATGGCGACAGCTTGCCAGCCCACATGAACGGCCTGCGTAAATTGGGTGCGCCTTACAGCGATGAAGAAATTGCCAAAGCCACGGAAGACGTGAAAGGCAAAACTGAACTGGATGCCGTGATTGCCTACTTGCAAGGCATGGGCATCCACCGCAAATAAAGGGAGTTCACATCATGGACGTCAACACACTTCGATCGGCAGTGACCGTGGTCACCTTCATCTTGTTCCTCGGAATTTTGGTGTGGACTCTGTCAAAGCGTCGTTCAGCCGAGTTTGAAGAGGCAGCCAATTTGCCCTTCGGCCAAGACGACTGAAGACCCCGGATCAACGAATAGAAAGAGAATCTGAAATGAGTGACTTCACAAGCAATTTCTGGTCTGTCTATGTGGCCGGCATTGCCTTGGTCGGTATTGTGGCCTGTTTGTTGCTGCTTTACTTCAGCGGCAAAGCCAAAGCCATGACGGCCAATGACAACACCACTGGACACGTGTGGGATGGCGATTTGCGTGAAATGAACAATCCATTGCCACGTTGGTGGGTGGGTCTGTTTTTGATCACCATCGTTTTTTCATTAGGCTACTTGGTGTTGTACCCAGGTTTGGGCACCAGTGCTGGTAAGTTGGGTTGGTCTTCTGCAGGTCAATACGATGCGGAAGTGGCCAAAGCCAACAAAGAACTTGAACCACTGTATGCCAAGTTTTCTGGCATGCCACCGGAAGACGTGGCCAAAGATCCACAGGCCATGGCCATTGGTGATCGGTTGTTCATGAACAACTGTGCCCAGTGTCACGGCTCTGATGCGCGGGGTGGCAAAGGCTTTCCTAACTTGACAGACAAAGACTGGTTGCATGGCGGTACACACGACAAAATCAAAGAAACTTTGGTCAAAGGTCGTATCGGCAACATGCCGCCTATGGCAGCCGCAGTGGGAACGGCAGACGATGTTCGCAACGTTGCGCACTATGTGTTGAGCTTGTCTAACAGTCCTCACGACGCATTGCGTGCCTCATTGGGCAAACCCAAATTCGTGGCTTGTGCTGCTTGCCACGGACCCGATGGCAAAGGCAATCAAACCATTGGCGCGCCCAATTTGACAGACGACATCTGGTTGCATGGTTGGGGGGAGAATGCCATCATCGCCATGGTCAACAACGGTAAAGTCAATCAAATGCCTGCGCAAGCTGGCAAACTGACCGATGCCCAATTGCATGTGTTGGCCTCCTATGTTTGGGGACTTTCAAATCAGCCAGTTGGCAAATAAAGAAGAGAGTGGATTTGGATTCTTCTGACAAGACGACGCGCAAAGTGATTCCCATCGTTCCCTCGCAGGAGGGAACGATTGATTCTTCGGAAGAGGGCGCTTGGGGAGAGCTGTACGCGGCGCATCAAAAAATTTACCCTCGAAGTGTCCAAGGCATTTTTGCCAAATGGCGCTGGGGCTTTGTTTTTTTAACCCAAATTATTTTTTACTGCCTGCCATGGCTTGAGTGGGGGCAGCGTCAAGCGGTGCTCTTTGATTTGGGCGCCCGGCGTTTTTATATTTTTGGCATTGTGCTTTATCCGCAAGACTTCATTTACTTGACGGGCTTGTTGGTGATCTCCGCATTTGCGCTGTTTTTGTTCACGGCCATTGCTGGCCGTTTGTGGTGTGGCTACGCTTGTCCACAAACCGTGTACAGCGAAATTTTCATGTGGATCGAACGCAAAGTAGAAGGCGACCGCACAGCCCGCATGCGCCTTGATTCACAAGACATGTCACTCGAAAAACTGGTCAAGAAATGGTACAAGCATTTCCTCTGGATTGGGTTTTCGATTTGGACCGGTTTTACGTTTGTGGGCTACTTCACACCCATTCGTGATCTGGGCATGGAGTTCTTCTTGGGCAACATGTCGTCCTGGGAAGTCTTTTGGGTTTTCTTCTATGGCTTTGCCACCTATGGCAACGCGGGCTTCATGCGCGAGCAAGTGTGCAAGTACATGTGTCCCTACGCGCGCTTTCAAAGTGCCATGTTTGACAAAGACACCCTCATCGTGACCTACGATGCGCAGCGTGGTGAACCACGAGGCTCACGCTCGAAAAAGGCTGACCTGGCAAGCTTGAACTTGGGTGCTTGTGTCGATTGCAGCTTGTGTGTTCAGGTTTGTCCTACGGGCATCGATATTCGCAAAGGTTTGCAATACGAGTGCATTGGCTGCGGCGCTTGTGCAGATGTGTGTGACACCGTGATGGACAAAGTGGGTTATCCGCGTGGTTTGGTGAAATATTCCACCCAGCATGCCATGCAAAATCATTGGACACCCAAGCAAACCTTGCACCATATCTTCAGACCGCGTGTTTTGATTTACACCGGCATCTTGTTCTTGGTCATTGCCTTGTTGTTTGGAAGTTTGCTCACCCGTAAATCTTTCAAGGTCGATGTGGTGCGCGATCGGGCTTCACTGGCACGCATTGTCAGTGGCGGCAACATTGAAAATGTCTACCGTTTGCAAATCATGAATGCGGCAGAAAAGCGTCAACATTTCAAAGTGACGGCCGAAGGCATGTACGAGCTGAAAGTCATGACGGATTCCGAAGATTTGGTGGTGGATTCCACTCAATCACGCTGGGTTTCTGTTCGACTTCAAGTTCCTTATGATTCGGCTGTACCCGGTTCTTACCCAGTTCGCTTTCGCATCGAAGCCTCCGACGACGATGAAACGGTCCAAGAAAAGCTGGAAGAGAAGACGGTATTTTTAATTCCACGATAAGCATTGTCTGCATCAAACACCTAGAAGTGAGCATTTCATGAATACAAGCGCATTGCCCCATTCAAGTGCTGCCAGTGCCAAGCCCTGGTGGTCCTTTGGCATGGTCTGGATGATCATCGCAGGTCCTGCTGTGGTGGTGGTGGCCGCCTTTGCTACGCTTTATTTGGCCATTACCATCCCAGATCCGGTATTGCCAACAGAAGCACTTAACCCACGCAACGCCATTGAGAATCAAAACAAACAGGATGCAGCCATGGCACCAGCCCTTCAGGCTCGTAACCATGCGGCTACTGGTGTTGTACCGGCAAAACAAAAATAATTGAAAAAAATTCCGAGTCTAAGTGACCGAAGATATGCCTGATTGGAGACAAGTATGCTGGCTCAGAGATTGATGTGGATTGTGTGGCCCGCCTTTTTGGTGGCGGGTCTGATCGAGTTGGTGGTGTTTGGCATGTTTGATCCAGAAGACATGCATTGGTTTGGCCAGCAAATGGCCCTGTCTAGGCAAGGTGTGTACACCGTGTCGTTTTTCGTCTTTTGGACCATGACCATTGTGTCCAGCAGCCTGACCACGTTGCTGTCTATGTCGCCCTTTGAGGTCAATCGGTGCCCAGTGCCCGTGAATCAGCGACCCCCCAATTGCACGCAAAACGGTGAGGGGGGCGGGGGCTGCTGCTGATCAGAATCAGTGCAACGCCAAGAAACTCAATGGCAGTGCGGTTGGGTGTTGACCATGCGCTGAAGCGCTTCCGTGTCCAAAATTTTGACATGACGCTGCTTCACTTCAACAATGCCGTCTTCCACAAATTTAGAAAATGTTCGGCTGACCGTTTCAAGTTTGAGGCCCAAATAGCTGCCAATTTCCTCTCGTGTCATGCGAAGAACCAACTCGGATTGTGAAAATCCGCGTGAATGCAGACGTTGCACCAGATTCAACAAGAAGGCCGCCAGGCGCTCTTCAGCACGCATGCTGCCCAAAAGCAGCATGACGCCGTGTTCGCGCACAATTTCTCGGCTCATGATTTTGTGCACATGGTGCTGTAAGGCCGTAACTTCACGAGAAATTTCTTCAATGCGGTCAAAAGGCATCACGCAAACTTCTGCGTCTTCCAGGGCGACCGCATCGCAGCTGTGGTGGTCATTCACGATGCCATCTAGGCCAATGATTTCCCCAGCCATTTGAAAACCTGTGACTTGATCGCGGCCATCTTCAGAAGCCAGACAGGTTTTGAAAAAGCCAGTGCGAATGGCATAAAGAGAGGTGAATTTCTCGCCATTGCTGAAAAGCGTGCTGCCCCGCTTGATTTTGCGCCGAGTTGCAACCACTTCGTCTAAACGCTGCAGGTCATTTTCGGAAAGACCCATGGGCATGCAGAGTTCGCGCAAGTTGCAGTTGGAGCATGCGACTTTGATTGTTTCGGGTTTCATGGCGTTCTCATTTCAGAAAAAGTGACATTGCGGCAAGTCAAGGCTCGAGCTTATACCGACTTAAAGCCTTTGACACACCTCAAGCTTTCTTAAAACTCTTTTTCCAGCCCAGATTGTCGTCAATTTGATGTAGGTCAAGTTCAAGCGGCCATGGAAAAGGCACATTAATTGAAACTTAAAAATATGACAGCCTTGGGAATCTCTGTATGTCCTTTTTGACACCTGAATTACTGACCCGCTTTGACGTGCCAGGTCCGCGATATACCTCCTATCCCACTGCCGACCGATTTGTGGAGGCATTTTCTCAAGTGGATTTGCACCAAGCGCTGGATGTGCGCAACCATGGCCTGGGGCAGAAAAACAGGCCGCTGTCGATTTACGTGCACATTCCGTTTTGCGAATCTCTTTGCTATTACTGTGCATGCAACAAGATCATTACCAAACACCACGAGAAAGCTGAACCGTACTTGCGCTACCTGGCCAAAGAGGTTGAGTTGTATACCTCCTCGATTGGCATTGGTCAGTCTGTGAGCCAACTGCACCTGGGCGGTGGCACCCCCACATTTTTGAGCGATGATGAGTTGCGCGAGTTGATGGCTGTACTCAAGCGCAGCTTCAGTTTTGTGGCCGGTGGCGAATACTCGGTTGAAGTAGACCCTCGGACAGTCAATGACGAACGCTTGGCTTTGCTGTACGAATTGGGTTTTAACCGCTTGAGCTTTGGCGTTCAAGATTTTGACCCTGAAGTTCAAAAGGCGGTTCATCGCATCCAACCTGCTGAACAAGTTTTTGCATTGGTGGCCTCTGCGCGCAAGATGGGTTTTGAGTCAATCAATGTCGACCTGATTTATGGCTTGCCCAAGCAAACGCCAGAGTCATTCGATCGTACTTTGAAGCAAATCAACGAGTTGCGACCTGACCGCATTGCCCTCTACGCCTATGCCCATTTGCCAGAGCGCTTCAAACCGCAGCGCCGCATTTTGGCGGCTGAGCTGCCCGTTGCCTCCAGCAAAATTGCCATGTTGTCCAGGTCGATGGATGCGCTCATGAATGCTGGCTATGTGTATGTGGGCATGGACCACTTTGCATTGCCAGATGATGCATTGGCCGTGGCCAAGCGCCAAGGCCGATTGCATCGAAATTTTCAAGGCTACAGTACCCAGCCCGATTGCGACTTGATTGGTTTGGGGGTATCGGCCATCGGGCGCATGGGAGGCACTTACAGCCAAAATGCCAAGACCATGGAAGAGTACGTTGACATGCTCGACAATGGCAATTTGCCCATTGTGAAAGGTTTGGCCTTGTCGCGGGATGACCTCATTCGCCGAGCTTGGATCATGGCCATCATGTGCCAAGGGCACATCCAATTTGATGCCTTCAACGAGGCGTGGCTCATTGATGCCAAAAAGTATTTTGCACCTGAATTGGGCCAACTTGAAACACTTCAATCGCAAGGTTTGGTAGAGTTGACCGATGGCGGATTGCAGGTCACACCCATGGGCTGGTTTTTTGTTCGAGGTGTGGCCATGGTGTTTGACAAGTATTTGCAAGCCGATCGCAACCGAACCCGATTCTCAAAAATCATTTAATAAGTTTTCAATCGCTGAATGCAGACCTCCTTGGCCCTCACGGCTTTGATCATGGGCTTGGCCGGTGGGCCGCATTGTGTTGCCATGTGTGGTGCCGCGTGTGCTGGCATGGGGCAGCTGGCGGGCTCTCAGCAGAAAACGGTGCTCTTGTCTTTTCAAGTGGGGCGTTGGCTAGGGTATAGCCTGATGGGCGGCTTGGCTGCCTTCAGTGTCCAAGCCTTGGGTTGGCTGACCGTCGAATCAGCGGCGCTTCGTCCCGTCTGGAGCATGCTGCATGTCGGGGCCGTGGTTTTGGGTTTGCTTCTGGTCTGGCAAGCCAAACAACCTGTTTGGCTAGATCAAAGCGCTCAGCACCTCTGGGCCAAGATACGACAAAGCAAGGCTCATTGGGGAACAATGGCCCCGTTTGCTGTCGGCACACTTTGGTCCCTCATGCCTTGTGGTCTGCTTTACTCGGCGTTGATGGTGGCCGCTCTAACAGGCCGGGTTTGGGAGGGTGCGTTGACCATGGCCTGTTTTGCACTGGGCAGTGGCGTTAGTTTGGGGTTTGCGCCATGGCTGCTGTTGCGGCTCAAAAACTTAGGCGATGGCGCTTGGGGAGTTCGTCTTGCTGGCCTTGCACTGGCCATCACATCGGGCTGGGCCTTGTGGATGGGCTTGGTACATAACCAAGCCCCTTGGTGTGTTACATAGACACTCGCAGATCGCTTAAGCCGTAAATCCTTTGTACAGCATGTAAGCGGCCAGCACATACAACACGCTGGCAAATGAACGCTTTAATTGTTTCACTGGCAATTTGTGTGCGGCTGTGGCGCCAAGGGGTGCCATGAACACACTGCAACTGGCAATGACCACCAAGCCAGGCAGCCACAAGTAACCAATGCTGTGTTCAGGCAAGTTGGGCACACTCTGTCCTGCAATCACATAGCCAATCACATTGGCCAGTGCAATGGGAAAACCCAAAGCGGCGCTGGTGGCCACAGCATTGTGGATGGCCACGTTGCACCAGGTCATGAAGGGCACACTGACAAAACCACCCCCAGCACCGACCATGCCCGACAAGAAACCAATCACGCCACCGGCACCCAGTAAACCGGGTGTGCTGGGGACTTGGCGATTGGGCGCTGGCTTTTTGTCCAAGAACATTTGAGTGGCAGAAAAACCAACGAACAATGCAAAGAACAAGGCCAAGTAGGAGCCTTTCAATGCGGCAAATGCCCCCATGCTGGCCAAAAAGCTTCCCATCACAATGCCGGGCGCTAAGCCTTTGACCAAGTCCCAACGGACGGCTTGCTTTTTGTGGTGCGCGCGAACACTGGAAATGGAGGTGAAGATGATGGTGGCCATGGACGTGGCGATGGCCATTTTCACGGCCAGGTCGGGGGCCACGCCTCGGTCTCCCAACATGAGGGTCAGAAAGGGGACCATGACCATGCCACCGCCAATGCCAAGCAATCCAGCCAAGAAGCCAGTGAGCAGGCCCAAAGCGCCCAATTCAGCAATAAGGGTAGGTTCTAAAAACATGTGTGGCAGACTTTGATGTACGTTGAATAAGGTGTCTGCAAGTGCCACTGGACCGGCATCCTGAACCGGGGTTCAGGTGGGCGAGGGCAGACTGGCGTTGGGTTCATCTGACGCGAGACGATCACGCTCACCAGACAATGTACCAAGCCCGGGCTCTAAGAGCATTGGTTCAAGGAAATATAAAGCCCAGCATGCACTGCAGACAGAGCGATTGTAGGCGCACAAGCCGATCGATGCTGTGAGCACCACTTCGATGGCAATTGGCGCTGATTTAAATCAACTGACCGTCTTGGTGCAGCGCTTGGTCTAATTTCTGGAGCAGCTGGCTCAAGCGCTCAGTATCGGCGCTGCTGAGTTCGGCCGTCGGGCTGGCTGAAGTTGCGGATGCTTCCGGTGTGCTGGAGGCAGCGTTTGATGAGGCACTTTCGGATTGCTCAAAGGCCAGATTGAGCGCGGCCAATACGGCAATCCGATCACGTGCTTTGATTTTGCCTGCATCGCGCACCTTGCACATGGCTTGGTCGACTTTGTCTACAGCGGCCAACAAACGTGCCTCACCACCGACAGGACAGCCCAGCAGATAGCTTTGGCCCATGATTTGAACTTCGAGTTGTTTGGTGCTCATGAGTCGGCGTCAGAGGGGGTGTTTTGAGGAAGTCGCTCAATCAGGGCATCCACACGGGAACGGGCGGCAGCCAGTTTGGACTTGAGGAGGTCCCGCTCGTGCGAAACCGCCAGCACCTGCTGCTGCAGCAGTGCGTTGGTTTTTTGCAGTTCTTCGTGCCGAAGCAAGAGGTGCTCGACGCGTTCTGCAATCTGGTCGACGGTGGTGGAATTCGTCATGTCAGCGCCATTGTAATTTCAGACATTGTAGGCTTGGTGCAAGCTAAGATCTTACAATCTAATTTGTTGGTGCTCGAGACTTGGTTCGCAAGTCTCAGTTCAACGGGAAGCAGGAGAGCAAACCCCCTCGGGGCGACCTCCACCTGCGCTGCCCCCGCAACGGTCAGCAGACGGGTCTTTTTTCAAGACCCCGCTTTCATCAAAAGCCACTGAATGCCCTGAAACAGGTGTTTGGGAAGGTGATGAGGGTTGATCTGCTTAGCCCGGATACCGGCCAACAAGGTGATTTGCCCTAGGGTAAATCGTACGTTCATGCACTGTCGGGGAAGGCGGTGAGAACATTGTTTTCAAGGTCAGCTATGAAATTAACCATTCAACGCCATGTGAAGCGACAAGCTTCGGCACGTTTCCTTTCGTCTCATGCATTGAGTTTGTCCGCTTTGGCCGTCAATCTCTTGTGTGCCTCAAGCGGCATGGCGCAAACCCTGTTGCCCGATACCGTGATCACGGCCAGCCGTGTCATGCAGCGTGCACAAGATGCTTTGCCCGATGTCACACTTTTAACGCGCGCAGAAATTGAGCGTTCACAAGCCAAAGATGTGCCCAGTTTGTTGCAACAACTGGCAGGTCTGGAAGTCACGCAATCGGGTGGCATGGGCGGCGTGGCGACGCTGTTCATGCGCGGTGCCGAGTCAAGGCATGCACTGGTGCTGGTCGATGGCCTGCCCATGAACAATTTAAATTTCAACTTGGCAGCACTCGAACATTTACCGCTGAGTGGCATCGAGCGAATTGAAGTGGTGCGTGGCAATGTGTCCAGCTTGTATGGCAGTGCAGCCTTGGGTGGCGTGGTGCACATCTTCACACGTCAAAACAGCGGGGCTGCGCTGAAAGGACCTTGGTTAGAGTCTTCCGTGCAAGTGGGTTCTGAGGCCTATCGCAGCGCTCAAGTCAGTGCAGGTCAAAAATGGGCGTCTGGTTTTGGCGTCAATGCCGCCATGGAGCACGTCCAGACATCCGGTTTCAATGCCATCAACCCTTTGCAACGGCCAGGCACCAATCCTGACCGTGATGGATACAAGCGCCAGTCCAGTGCGTTGAACTTTTCTCAAGAATTTGAGTCGGGCCGATTGGGCTTGATGCTGCGCGATACCCAAGCCAATGTTCAATACGACAGCCAATATGGACCCGCAAACCAAGCAGATGAATCGCGCAGCATTTTGCGCAGTGCAGTTTTGAACGCCCATGTTCAAGCAAGCCAGAACTTGGCTGTGGATGTGTCTGTGGGCGAGCAAGAAGACAAGTTGAATGCGGCCATCACAGCCTATCCTTACTTTGTGAACTCCAAGTCGCAAACTTCGACCGTGGGCGCGGTTTGGACCCTCTGGCCACAACATGACATCACTGCAGGTTATGAAAACACGCGACAAAAAATTGCGAGTGACACCGAGTACAGTCCTGCGCAAAGAAGTTCAGAATCTTGGCGCTTGGGCTATCAGGCCAAGCTGGCGCAGCACCAATGGCAACTCAATGTTCGACAAGATCAGTATTCAGACTTCGGCAATGCCAACACTTGGTACGCTGCTTATGCGTATTGGCTGTCGCCTGCTTGGCGCTTGAAGGCCAGTGCCTCAACTGGTTTTATGGCGCCCACCTTCAATGATTTGTACTACCCGTGGGGTGGCAATGCCCATCTCAAACCAGAGCAAGCACGGTCCAACGAAGTGGGTTTGCAATACACGCAAGCGCAGTTGCAGTGGCGCATGACCGCGTTTGAAAATCGTTACATTGATTTAATCGACAACGATGCCAACTGGACACGCACCAACATCGCCAAGGCCAAAAACCAAGGTGTTGAAATGAGCTTGTCGGGAGAATGGCAACTTGCAAGCCTGGGTGCACAGAAGTGGCGTTTAAGCCTGACCTCGCAAGATCCACAAAACGACATCACGCACCAAGCACTGGCGCGTCGCGCCAAGACACTGGTGCAGGCAGGATTGAATCAGAACCTTGCCGATTGGGATACGGGGGTGCAAATGCGTTACAGCGGTGCACGCCAGGATGCTGCCAAAACTTTGCCGTCCTTCGCTGTATGGGACATCACGGCCAGCAAAGCACTCAGCCAAGAATGGCGTTTGAATGCGCGCATTGAAAACTTGGGCAACGTTCACTATCAAACCATTTACGGTTACAACATGCCCAGCCGCGGTTTGTTTGTGGGCCTGAAGTGGACGCCGGTGCTGTAAGTCGCCTTTGAAGTCACAACGATGAACATGTTGGCAATGCTCAAAACAGTCATCCGTGCTGGCCTTGTGCTTGCACTGTGTGCTGGCGGGTGGGTGTTGGCGCATGCGCAAAATGTGCCATCGTCTGTGACTTTGACAGATGACCGTGGGCACGAGGTGCGCCTTGACAAAGTGCCACAACGCGTCATCACCTTGCTGCCTTCTCTTGGCGAAATTGTGTGTGAGCTCAAAGCCTGCGAGCGCTTGGTGGGGGTCGACCGGTACAGCAATTGGCCTGAGCGCGTCAAAGCCTTGCCCAAGTTGGGTGGCTTGGACGACACGCCATTGGAAGCCTTGGTCAAGTTGAAGCCAGATTTGGTTTTATTGGCCAAGTCTTCTCGTGTGACCCAACGTTTGGAGTCTTTGGGCATCAAGGTTCTGGCACTGGAGCCGCAAAACCAAGGCGATATGCAGCGTGTCATTCAGCAGATTGCAATGGCATTGCAATTGCCTCACGCGCAAGCGCAATCGGCATTGTTGTGGCAAAGCATTCAGCAGCGTTTGGACGCGGCTGCACAGCGCGTGCCAAAGGCCGCCCAAGGTGCACGGATTTATTTTGAAGCGGGCAGTGGTTATTTTGCCGCCGGCGAAGCGTCTTACATCGGCGAAACTTTAAAGCGCTTGGGCCTGGTCAATGTGGTCACTGCCAACATGGGGTCGTTTCCACAAGTGAACCCCGAGTTTGTCGTGAAGGCCAATCCGCAAATTATTTTCATGGGCGAGCGTGCGGCAACCGACTTGCCCAGTCGCCCGGGTTGGCAGCGCATTGAGGCTGTGCAAAAACAACGCGTGTGCAGTTTTGCGCCGGCACAGTCTGACATCATTGTGCGATCCGGTCCTCGCATCCCAGAAGCCGCTGAACTGATGGTGGACTGTTTGAAAAGGATGTACCCAGAATGAACGCCGGCAACCGCGCCTCTGTGCGCAAGCTTGGCATGCAACTGGGCCTGCTGTTGATGCTGCTGCTGTGCGCAGGCGCCATGGTGGGCAGCGATGGCTTCGCGCTTTTCAAGTGGCAAGACGATGCCAGCTTGATCTTTGACATTCGCTTGCCCAGAACCTTGGGGGCTTGTCTGGCGGGCGCCTTGCTAGGCTTGGCCGGAGCGCTGGCGCAAGGCTTGTTTCGCAATCCCTTGGCCGATCCGTATTTGCTGGGCAGTGCATCGGGTGCCAGTTTGGGGGTGGCCATTGGCATGGTGCTGTTGTCACAAGTGAACATCTCGCCGTGGTTCCTTCGATTGGGCATCACAGGCATGGCGTTCATGGGTGCTTGGTTGGCCGTGGCTTTGTCCTTGATTCTTTCGTGGGGTGTTCAACACACGCTTCGGTTGCTCTTGGCTGGGGTGGTGGTGGGTGTGGTGTTTGGTGCTGCGGCATCGTTGCTGCTTATCTTGTACCCCAGCATTCAAGGGTCTGTGCAATCGTTCATGTTGGGCTCTACCGCTTATGTGAGTTGGTCGGCCTGTGGCCTGATGGTGGGTGTGCTGATGTTGTCCTGGTTTGTGGCGGTGGCGGCAAGTCCTGTGTTGGATGGCCTGGCATTGGGCGAGTCCACGGCACTCAGTTTGGGTTTGCCCGTCAAATCCTTGCGGTGGCTGCTGCTGGCGGTGCTGGCTTTGTGTACCGCAGCGGCTGTGGCACAAACGGGACTGATTGCCTTTGTCGGTTTGGCGGCCCCGCACTTGGTGCGCGCGCGCGTTAAGGGGGTGCACAGCAAAACCTTGAGCATGTCCTGTCTGATGGGCGCTGTGTTGTTGGGCGCAGCCGATTTGCTGGCGCGTGGCATGTTGGCCCCCGTTGAATTGCCTGTGGGGGTGCTGACCGCCATTTTGGGTGGTGGTTACATGTTGTTTCTGATGCATGGCATGACAAGACCGGGCACCAGCGCCAAAGGTGGGCAAGCATGAACCGCCATTCCAACACCGGTACACATTCTGAAGTGGCCTTGTCCGCGCAGGGCGTCACGGTGCTGCACGGTGACATCAAAGCGGTCAACAACGTTTCCCTCTCTTTGCATGCGGGAGAGTGGTTTGCTTTGGTGGGCCCCAACGGGGCGGGCAAATCAAGTTTGCTGAAGGCCTTGGCTGGTTTGTCGCCAGCGTTGCAAACACAAGGGCAAGTGAGCTTGTTGGGGCAGCCCTGGACGCAATGGCATCGCAAAGAGCGTGCGCAGACCTTGGCCTGGCTGGGTCAAGCAGAGGCAGGACAAGATGACCTCACGGTTTACGACGTGGCCATGTTGGGCAGATTGCCGCATCAGTCGTGGTTGGCCTCGCCAAGTGCCCAAGACCATGCTGTGGTGGAGGTGGCGCTCAAGACGGTGCAAGCGTGGGAATGGCGCACGCGCAGTTTGGGGCAACTGTCTGGCGGGGAACGGCAGCGGGTTTTGCTGGCGCGTGCATTGGCCGTTCAGGCCAAGGTTTATCTCATGGACGAACCTTTGGCCGGCGTCGATGTGCCGCATCAGGCCGATTGGCTGGAGTGGGTTCGGTGTTTGACTGAGCAGGGCGCCGCGGTGGTGAGTGTGTTGCACGAACTCAATTTGGCCTTGCAGGCGGATGGCTTGTGGGTGATGTCGCAGGGTCAATTGGTGCATGCAGGCAAGCCCCATTCACCTGCCACACATCAAGCTTTGTCAACGGTGTTTCAAAACAGATTGCAGTGGCGCGAATGGCAAGAAGAGGGCGTGACGCGCTGGGTGGCCTTGCCCAAATAACGCTGTGACTTGGTGCGCGTTAGAAGCAACAGTTTCGATGTTTAAGCCGTCTTAGGTTTGAAATCACAAAAGGCCGAGACAGCGCACTGCGCGCACAGTGGCTTGCGGGCTTGGCAGACATAGCGACCATGCAAGATCAGCCAATGGTGTGCATCCACCAAATACTTTTCGGGAATGCGCTTGAGCAGTTTCATTTCCACTTCATAGGGCGTCTTGCCAGGTGCAAGGCCCGTTCTGTTGCCCAGCCGGAAGATGTGTGTGTCCACCGCCATGGTGGGTTCGCCAAACGCCACATTGAGCACCACGTTGGCAGTTTTGCGGCCTACGCCAGGCAGAGACTCCAAGGCTTCGCGCGATCGGGGCACTTCGCCTTGGTACTGGTCCACCAAAATTTGACAGGTTTTGAGCAAGTTGCTGGCCTTATTGCGATACAAGCCAATGGTCTTGATGTAGCTTTCCAGGCCGTCTTGGCCTAGTGCCAAGATGGCCTGCGGTGTGTTGGCCACAGGAAACAGCTTGCGCGTGGCTTTGTTCACGCCCACATCGGTGGCCTGTGCAGACAAGAGCACCGCTGTCAACAACTCAAACACCGAGGTGTAAGCCAGCTCTGTGGTGGGCTGAGGGTTGGCTTCCTTCAGGGTGTGAAAAAAGAGTTCGATGTTGTGAGCGTTCATGAGGGAAAATATCAGCAGAATGTTGGCACTGGCTTGTCAATCCAAGTCAAAATAGACCGTAGCCATTCGCCTGTTTAAAAGTGTTTTGTGGAAGATACACCATGTCCTTGCAATTTGCCGATCGTTTGAACAATGTCGAGACTTCAGCCATCCGGGAGTTGTTCAAACTTCTGGGCAAACCCGGCATCATCAGTTTTGCCGGTGGTTTCCCCGACAGTGCCATGTTCGACGTGGAAGGCATCCGCGAAGCATCGTCGCAAGCCTTGTCGCAAGAACCCGGTGCGGCTTTGCAATACGGTGCCACTGAAGGCTATGGCCCCTTGCGTGACCAGCTGGCGCACTTCATGGGGCAAAAGGGCGTCACAGATTTGTCAGCAGACCAACTGATTGTGACCACCGGCAGCCAACAAGCACTCGATCTGATTGGCAAAACCATGATCAGTCCTGGAGACAAAGTGATTGTGGAAGGCCCTACATTTTTGGCCACCATCCAGTGTTTCCGTTTGTATGGCGCGCAACTTATTTCTGCGCCCGTGGATGGCAATGGCGTGGACACAGAAGCCCTTGAGCAATTGATCGCCGAACACCGCCCCAAGTTCGTGTATGTCATCCCCACCTTTGGCAACCCCACAGGTGCTTTGCTGAGTCTTGAGCGCCGCAAAAAATTGCTGGCGCTGGCCGTCAAATACAACACACTCATGGTCGAAGACGATCCCTACGGTGACTTGTATTTCAACGCAGCACCACCGCCCAGCTTGCTGGCCCTTAGCGCCCAAGTGCCAGGCAGCCGCGACTGGTTGGTGCACTGTGGCTCTTTGTCCAAGGTGCTCAGCCCAGGCTTGCGTGTGGGTTGGATGATTGCACCGCCCGAGCTCTTAAGCCGCGCCGTCATGTGCAAACAATTCAGCGATGCACACACCAGCACGTTCGCGCAGGCCACGGCAGCTCACTACCTCCAAGCGGGCCGCATGCCTGGCA
>CALEYZ010000116.1 GCA_937928195.1 uncultured Limnohabitans sp.
GGCCGCGGCATTCCCACCGGCGTGAAGATGGACGACAAGCACGAGCCCAAGCTCTCGGCCTCAGAAATTGCGCTTACTGAATTGCACGCAGGCGGCAAGTTCAATCAAAACAGTTACAAAGTGTCGGGCGGTTTGCACGGCGTGGGCGTGAGCTGCGTGAACGCGCTCAGCAAGTGGTTGCGCCTCACGGTGCGTCGCGACGGCAAAGTGCATCAAATTGAATTTGCCAAAGGCTTTGTGCAAAACCGTTTGCTCGAAATGGTCGACGGCGTTGAAGTGTCGCCCATGAAGATCACGGGAGCCACTGAAAAACGCGGTACCGAAGTTCACTTCTTGCCCGACACCGACATCTTCACGCAGAACCACGATTTCCATTACGAAATTTTGGCCAAGCGTTTGCGTGAACTCAGCTTCTTGAACAACGGCGTGCGCATTCGCCTCAAAGACGAACGCAGTGGCAAAGAAGACGACTTCTCTGGTGCCGGTGGCGTCAAGGGCTTCGTTGATTTCATCAACGCCAACAAAAAAGTATTGCACCCCAACGCGTTCATCGCGATGGGCGAGCGCCCTGCCGATTCGTACGGTGGCATTCCAGGCACAAGCATTGGTGTGGAAGTGGCCATGCAGTGGAACGATGGGTACAACGAAAGCGTTTTGTGCTTCACCAACAACATTCCACAACGCGACGGTGGCACTCACCTCACCGGTTTGCGTGCAGCCATGACACGTGTCATTGGCAAGTACATTGAGAAAAACGAAATTGCCAAAAAGCAAAAGGTTGAAGTCAGTGGCGACGACATGCGCGAAGGCTTGTGCTGCGTGCTCAGCGTCAAAGTGCCCGAGCCCAAGTTTTCTAGCCAGACCAAAGACAAGTTGGTGTCCAGCGAAGTACGTGCACCCGTAGAAGACATCGTGGCCAAAGCCCTGGGCGACTTTTTGGAAGAACGCCCCAACGACGCCAAAATTTTGTGCGGCAAGATTGTCGAAGCAGCGCGCGCCCGTGAAGCTGCGCGCAAAGCCCGCGAAATGACACGCCGCAAAGGTGTGCTCGATGGCATGGGCTTGCCCGGCAAGTTGGCCGACTGCCAAGAAAAAGATCCCGCGCTTTGCGAAATCTACATCGTGGAGGGTGACTCCGCCGGCGGTTCTGCCAAGCAGGGCCGTGATCGCAAATTCCAAGCCATCTTGCCCTTGCGCGGCAAGATTCTGAACGTTGAAAAAGCACGCTACGAAAAATTGCTCACCAGCAATGAAATCGTCACGCTCATCACGGCGCTGGGCACGGGCATCGGCAAAGTGACGGCCGACTCTGGCAAGAGTGGCACCGACGACTTCAACGTCGACAAACTGCGTTACCACCGCATCATCATCATGACCGACGCCGACGTTGACGGCGCCCACATTCGCACCTTGTTGCTCACCTTCTTCTACCGCCAAATGCCAGACTTGGTCGAGCGCGGCCACATCTACATTGCGCAGCCACCGCTTTACAAAGTGAAGGCCGGCAAAGAAGAGTTGTATTTGAAAGATGCACCGGCACTCGATGGCTTCTTGCTCCGCATCGCTTTGAAAGACGCCAGCATTGCCACCGGCGGCGCATCACCGCAGGTGCTGAGTGGCGACACGCTCGAGTCTTTGGCGCGCAAGCACCAAGTGGCCGAAGCCGTCATTCACCGCTTGTCCAACTTCATGGACGCCGAAGCTTTGCGCGCCATTGCCGATGGCGTGGCCCTCAATCTCGACAACCTCGACAACGCCGCTGAATGCGCGCCCGCTTTGCAAGCCAAACTGCGCGAACTCAACACCACCGGCGTGCCCGCTGAAGTGACAGCCGAGTTTGATGTGCGCACCGACAAGCCCTTGCTGCGCATCAGCCGTCGCCACCACGGCAACATCAAGAGCAGTGTCATCACGCAAGACTTTGTGCACGGCGCAGATTACGCTGCTTTGGCTGAAGCGGCCAACACCTTCCGTGGTTTGTTGGGCGAAGGCGCCAAGGTCATGCGCGGTGAAGGCGACAAGCAAAAAGAAGAGAAGACCAACGACTTCCGCCAAGCCATGGCCTGGCTCATTGGCGAAGCCGAGCGCACCACCAGCCGTCAGCGTTACAAGGGCTTGGGCGAGATGAACCCCGCTCAACTGTGGGAAACCACCATGGACCCCACTGTGCGCCGTTTGTTGCGTGTGCAAATTGACGACGCCATTGAAGCCGATCGCGTGTTCACCATGCTGATGGGTGACGAGGTGGAGCCACGTCGCAACTTCATTGAGAGCAACGCACTGCGCGCTGGCAACATCGACATTTGAGTCGGTGCGTCAATCCGTGATCTTGCGTTGACCTGCGGTCATGGCGCTTCCCATCGAAGCGGCCATGATCAAACCAATGGCACTGATTTGTTGCGTGCTTAGCTGCTCTGACAATACCAACCAACCTGCCAAGGCGCCCACGGCAGGCTCCAAACTCAGCAAGATGCTGAAGGTTTGTTTGGGCAAGTGCTTGAGTGAGTACATTTCCAAGCTGTAGGGAATGGCGCTTGAGAGCAAGGCAATGCCCAAGCCCGTCAGCATCCATTGCACATTCAGCAATGATGCGCCGGCCACACTGACGCCAAAAGGGGTGACCACCAGTGCGGCCACCAGCATGCCCATGGGCGTGGCAAAGGCGCCAATGCGATCGGCCACGCGCTGGCCCAACACGATGTACATGGCCCAACAGAAACCTGCGCCCAAGGCGAAAGCAATGCCCATCGGATCAAGGGATGCCACTGCACCCTCCGCCCCCAAGGTCTGACCTAAAGGCAAGATCAAGCCCATGCCGACGATGGCCAACACAATCCACACAAAATCAAGCGGTTTTTTAGAAGACCACAGGGCCACAGCCAAGGGGCCCGTGAACTCAATGGCAATGGCCAAACCAAAGGGCACGGTTTTGATGGCGCTGTAAAACAGCAGGTTCATGACACCCAAGGTGGCGCCAAACATGATCAGCGGTGGGGCGTCGGCCCAGGTCCAGGCGCGGCGCCAAGGTCGCCAAAAGGCCATGAGCAAGAGTGTGGAAAAAATCAGGCGGTACGTGGTGGTGCCTTCAGCGCCTACATGCGGAAACAAACTCTTGGCCAGCGAGGTGCCTGCACACAAGGTGATCAAACTGCCCATCAGGGCTGCCACAGGAAGCACAGGAAACTTCATGCCGTCAATGTGATCGGTTGGCCGTGCGGTGTGCGGGCCGCCGCATCTTCCCAGGCATGTTCCAAGTCATGAATTTGCTCGGCCGTGCCCAATTGCTTGGCCAACACCATGGCCTCCAGGGCGTTGAGCCAGTGGGTGTAGTAGGTGACGCCGGTGTCTGCATCACCTGCCGCTTGCGCATTGAGAATTTCTTGTGTCAGCGCCGCAGCCCATTCAGGCCAAGTGAACAAGCCTTTTTCATGCAGCTGCAGGGTCATGGCGAACGCATGCGCTTGCCAGGGTTCTGAAAACACGGTGCCATGGACGTCTTGCACGGGCAGCGGCATGTGCCCACCGCAATGTTGGGCAATCTCTTCGAGGGTCAGGTGGGTGTTTTGCATGCGTGTGATTCAAAAGACTTCAGGCCACCGACTCTAAATAAGATTCCCATGCGTCCACGGTAACTTCCACAGTGGGGTCACTTTGCGCTCCCCACAGTGTAGGGCCGTCAAACACCACGGTGTAGAGCCATTCGACCGGCACATTGAAGGGCGGCATGGCGCGCAAGGTGTGCCCATCTGGAAACACATGGCCGCCATGGACGCTCACGATGGTTCCGACATGACCGCGCACATAACGCGGCAAACGGGTATGGCCTTGAGGGTGCATGTTGCGTGCCCGAACTTTTTGGCCCACGCTGAACAGGGCGGGTTGATCAATGGGGCGTTCCGTGGGACTGCCGGCTTTCAAGGCCGCGTCCACGGTCTCTCTGGTGAGGACCCGGTTCACTTTGACCGGCGGTGCACTCAGTTGTCCGCTTGCAAGTTCTGCTTGCGTCACCATGCCGCGCTCTAGCATCAGCTTTTCGAGGGCGCGGATCCAAATTTCGTAATAGCTGCTGGACAGGTAAGTGGCAGGTGGCAACGACTCGCGCGCCGAACGGCTCAGGTCAATGTTCCACTGGCCACTGGCGCCCATGGCCACCGTGACAGCCATGGCCCGGCTTTCCCATGGCGCATGAAACAAAGGCTCATTGACTTCCAGGAGAACAGGGCCAAATCCTTGTTGGCCGCCCATGTCGTGCACGCCGTTCATACGAGTGCAGTCCCGATCATGGCGTCGCGTGTCACCCGTTTGGCCAGTTCGGCTTGCGACAAATGCGCGGTGCCAGCGGGTTGTCGTGGCAAGACCAAGTAACGGACTTCGGCTGTGGAATCCCAAACGCGAATGCGGGTGCTCTCGGGCAAGGTGACGCCAAAGTCGGCCAAGACTTTGCGGGGCTCGAGCACGGCGCGCGCGCGATAAGCGGCACTTTTGTACCAAACAGGCGGCAAGCCCAAGACCGTCCAGGGGTAGCAGCTGCAGAGCGTGCAAACCACCATGTTGTGTTGCTCGGGCGTGTTTTCTACGGCCACCATGTGTTCGCCCTGGCGACCTGTAAAGCCCAATGAGGCAATGGCGGCTGTGGCATCTTTCAATAACCAAGCTTTGAATTCAGGCTCGGCCCAGGCTTTGGCCACCACTTGGGCGCCGTTGTGAGGGCCTACTTCGGTTTCGTAGGTTTCGATGATGCGGTCAATTGCCGCCGGGTCGATGTAGCCTTTTTGAGTGAGCAGGCTTTCCAAGGCGCGAACCCGGACGTCCATCTCACTTAAGGTGGAATGGTCGTGATCATGGTCATGAGTATGGCCGGTCATGGTCGTCTCCCGAATTGGACAAGGTCTTTGGGGCCCATCATAGCCCCGCATACAATCAGCGGTTGGCCCCAACAGCCGTTTCACAGCAGACTTTTGGGGAGATTATTCTTTATTTATCAGTGGAGTTCGATGATGTTCATTTCATCCGCATTTGCCCAAACCGCCCCAGCTGCTGCAGCCGGTGGTGACGTTCAGTCTTCTTTGATGAGCATGTTGCCCTTGCTCTTGATGTTTGTGGTGCTGTATTTCGTCATGATTCGCCCCCAAATGAAGAAGCAAAAAGAACACAAGGCCATGATCGATGCGCTGGCCAAAGGCGATGAAATCATCACCGCCGGTGGCTTCTTGGGCAAAGTTAGCAAATTGGGCGACGGCTTTTTGAGCGTTGAAATTGCCAATGGCGTGGAAGTGCAAATGCAGCGTTCCGCTGTGGTGCAAGTGCTGCCTAAAGGCACGATCAAGTAAATGCCCCCAAGGCCTAAGCCACTGAGTGCTTGGGCGCGTGTTGTGCTATTTCGTAGTGCTCTTTTTCTTCTTTGAAGCGGCTGCCATCATGAACCGTTATCCGGTGTGGAAATTTGCGATCATTGTGATCGCGTTGTTGTTGGGCGTGGTTTACACCTTGCCCAACTTTTTTGGTGAAGCACCGGCGGTGCAGGTTTCATCGTCCAAGATGACGTCCAAGGTCGATGCGGCCACATTGGCACGTGTAGAAGACGCACTCAAGGTGGCCAACGTGGCGCCGTCCGCTGTAAGCTTGGAAGGTGCTTCCATCAAGGCACGCTTTGAATCCACGGAACAGCAACTCAAAGCCAAAGACGCGATTCAAAAGGCCTTGATACCTGAAGGCACTGAGAATGGCTATGTGGTGGCTTTGAATTTGTTGTCACGCTCACCTGCCTGGTTGACCTCCTTGCACGCTGCGCCCATGTATTTGGGCTTGGACCTGCGCGGCGGTGTTCACTTCATGTTGCAAGTTGACATGAAAGCCGCGTTGACACAAAAGACGGATTCTTTGGTGGGCGACATCCGCACGGCTTTGCGTGAAAAAGATGTGCGCCATGGCGGCATTGCACGCAATGGCCAAAGCATTGAAGTGCGCGTGCGCGATCAGGCCCAATTGAATGCCGCGCGTCGCGTGTTGGCCGATCAATTTACCGATTTGCAAGCACTGGATGCGGCAGATGGTGGTGAGTTCAAATTGACCGCCACCATCAAGCCTGAAGCCGCACGCCGCGTGCAAGAACAGGCCCTCAAACAAAACATCACAACCTTGCACAACCGCATCAACGAGTTGGGCGTGGCAGAGCCTGTGATTCAGCAACAAGGCTTGGACCGCATTGTGGTGCAACTGCCGGGCGTGCAAGACACCGCCAAGGCCAAAGACATTTTGGGCCGCACGGCCACTCTGGAAGTGCGCTTGGTCGACGAGAGCAGCGAAGCCCGCTCGGCGGAGCAAACCAATGGCCTGGTGCCGTTTGGTTCTGAGCGTTATTTAGAGCGCAATGGCCAATCGGTGATTGTGAAGAAGCAGGTGATTTTGACGGGCGACAACCTGACCGACGCACAGCCTGGTTTTGACAACCAGACGCAAGAGCCCGTGGTCAATTTGTCACTGGATGGCAAAGGCGCGCGCATCTTCAAAGATGTCACCCGCGAAAACATTGGCAAGCGCATGGCCATTTTGCTGTTTGAAAAAGGCAAAGGCGAAGTGGTGACGGCCCCGGTGATCCGCTCCGAAATTGGCGGCGGTCGTGTGCAAATTTCTGGCCGCATGACCACCAGCGAGGCCAATGACACAGCGTTGTTGTTGCGCGCAGGTTCTTTGGCGGCGCCCATGGAAATCATTGAAGAGCGCACGATCGGCCCCAGCCTGGGTGCCGAAAACATTGCCAAAGGTTTCAACAGCGTCACTTGGGGCTTTGTGGTGATTGCCGCCTTCATGTGCATTTACTACATGGTGTTTGGCTTGTTTTCCAGCATCTCCTTGGCCGTCAATCTGCTCTTGTTGGTGGCGGCACTTTCGATGTTGCAAGCCACCCTGACGTTGCCCGGCATGGCTGCGATGGCCTTGGCGCTGGGCATGGCGATTGACTCCAACGTGCTGATCAACGAGCGGGTGCGAGAAGAGTTGCGTTTGGGTGCGTCACCCCAAACCGCCATTCAC
The DNA here is from genome assembly GCA_937928195.1 of uncultured Limnohabitans sp. GTDB lineage: Bacteria > Pseudomonadota > Gammaproteobacteria > Burkholderiales > Burkholderiaceae_C > Limnohabitans_A. The sequence goes on from CALEYZ010000116.1 coordinate 7,033, forward strand.
GCAGGCTACGACCGTGCGTGGGCCACCATTCTGGACTCCAACATCACCACCCTCATTGCGGGTGTGGCTTTGCTTGCTTTTGGTTCAGGCCCTGTACGTGGATTTGCCGTGGTGCATTGCTTGGGCATTTTGACCAGCATGTTCTCCGCGGTGTTCTTCTCCCGCGGTTTGGTCAACCTTTGGTATGGCCGTCAGAAGAAACTCAAGTCCGTATCGATTGGTACGGTGTGGCGCCCAGAGGGTACAGCAGTGCCAGCCAAATCAGAAGACAAAGCCTAAAGCGGAGCAACACCATGGAATTTTTCAAAATCCGCAAAGACATTCCCTTCATGAAGCACGCGTTGATC
>CALEYZ010000117.1 GCA_937928195.1 uncultured Limnohabitans sp.
AGAAGCCGTGGTTCAGCTGGCTGATTTAATTCAACGCAAAACTCAGCCCGATGGCTTGGCCATCGTGATGGAAGCCAGCCACTTCTGCATGGGCTGGCGCGGTGTCAAAGACATGGACAGCAAAATGATCAACTCGGTCATGCGTGGTGTGTTTTTGAAAGACGCCAATTTGCGCCGTGAATTCTTGTCATTGATTCCCAGAAAGGCCTGATCATGTTGGTCCGTTTACTTTATGCAAGCCGCGCAGTTGATCCACAGCCTTCTGTCATTGAATCGATCTTGGCGCAGTCGCGCCAGTTCAACCCCAGCACGGGCATCACCGGCATCTTGGTCTACGGCGGCGGCATTTTCTTGCAGGCCATCGAAGGCGGCCGAGAAGCCGTCAGCGACTTGTACGGTCACATCCAAAAAGATGCACGTCACAAAGACGTGGTGCTTTTGCATTACGAGGAAATCTCAGAGCGTCGTTTTGGCGGATGGACCATGGGCCAAGTGGATGTCGCCCGCGTCAACACCAACATCTTGCTGAAATACTCTGAACGCGCAGAGCTTGACCCCTACAGCGTCTCTGGCGCTGTCTCATTGGCTTTGCTTGAAGAGTTAATGGCCACGGCCTCCATCATTGGACGCGCCTGATTTTTCATCGACCTGTTTGCTGGGCTGCGATTTCTCAAGCAGCCCCAGCAAACGCAAACCAATTGTGGTGGCCTCGGGTGCTTTGCACCGCGGCAGTGTGCAATTGAAGCAATTGCTGTCTTTTGAAACACTGACTGCTTTTCACGCCTTCCTCCAGCAACCTGCGCCTGACACCATGCACTGTGTGGGCGGTTTTGATTTGCCCTTTGGGTTGCCCAGAGCATGGGTCGAAGCACAACAATGGCCCACCACCTGGCCCGAGTGCATGGACCGCTACGCGGCCCATTCACGCGATGAATTGCGCCAACTGTTCAAGTCCTTTTGTGATGCCAGACCTGCGGGGTCTAAATTTGCGCATCGCACAACAGATGGCCCTGCCGGTGCCAGCCCGTCGATGAAGTGGGTGAACCCGCCAGTGGCTTGGATGATGCATGCGGGTGTGCCCTTGTTGCGATCGGCCGGTTGGACTTTGCCTGGTTTGCAAGCAGGACGTTCAGACTGTGTCGCCCTCGAGGCTTACCCCGGATTGTTGGCGCGCGAAATTGTGGGCCATCGCAGCTACAAAAGCGATGACAAACAGAAACAAACCCCTGAGCGTTGGCTGGCGCGCAAAGACATCTTGCATGCTTTGGATTTGGCCCAAACGCGTTTGGCATTGCGCCTGAAATTATCGCCAGCGCAGCATGACTTGTTGTTGGCCGATGGGTCGGGTGACCGCTTGGATGCCGTGCTGTGCATGGTGCAAGCAGGTTGGGCTGCGACGCAGCACGCCCTGGCCGAGGCAGCAGGCCAAACTGGCAGTTATGGCCTGCCCAAGTTCGACCCCTTAGAGGGCTGGATCGTCAGCGCTTAAGCTCAGATGGCCATGCCGGCGATGTCGTCGGGCAAGGTTTGCAAGGCGCGCAGCGCATTGACGGCTTCCATGTCGGTTCGGTACAAATGAACGCCTTCGTGTCCATTCAACTCACCCGCCAATCGCAAGGCTTTTTCAACGGGCAGTTTGATGCCGCTGATGTGCAGCTGAACTTGACGTTGCTGGAGTTGTTTGCGAAGTTGTTGAACAGTCTCGACGCCCGTGGCATCAATTCTGTTGATGGGTTGTGCAAACAGGCAAACATGCTGAATGTGAGGCAATTCACGCAGCTTCTCGGTGATGTATTTTTCAAAACTACTGGCTGCAGCAAAATCGAGTTCAGCGTCCATTCGCAGGGCAAACACATCGGGCGTGATGGCTGGCAGCTGCCAGAGATGGCGGTCACGCAGACTGCCATCTTCATGCAATCCCACTTCAATGATGCGTGGGTGCAATCGGGTGTGCAGGAAATGGCTCAAGCCCATCAAGACGCCCGCCAGAACGCCCCAGTAAATGCGAGGTGTGCTGAGCAAAGTGATGGCAAAGGTCAAGCCAGCGGTGGTGGCTTCAATGCGCGAGATTTGCCACAGTTTTACAAATGCTTTGGGTTGAATCAAACTGGACACGGCCAAAATCACGATGGCCGCCAGCACCGCGCGCGGCACATGAAACAAAGCCGGCGATGCAAACACGGCCAGAAGCACAAAGGAGGTGGTGGCAATGACGGCCCAACCCGTTTTGGCACCAGAGGCCAAACTGATGGCCGACCTTGAGAAAGAGGTGCTGGTGGCAAAACTGCCGCTGAGCGCAGAAGCGATCTTGGCCAGGCCTTGCCCGATCAAATCTTGGTTCTCTTGCCACAAGGTGCCTTCTTTTTGATTCTCCGTTTTGGCACTGGAAGCCGCCTCGAGGAAACTCACAAGGGCAATCAGCACGGCCGGCCCCATCAGCATGCCGAGCTCGGACCATGTCAGGAGCGGTGGCAAAGACAAACTTGGCAACGACGAAGGCAAAGCACCAATGACGGCGCCGCCTTGATTGGCAAAACCAATGGCGTAGCTGATGCCGCCCGTGGCAGCCACGACCAACATGATGCTGGGCCATTTGGGCAGCCATTTTTTGGCCGCGAACAGGGCCGCCAAACTGCCCAATCCAAATGTCACATCGGCCCATTGAAATGAACCGCCGGCTTGCCATCCGGTAATGGCCGGCAGCTGGGAGGCCATCACCAGCAAACCCGCGGCTTGCGTGAAGCCCATCATGACAGGTGAGCTGATCAGGTTGAGCAGCCAGCCATAGCGAAGGACGCCCATCAGCAATTGCAAGGTGCCGGCAATCAGGGCCAACCAAACGGCCAAATGCACCCAGTGGGCACTTGCAGGTTGGGCCATGCCCGTGAGCGACGCCCCAATGAGAACGCAGGTGAGCGCAGAAGGTCCAATGGACAAGCGTGAAGAGCCGCCCCACATCACGCCAACCAAGGCAGGTAACAGTGCTGCGTACAAACCAGTCACCAATGGCATGCCCGCCAAAGCAGCATATGCGACTGATTGCGGCACCATAAGCAAAGCCACCGAAAAACCGGCAATCCATTCTTTGCGAAACAGCTCAGGAGTTAAGCGGGGCCACTTGAGAAAGGGCAACCAGGCTTGTAGAGAATTCATGCGGCAATGATAGGTGGGTTTAAGCCGCGCTCAGCCTCAGACAAACGCTGAGGGCCGCAATGAACTGCAGACGGGGCAATCGGCTTGTCGGTGCGTCTGAATGGTTTGCCACTCCATGTGCTTGGCATTGAACATCAGCAGTTGACCGCGCAAGCTGTTGCCCATGCCGCTGAGGAGTTTGAGCGCTTCAGTGGCCTGCAAACTGCCAATGACACCCACCAGAGGTGCCAGGACACCCATGGTGGCACAGCGCGTTTCTTCAAAGTTTTGCGCAGGCGGAAAGACGCAGGCGTAGCAGGGTGCCTCGGTGTGTTGTGTGTCGTAGACCGCCACTTGGCCATCTAAACGCAATGCAGAACCAGATACCAAGGGCTTGCCGTGCGTGACGCAGGCCAGATTGATGGCGTGGCGCGTTTCAAAATTGTCGGTGCAGTCCATCACCACATCGGCTTGCGCTACCAGCACGTCTAGCAGTTGCGCATCGGCCTTGACCGCATAGGTGCTGACGCGTACTTCTGGATTGATGCCCAACAGCGCCGTGCGAAGGGACGCCACTTTGAGCTCGCCTACGCGTGCCTGCGTGTGCGCAATTTGTCGCTGTAAATTGGTGACATCCACTCGGTCGTGATCGACCACACTGATGTGGCCGACGCCCGCACTGGCCAAGTAAAGTGCCGCAGGCGAGCCCAAGCCGCCCGCGCCAATGATGAGGGCATGCGACTGCGCCACTCGCTCCTGGCCTTCAACGCCCCATTCTTCTAGCAGAATGTGGCGCGAGTAGCGCAGGAGTTGGTCATCCCTCATGGGCGATTACTTGTCTTTTTTCTCTTCTTTGCGCTCGGCCAAAGTGGCGCTCACTTTGACGGGCAAACCTTTGAGCTGGTTCAAGGCTTGGTTGAGTTGGAAATCTTTGTCGGAACCAAACTCGGGTGGCCTTCTTTCAGACTCGGGTTTTTTGGCTTCAGCTTCCAATTTTTTCAAAGCTTCTTCGCGTGCTTTTTGACGTTCTTCGTTTTTCTTTTCAGCTTCTTGGCCATTGCCCAAATGCTTTTCCAAATCGGCTTCCCGCGTGCGCAAGGCTGCAAACACATTGCCATTTTCAGTTTCGTCCAACATGACGTCTGGCAAGATGCCTTTGGCTTGGATGGAGCGGCCATTGGGCGTGTAGTAGCGTGCGGTGGTGAGTTTCAATGCGGTGTCGGGACCCAACTGGCGCACTGTTTGCACTGAGCCTTTGCCAAAAGTTTGGCTGCCCATGATGGTGGCGCGTTTGTGGTCTTGCA
>CALEYZ010000118.1 GCA_937928195.1 uncultured Limnohabitans sp.
TCACGCACCAGTCGATCCACGTTTTGTTTGAATTCATCAATGTCACCAAAGGCCGATGGATCAATGACGGCAATGGCCTGCCCTGTGTTGGTGGTGCTTGTGAAATCTTGATTGAAGTCAATCACCTGGCTGCCCATGGCTGCGCCATTGAGGGTGCCGGCCAAAATACCCACGATGAGCGACAGACCGTAACCCTTGTAACCGCCAATAGGCAATAAGAAACCTTCATGGCTTTTGTTTGGGTCAAGCAACGGCTTACCTTGCCGGTCAATCATCCAGCCCTCTGGCATCATTTCTCCGCGCTGTGCCTTGGCCTTAACCTTGCCGTAAGCTGCAACGGTGGTGGCCATGTCCAAAACAACGGGCGGCTCGTTCAGAGTGGGGATGGCTGCCGCAATCGGATTGGTAGACAACAACATGTCCAAACCGCCCCACGGTGGTAAGTGATTGGCATTGCCCACAGCAAAGTACAAACCAATCATGTCGTGCTTCAAGGCCATGCGGGCATACAAAGAAGCGGGGCCAGCATGGTTGCTAAAACGACTGCCGACCCAAGCAATACCGGCAGTGCGCGCCTTTTGAATGGCCAACTCTGTTGCCCGTTTCATGACCAAATGGCCCATGCCATTGTCGCCATCGATCAAAGCCATGGCCGTGCGTTCTTGCACAACTTGAATCTGGGGATTGAGATTCAAGCCACCAGCCAAAATTCGTTTGGCATAGGGCGCAAGACGGATCACACCATGGCCATCGGAGCCCTGCATGTCAGCTTCGGCCATCAAAGTGCCAATGGTTTGGGCATCTTCGTCGGGAATGCCGAGGGCTGTCATGGCATTGGCAATGAAGGTTTGAAGTTGAGAAAAACCAACTCTGAATTCAGACATGTTTCATCCGTTTTTGAAGTGCGATCACAGCACAATCTGGGCTGGTCAGAATGGGAGCGCTTGTTTTTGATTGCGCCATGGTCTGTGCCGCCGCCATTGAAAATTGCGCCAACATCACGACATCACAGGCTGGCATTGTTTCAATGGCCGCTGCCACAAGTTGATGATGCACTTGCGCATCACCTTGAGCCAAAGCGTCCATCGCCTTGGGCACGTAGACGCCAGTGAAATTCACACGCCGAGCTTGGCCTGACGCGAGCGCATTGAATTCTTCGCGCATTGATTCAATCGAAGCGGCAAATGTGGCCACCAAACCGATGTTGACATCGTCAGTGTCCAATGGCTTGGCTCGCAACGCAAGCTGCAAAGCATCCTCAAACATGGCTTCATTGGGTTTCAAGCATGGGATACCCACCACCCTGGCGGCAGCCTCGATGGCCTCACCAAAAGCGGAACATGTAAACAAAATGCCCTGACAACCTGCACGCTTGGCGTATTGCGCCAAGTCGATAAACCGCTCCACCATGTCCGCCGTGAGTTGACCCGTCTCCGCCAAGTCACGTGACAAGCTGTCGTCCAAAATGTTTTGCAGTTGAGCGGTGGGCCACAGTTTTTGAAACGATCCATTTACCGGTGCGATGGCCAATGGCGTCGCATGAATGAGTGCGATACGAGGCGCGCTCATCATTCAATTCGCAGACCCGTTTTTTCAATGACAGGCTTCCAACGCATCATCTCTTCTTTGATGTATTCGGTGGCCGACTCTGGCGTTGAATCGGTGGGCTCCATGGCCAATTGTTTCAACTGGTCCACCAACACGGGATCTTTCAGCACCTTGGCGGTAGCCGCCGCCAAAATATCAATGACTGCTTTGGGCGTGCCAGCCGGTGCCGCAACGCCATTCCACAAAACAGCTTCAAAGCCTTTGATACCCAGCGCTTCATTCACGGTGGGCACATCAGGCGCTAAGCTGGAACGTTTGTTGGATGCGATGGCCAAAATTTTGGCCTGCCCGCCTTGATGCAATGGCAAAGCGGAGCCCAAAGCGTCCACCATGGTTTCCGTTTGGCCGCCCAACAAAGCCGGCTTGGCTTGACCGCTTCCTTTGTAGGGAATGTGCTCAATCTTGGCACCTGACTCCAACAGAAATCGTTCCATGGACAAATGCAAATAGGTGCCTTGTCCTGGCGAGCCATAACGGAATTTTGTAGGATTGGCTTTGGCCTGATCGATCAGGGCCTTCAATGTTTGAGGCGACTCCTTGTTGGCCATCACCACCACCGCAGAGCCGCCCACCACCGCAACCGTCGTGAAGTCTTTCAGGTAGTCGTACTGGGGCTTGAGGGCCATCAAGTTGTACAAAGCCAAATTGGAAGCCGTACCAAAAAGCAAGGTATGACCATCCGGTTGACTGCGTTTTACTTCCAATGAGCCAATAGCACCACTGGCGCCTGCTTTGTTGTCCACGATCACGCTCTGATTTAAAACACGTGACAAACCAATGGCATATTGGCGGGCAAAAATATCAGTGGGTCCGCCTGCAGGAAACGGCACAATCAAACGAATCGTTTTGGTGGGGAAATTGGTTTGGGCTTGTGTGCCCAATGGCAAAACGGCAGCACAGCCCAAAAATGAGATTGCAGCCAAAAATGCACGCCGTTTGAAGTGAAGAAAATGAACCACTTTGTCTCCCTTGAATAATTTGAAAAACATCATAAGTCCATGGGACGCGCGTTTACAACCCGGCGTTCCGCCATTCGGACTGGTGTGAAGATGGCTCACACCCAAACCCGACAAAATGAATTGCTTGAATCGCGCAGTACTCGTCTCGATCTGACGCATCGCCACTGACACCCACAGCGCCAATCACCGCAGATTGCGCATTCAAAATCAAAACACCGCCAGGCACCGGAATGAATCGACCATCGGAGGCTGAGGCCAAGGCGCCTTGAAATGCGGGCCGATTGGCCAAGCGATCCCGTATCAAACGGGTCGACATGCCCATGCCCAATGCCGCCCACGCCTTACCAAAAGCAATGTCATAACGCATGATGCCGCAGCCATCTTCTCTTTGAAAAGCCACCAACTGCCCGCCCGCATCAAGCACAGCAACAGCCAAGGGCAACAAGCCTTCTTTTTGACGGACGGCAAGACACTCATTTGCAATCGCGTTGGCTTGCAAAAGGGTCAGACTCGTTTGAAGGGAGTGAAGTTGCTCGTTCATCGTGTGAAAAACCTGTCTCTGTTGATTTTGAATTTGGTCAGACCAATTAGGGTTACCTTGGATAAGAAATTACCACCAAGAGTGTGATACTGCAAATTAGTTTGAGTGAACTGTACTTGCTCAGTTGCTTGCAAGCATGTTTTTTCTAGGGATTTGTAATGGCCAGTGTATCGATCCGATCCGTCAAAAAGAATTTTGGCGAAGTTCCCATCCTTCACGGTGTCGACATAGAAATTAAGGACGGTTCATTTACCGTTCTGGTTGGCCCCTCTGGCTGTGGTAAATCCACTCTGCTTCGTATGATTGCAGGGCTTGAAGAAGTGAGTGATGGCGAAATCCTCATTGGCAACAACAGAGTCAACGACCTCCCCCCCAAAGCGCGCGACATTGCCATGGTTTTTCAAAACTATGCGCTGTATCCCCACATGACCGTGGGAGAGAACATGGCTTTCTCACTCACATTGGCCAAGCGTCCCCAAGATGAAATTGACAAAAAAGTAGCACGCGCCGCCGACATTCTGGCTTTGGGCGCACTGTTAGACCGCTACCCACGGCAGTTGTCTGGCGGTCAACGTCAACGCGTGGCCATGGGCCGTGCCATCGTTCGCGACCCGCAAGTGTTTTTGTTTGATGAACCTTTGTCCAACCTCGATGCCAAACTGCGCGTGGCCATGCGCAGTGAAATCAAAGAATTGCATCAACGTTTGCAAACCACATCGATCTACGTCACACACGACCAAATTGAAGCCATGACCATGGGCGATCAAATCGTTGTGATGCGCGATGGTCGCATTGAGCAAACTGGTTCGCCCCTTGAGCTGTATGACTTTCCAGCCAATCAGTTCGTGGCCGGTTTCATTGGCTCACCTGCCATGAACTTCCTGCCAGGTAAGTTGTTGGTCAATGGCGGTCAATGCCAAGTTGAGTTGCAAGATGGTCTCAAGCTCAATTTGCCACATCCGGTCAAAGGTCAAAATGGTCAAGCGGTGGTGTTTGGCACGCGTCCTGAACACCTCACACTCGTCGACAGCGGCGGCATCACAGCGCAAGTCGCCGTGATGGAGCCCACAGGCATGGACACTTTTGTGGCGTGTCGCCATGAGGGTGTTGAATTTTCAGCGGTCTTCCGTGAACGCCATGATTTCCAGCTGGGAAGCACCATCAATTTACAACCTGACATGGATCGCGCGCACGTATTTGACGCAGCCACTGGCATGCGCTTGGTGGCATAAGACCCATTGCGCCTCAACATTTCGTTTCTTTCTCGTCGCTAAACCACTCAAACAGGAGACATTTCATGACAAAACTGAATCGACGCGACTTTCTGGAA
>CALEYZ010000119.1 GCA_937928195.1 uncultured Limnohabitans sp.
GACAAGGCAGGGATTTGCAGAGAGAGCTGCAACAATCCACCCAACATGACACCCACAGGCAGGGCATAAACTGCTTGAATGCCTTGGCCTTTGAACCAAGGTGCCAAAAACCAAGCAGCGCCGATCATGGCCACATTCAATAAAACTGGCGTGGCAGCTGGCACCGCAAACCGCTTCCAAGTATTCAAGATGCCTGCGGAAAATGCCACCAAAGACATGAAAGCAATGTAGGGAAACATCCATCGCGTCATCTTGACTGCTGCGTCATAAGACTCAGGTTGCTGCTGCAAGCCACTGGCCATCGCCCACACCAAGAAAGGCGCAAGGGCAACACCCGCCATGCTCAACAACAACAGGGACCAAGCCAACAAAGTAGCCACATGGTCAATGGCCTCTTGGGTTGCCAATTCACCGCGTTGGGCTTTGTTTGCGGCCAAAACAGGCACAAATGCTTGGCTGAACGCACCCTCAGCAAAGAACCTTCTGAACAAATTTGGAATACGAAAGGCCACATTAAAGGCATCCGTCAGTGCACTGGCACCAAAAGCGGAAGCGATCAATAGCTCTCGGACCAATCCCGTGATGCGGGAGGCCAAGGTCCAAAGCGAAACGGTTGAGGCGGATTTAAGGAGGCTCACGCCGAGAGTGTAGCGACTGATTGGGCAGGCTGTCAGGGGGCCTGGACCGAGTTGCAATTTGACTGATACAATAGCCGGCTTTGCTGACAACATCCTCAGACAACTAGGAAATTTAAAATGGCTTCTGGAAAACCCAAGAAAAAGAACCCCCGCCTGGCATCAGGCCGTAAACGCGCTCGTCAAGACGTGAAACTGAACGCAGCAAACACATCTCTGCGCTCAAAATACCGCACCGCTGTTAAGAACGTTGAAAAAGCTGTTCTGGCTGGTGACAAAACCAAAGCTACTGAACTGTTTGCAAAAATGCAAGCCGTTGTGGACACGATTGCTGACAAAGGCATCTTCCACAAAAACAAAGCTGCTCGTGATAAGAGCCGCTTGTCGACCAAGGTGAAAGCCTTGGCACTCGCCTGATCAATTGATCATCAGCCCGGCACCCATCAGGGTTGCCGCCGTTTGAAACGGGTGCGCTGTCAGCAAAGAAAAGCAAAAAGCCGTCCTAGGACGGCTTTTTTGTGGGCGATTCAAACATAAGGCACTTGTACAAGGCTAGCAACAAGCACCAACTTGATTATTTGGGATGCTCTGGTAGTAGGCAGGCTTCAGATACCTGCAAATTGTTATCTTTGGCAAAGTTCATGAGAAAGTCCCAGGCCATGGGCTCAAATCCACGCAGATCGGTGTGAACCACAACACATTTCACGCCACCCAACGTTTGAGGAATGCACCAAGGCGAGTAACTCAAGTGGCTGCCTGGCGTTGCACCACCTGGTCGAAACTGGCCCATCACACCAGCCAAACGCTCAGCCCAATCACTCGGTCTGAATGTGCGGCCATCCAAGGTGAGACCTTGAATCAGTACTTCTTTGGCGTTGTTGGAAACCATCGATCAGAGGTTAGATAATTTGACGGGCGAACATCAGGGATCGCCTAGATGTTGCATTGCACAACTATTGTATCTTATATAAGACTTGAAGCATTATTTCTGGCTCTAAAATCTCATCTCAGCGGCCCTCTTCGTTGGGCCATTTTTTTTAGAGGAGTTCTCAGCATGCCCGCTTTCATTGAAGCCACTTCGCCGCACACCATGAACACCTATGGCCGATTGCCCATCGCAATGAGCCATGGCCAAGGGTGCCGATTGTGGGACGTCAATGGCAAAGAGTATTTGGATGCTTTGGGCGGCATTGCCGTGAACACCTTGGGACACAACCACCCCGAATTGGTGCCTGCCCTGCAAGATCAGTTGAGCAAAATCATTCACAGCTGCAACTACTACCATGTACCCAACCAAGAAAAATTGGCGGCCAAATTGGTTGAGTTGTCTGGCATGACCAACGTCTTTTTTTGTTGCACGGGTTTAGAAGCCAATGAAGCTGCGATCAAATTGGCACGCAAGTACGGACACGACAAGGGCATCGACAAACCCGAAATTGTGGTTTACGAAAAAGCCTTTCATGGCCGCAGCATTGCAACCCTCAGCGCCACAGGCAACACCAAAATCCAACAAGGCTTTGGCCCCTTGGTGGAAGGCTTTATTCGCGTGCCAGTCAACGACATTGCCGCCTTGAAAAAAGCAACACACAACAATCCGAATGTGGTTGCCGTATTCTTCGAAACCATTCAAGGCGAAGGCGGGGTCAATCCCATGCACATGGACTACCTGCGCGATGTGCGCGCCCTGTGCGACGAAAAAGATTGGCTCATGATGATTGACGAAGTTCAATGCGGCATGGGTCGAACTGGCAAATGGTTTGCCCACCAATGGGCTGGCATCAAAGCTGACGTCATGCCTCTGGCCAAAGGACTAGGTTCTGGCGTGCCTATCGCCGCCGTTGTGGCAGGCCCCAAAGCCGCCAACATCTTTCAACCTGGCAACCATGGCACCACTTTCGGTGGCAACCCCTTGGCCATGCGCGCAGGTGTTGAAACCATTCGCATCATGGAAAAAGATGGCCTGCTCGACAACGCAGCCCGTGTCGGCTCACACCTTAAAGCGCGTCTTGAAATAGGTTTGGCTGGCGCCAAAGGCGTGAAAGAAATTCGCGGTCAAGGCCTGATGCTTGGCATTGAGTTGGACAAACCCTGTGGTGTCTTGACACAACGCGCAGCCGATGCTGGCTTGCTCATCAGCGTCACTGCAGACAGCGTCATTCGCATGGTGCCACCGCTCATCATGACGCAAGCAGAAGCAGATCAAGTTGCCGACATCTTGCTGCCCTTGGTTCACACCTTTCTTTCGGAGTAATTTCAATGTCCTCGAATGCTCTGGCAATGCCAATTCGGCATTTTTTGCAATTCACCGACCTCACAGCCGATGAGTATGCGCACATTTTCAAACGTGCAGCTTTCATCAAAGGCAAGTTCAAAGCCTACGAAAAATTTCAACCACTGACAGACCGTACGTTGGCCATGATTTTTGAAAAGGCCTCTACACGCACTCGCGTTAGCTTTGAGGCGGGCATGTACCAACTCGGCGGCTCTGTGGTGCACCTCACTACAGGGGACAGTCAACTCGGTCGTGCAGAGCCAATTGAAGACAGTGCGCGTGTCATCAGTCGCATGGTCGACCTGGTGATGATTCGCACATACGGGCAAGACAAAATTGAAAACTTCGCAGCACATTCTCGTGTTCCAGTGATCAATGGCTTGACCAACGAGTTTCACCCTTGCCAAATTTTGGCTGACATCTTCACTTACATCGAACACCGCGGCTCCATTCAAGGCAAAACGGTGGCTTGGGTGGGTGATGGCAACAACATGGCCAACACATGGCTTCAAGCGGCCGACTTGCTCGGTTTCAAAGTGCACTTAAGCACACCCAGCGGCTACGAAGTAGACCCTGCGGTGGTGGGTGTCAGAAGTGCCGCCAGCACCCAGTTCTTCAAGGACCCCATGCAAGCCTGCGAAGGCGCTGACTTGGTTACGACCGATGTCTGGACCAGCATGGGGTACGAGGCAGAGAACGAAGCACGTAAAAAAGCTTTCGCTGAATGGTGCGTTGATGCAGAGATGATGAAGGTTGCAAAACCTGATGCACTGTTCATGCACTGCTTGCCTGCACACCGTGGCGAAGAGGTCAGCGCAGAAGTGATTGATGGACCACAATCAGTTGTGTGGGATGAAGCCGAAAATCGCATGCACGCGCAAAAAGCACTGATGGAATTTTTGCTGCTGGGCAAAGTCTAAAAGTCATCCGCCTTGGCTTTTGTGTCGGCACTTCAAGGGCCAGCATAAAGCCAAGGCACATCCATCAAAGACTCGCCCATCGTGCGCATGGCCAAATTTCTACCCCAGCGCAAGGCCCCCTGCAAATGGAAAATGTTGCCATTGCGTATCGCCCGTTGCTGAACCCGAGCATTGCGAGACCATCTGTTTTGGGCATACAACTGCCAACGTTCAGGCACTTTCAAATCGGTTCTTGCCCAGCAAGCGGCCAATTGCGCGGCATCTTCAATCGCCATGCCTGCGCCTTGCGCTAAAAATGGACGCATCGGATGTGCCGCATCGCCCAACAAAGCAATCCGACCTTTGCTCATCTCATGCGCGCCACGAAGCGGCGGCCGATCGCAGAGCGGCCATAACCGCCATTCGGCCACGGCTTCAAAAATATTTTTTAAATCAGAATGTGCAAAGCCCATTGCCAAATCCAAATCACGCTTGTTGGCTGCATGGTCCCATGTCTCCAGTGGCTCAGGTGAGCGGCCTTGCACAATGACCACCAAATTCAAATATTCACCACCTCTGACGGGATACAGCACAGCATGGACTTTGGGCCCTACCCACACCGTCACATCTTGCGTGCGCAAACTTTCAGGCAACGCCTGCATCGGCACAAGCGCGCGGTAGGCCAACAAGCCTGTTTGCCTTGGCGGTGTTTTCGGCACAACATACTGACGGGTGGCGCTCCACAGCCCATCCGCACCGACCATGGCCTCCGTCGTTAATGTTTCAAAAGATCCTGCGGGCAAACCTCGACCGTTGACCGTGATGGCATTGCCATCGTCTCTCGCCAGATCAATTTCACAGTTCAAATTTAACTTTGCAGCGCCCGTATGGACCACGTGCTGAAGCAACACTTGATGCAGGTCGGCACGGTGAACCGCAAAATAAGGTGCACCGTACATTTCTAAACTTCTTTGACCAAGCCGTAGAACCCCCAAAGTTGCACCTGACTGCGTATCACGCACTTGCAAACAATGAGGTTCAAAAACAATTTCGCGCAGCGCCTGCTCTAAGCCCCAAGCAAACAAAGTTCGTGTGGCATTGGGGCCCAACTGAAGACCCGCCCCAACCTCGCTAAATACGGAGGCTCGTTCGATCACATGCACTTGCGCACCTTGCTTGGCACATGCCAAGGCGGCAGCCAATCCACCAATGCCACCACCCACGATCAGTATTGAATTTTTCACAAAGTGCATTGTGCAGCGAAGTTTTTCAACAAAACATGAGAGGCATCAAAAAAGCCCAAAAGACCGAAATCTTTTGGGCTTCTGATTTAAGTGTTGAACCTTAGATTAAGCTGCAACGCCTTTGGCCACTTCCGCGTACTCTTCGATCTTGTCAAAGTTCATGTACTTGTAGATCTGGCTTCCGTCTTTGTTGATTTCAACCATGTTCTCGGCATACTCAGCCGGCGTAGGAATACGGCCTAACTTAGAGCAAATGGCAGCCAACTCGGCAGAGCCCAAATAGACGTTGGTGTTTTTGCCCAAACGGTTAGGGAAGTTACGTGTCGATGTCGACACCACCGTGGCACCTTCACGCACTTGTGCTTGGTTACCCATGCACAAAGAGCAACCAGGCATTTCTGTACGCGCACCGGCAGCACCGAACACACCGTAGTGACCTTCTTTGGTCAATTCGGCAGCATCCATTTTGGTTGGTGGGGCAACCCACAACTTCACGGGAATGTCGCGACGTCCTTCTAGCAGCTTGGAGGCTGCTCGGAAGTGACCGATATTGGTCATGCAAGAGCCAATGAACACCTCGTCAATTTTGGTGCCTGCAACTTCCGACAACAACTTGGCATCGTCCGGATCGTTGGGGCAGCACATGACGGGTTCTTTGAGCTGGTCCATGTCGATTTCAAGCACGTGTGCGTACTCTGCATCTTTGTCCGCTTCAAGCAAATTGGGATTCGCCAACCATGCTTCAACAGCCTTGATACGGCGCTCCAATGCGCGCTTGTCGTTGTAGCCTTGAGCAATCATGTTTTTCATCAAAACGATGTTGGAAGCCAAGTACTCTTTGACAGGCTCAGGGTTGAGCTTCACGGTACAACCTGCTGCAGAACGCTCTGCGGATGCATCAGACAACTCAAACGCTTGCTCTACTTTCAAATCTGGCAAACCTTCAATTTCCAAAATGCGGCCTGAAAACTCATTGATCTTGCCAGACTTGGCAACAGTCAACAAACCTGCTTTGATAGCATAGTAAGGAATGGCGTGAACCAAATCGCGCAAAGTGATGCCAGGCTGCATCTTGCCTTTGAAGCGAACCAAGATGGACTCAGGCATGTCCAAAGGCATCACACCAGTGGCTGCACCAAAAGCCACCAAGCCAGAGCCGGCGGGGAAAGAAATGCCAATCGGGAAACGTGTGTGTGAATCGCCGCCTGTTCCCACTGTGTCGGGCAACAACAACCGGTTGAGCCAGCTGTGAATCACACCGTCACCGGGGTGCAATGACACACCACCACGATTGCTGATGAAAGATGGCAACTCGTGGTGCATTTTCACATCCACTTGCTTCGGGTATGCCGCAGTGTGGCAGAAAGACTGCATCACCATGTCGGCAGAGAATCCTAAGCAGGCCAAGTCTTTCAACTCATCCCGTGTCATGGGACCTGTGGTGTCTTGTGAACCCACAGTTGTCATTTTGGGTTCGCAATAAACACCGGGTCGAACGCCCTGTCCTTCTGGCAAACCGCAAGCACGGCCCACCATTTTTTGCGCCAAGGTGAAGCCAGCTTTGGTGCTGGTTGGCACCTTTGGCAAACGGAACAATGTCGATGTGGGCAGACCCAAGAATTCACGTGCTTTGGCAGTCAATGAACGACCGATGATCAAGTTGATTCGGCCACCCGCACGTGCTTCGTCAAACAAGACTTCGCTTTTGAGTTCAAAATTGGCGATGGTCTCGCCGTTTTTCACAATCTTGCCGTCGTAAGGCAAGACATCAATCACATCACCCATTTCCAACTTGGAAACATCCACTTCAATGGGCAAAGCACCAGAGTCTTCTTGTGTATTGAAGAAAATGGGGGCAATTTTGCCGCCCAAAGTCACACCACCAAAGCGCTTATTGGGTACAAAAGGAATGTCTTCACCAAAGCCCCAAATGATGCTGTTGGTGGCAGACTTGCGCGAAGAACCGGTACCCACCACGTCACCCACATAAGCAACCAAGTGACCTTTTTTCTTCAACTCTTCAATGAAGGCCATCGGGCCGCGTTTGCCATCTTCTTCAGGTTTGAAAGCGGCATCTGGGCGTGTGTTTTTCAACATGGCCAAGTAATGCAAAGGAATGTCAGGACGGCTCCATGCATCGGGCGCAGGAGACAAATCGTCTGTGTTGGTTTCGCCAGGAACCTTGAACACGGAAACAGTGATTTTCTTGGCCACTTCAGGGCGTGAGGTGAACCACTCTGCATCGGCCCAGCTCTTGATCACCGCACTGGCGTTGGCGTTGCCTGCCTTGGCTTTTTCTGCCACATCATGGAAGAAATCAAACATCAACAATGTTTTCTTCAAACCTTCAGCAGCCACAGTGCCCACTTCTTTGTCGTCGAGCAAGTCGATCAAGGGCTTGACGTTGTAGCCACCGACCATGGTGCCCAACAACTCAGTGGCTTTGGCTTTGCTGACCAAACCAACTTTGACATCGCTGTGTGCCACTGCAGACAAGAACGAAGCTTTCACCTTGGCTGCATCGTCAACACCTGGAGGCACGCGGTGTGTCAACAGATCTAGCAAGAAAGCGTCTTCACCTTGTGGTGGATTTTTGATCAGCTCAATCAATTCAGCTGTTTGCTTTGCATCCAAAGGCAGCGGGGGGATACCCAGCGCTGCGCGTTCGGCGGCGTGTTCACGGTAGGCTTTCAACATGGTTTTCTCCTGTCTAAATAAATTTACAAATCAATAATTTTCAAACGACCTCATTCAGCGCTGCACCGATGTCGCAGGGCTGCTGACATCAATCAAGGCTGGCGGGGGATTGACTTTCATGTCATTGGCAAAGGCCACCTGGTCTGGGTGGGCGCATTCATCGGCCAATCGACGTCCATTTTTCTGATCCATGAGCATGGATTTGTTGGCAAGCTGCAACCACACTGCACCTGCTTTTTCATCCTCCAAGCGGATGGCCCCCGTACTGGTGGTCACGGGTCGCATTCTGTATTTGTAACCCTTGCCTTGCAAGTTGAAGTAACCTGGTGCATTGGCATCAGCTGTCATTCGAACTGATGCGCCCAGCTCGCAAGGCAGATGCCCTACGTGCACGCGCTCTGCAATGCTGAGTTCTTGAGGCGCCAATGCAGTTTCAGCTGCAGCAGCGACAGGCTTTGAAGCTTCACTTTTCTGATTGGGCTTTGCACCGCTTTTTTGCGCGGCTGGCTTGGCCTTGCCTTCTTTTTTGACTTGACCGTTTGCGGCAGTGGAAGGCTGTGCTTGCACCAATTGGCCACCCAGCAGGCACGTGACAATAAACAGAACGGGGAACTTCAAGCTGCGCATGTTGCCTCTCCAAAATAGGATTGAACTGACTCCGGCAAGTGCCTTCCCGTTTGGTAAGCACGTTCAAGCACTTGCCAAAAAAATCTGTAACTGGCGCGATCATGCAATTGACCACCATGACTGACAGGTGCCCACTCTGCACGACGGGCGGCGTCAATCAAATCAGCAGCCTGCTCAATTTCATGGGCACTGGGTGCCAAGGCTTCCACCACCGGCCTGATTTGACTGGGGTGAATACTCCACATGCGGGTGTAACCCAACTCGCGCGAAGCTTTTGTGGCCGCAATTTTGATGGCTTCTAAATCACTGAACTCGGTCACCACACAATGCGACGGCACCTTGCCATGGGCATGGCAAGCACTGGCTATTTCTAACTTAGCGCGCAACACCAATGGATGTGTAAATTGACCATGCACACCCATGCCACTGGAGGGAATGGCACCGCCATGTGCTGATACAAAATCCATCAGCCCGAAGCTCAACGACTGCACACGTGGATGCGCAGCAATGTCAAAAGCACGGTGTACGGCAGCAGGCGACTCAATCAAAACATGCAAAGGCACACGATGTGCGCCCACTTGGTTCATAGCATTGACGGCAGCCTCGACATCTGCGACAGACTCCACTTTGGGAACCATCACATGTCGCAATTTGGCGTGTACGGCGCCCACAATGAGACTCACGTCGCTGAAAAATGAAGGGTGATCGACCGGATGCACGCGCACCGCCACCCTGGCCTCAGGTGCTGCATTGGCCGCAATCTCTTGGACCAAATGGGCATGCTCAAGTTCACCCCCCACTGGGGCACCATCTTCGCAATCCAAGGTCACATCAAAAACGCAGGCACCCATTTCCTGCGTCATCTCCGCTTGCAATTGCAAGCTTTTTCGCATCCGCGCTTCGACACCGCTGTAGTGATCACAAACAGGCAAGACCATGCTTGCCGCTTGTGAGCCCAACAGAATGTCGCGCGGATGCTTCACAACAAATAAGTCAGATTAGACCAAGTGCGCCACGCCGGCTTGCTCGTCTGTCAACTCTTTCAGAGTTTTATCGATGCAAGCTTGGCTAAAGGCGTCGATGTCCAAACCTTCGACCACTTTGTATTCACCATTGGCACATGTGACGGGGAAACCAAACATCACATCTTTAGGAATACCGTACCAACCTTGTGAAGGAATGCCCATGGTGACCCATTGACCGTTGGTGCCCAAGGCCCAATCGCGCATGTGATCGATGGCGGCATTGGCTGCAGAAGCAGCAGACGACAAACCACGCGCTTCAATGATGGCTGCACCGCGTTTGCCAACGGTTGGCAAGAACACATTGGCATTCCACTCTTGGTCGTTGATCATGGTCTTGACGGATTCGCCATTGATGGTGGCAAAACGGTAGTCAGCGTACATGGTGGGAGAGTGGTTACCCCAAACGCACAGCTTCTGAATGTCGGCCACGGCTTTGCCTGTTTTGGCTGCAATTTGTGATGCTGCACGGTTGTGG
This sequence comes from uncultured Limnohabitans sp., assembly GCA_937928195.1. GTDB lineage: Bacteria > Pseudomonadota > Gammaproteobacteria > Burkholderiales > Burkholderiaceae_C > Limnohabitans_A. The sequence goes on from CALEYZ010000119.1 coordinate 9,875, forward strand.
TCCAAACGCAGCATGGCTGTGAAGTTGCCAGGCTTGAGATCGGGCGCGCTCTTCATGGCGATGTAAGCATTGGTGTTGGCAGGATTACCAACCACCAACACTTTCACATTGCGTGAAGCCACAGCATTCAAGGCTTTGCCCTGTGCTGTGAAGATGGCGCCATTGATGGCGAGCAACTCTGCGCGCTCCATGCCTGGACCGCGGGGACGAGAACCGACCAACAATGCATAGTCGGTGTCTTTGAAAGCAGTCATAGGGTCAGAATGGGCTTCCATGCCTGCGAGCAATGGGAATGCACAGTCTTCCAACTCCATCATCACGCCCTTCAAAGCTTTTTGTGCTTTTTCATCGGGGATTTCGAGCAATTGCAAGATCACAGGTTGATCTTTGCCCAGCATTTCGCCGGAGGCGATGCGGAACAACAATGCGTATCCAATTTGACCAGCGGCTCCTGTGACGGCGACGCGAACGGGCTTTTTGCTCATGGTGTGAACTCCAGATAGTGATAAGAAAACGTATTTCGCCGACCCCATCTTGACATTCACTGCCAACCGGGTCGCCTGGCATTTCCAGACGGGCGCATCACCGACAACGCGCTCGGGCAAACAGCTTTCGAGTGTACCCGCGAAAACACCTCAAAGTCAATTTGTCTTATGTCTTATATAAGATATCATTGCCCCACTTTTGTGCCCGCCCTTTTCAAGGGCCACTGACATGACATCCCAAGTTTTTTCTGTTGATTCGACCGGATTGCCAGATCCCATTTCTGCCGCACCCGCATTCAGCCCTTTGTACCAACAAATCAAGGGCCTGATCTTGCAAAGCCTGCAAACTGGCGAATGGAAACCCGGCGAAGGAATCCCCAGCGAAATGGAACTGGCGGCACGCTATCGAGTGAGTCAAGGCACGGTTCGCAAAGCCATCGATGAGTTGGCCAATGACAACCTGTTGGTTCGTCGTCAGGGCAAGGGAACTTTTGTGGCCACACACGCCGAGCAACAAGTCCAATATCGATTTTTGAAGTTGCTGCCCGATGAGGGCGACCCCAAAAGCGAGGGCCCCGCTCAACGCAAAATCATTGATTGCAAACGACTTCGTGCCAACGCGGACATTGGCCGCGCCTTGGCCTTGAGAACCGGTGACGCTGTACTTCAAGTCAGGCGCGTACTTTCGTTTGCAGGTGCGCCTACCATTTTGGAAGACTTGTGGCTGCCCGGAAACCCCTTCAAAGGTCTCACCGCTGAACGTCTGAGTGAATATGACGGCCCGATGTACGCTTTGTTTGAAACTGAATTTGGTGTTCGCATGGTCCGCGCAGAAGAACGCATCAAGGCGGTGGTGCCAGATGCAGCTCAGTGCAAGCTCCTCGAGATCAAATCTCACACCCCACTGCTCAGTGTTGAGCGTGTCGCCTACACCTACAACGACACCCCCATGGAACTGCGTCGCGGTTTTTACGTCACAGACACCCACCACTACCACAATGCACTCAATTGACGCCTAGGCGACTTTCTTGCGCATCTCGCATTCAGATTTGTAATTTCTTTGTGAAATCCTCATGTCAGTTTGTTGCGTTGCAATAGAATTCGCGAACACTGCAGTCAAAAATTACAGTGACGTTACCAAAGAGGAATTAAAAATGACCGAAACTGCCCGTCAAAGGCCTGAATTTCGCAATATCAACGCCATCAGCGATTTGCCCACGTACCGCCTGCCTGCTGCTGGCTGGGTGTCCATCTTGCACCGCGTCAGCGGCGCGCTGATGTTTTTGCTCATGCCTTTCATCATTTGGATGTTTGACAACTCCATCACATCCGAGATTTCATTCGCCTCCTTCGCAGCGGCGTTCAATGTTGGCATTGGCTTCATTCCTGGCTGGTTCGTCAAGTTGGTGGCATTGGCCATCATTTGGGCTTACTTGCACCACTTCATCGCAGGCGTGCGTCACCTTTACATGGATGTGTGCCACGCTGTGACCAAAGAGTTCGGCAAATCATCGGCCATCGTCACTTTGGTGTTGAGCCTCGGCCTCACAGCCGTGTTGGCCGCCAAATTGTTTGGCATTTATTAATCAGGAGCAAACAATCATGTCAGTTAATTACGGCTCCAAGCGCGTCACAGTCGGCGCAGGTTACGGCATTCGCGACTGGTTGGCACAACGTGTCACAGGTGCGCTCATGGCGGCATTCACATTGGTGGTGTTGGCACAAGTTATTTTCACAAGTGGCCCCATTGGCTACGAAGAATGGGCTGGCATCTTTGCGGCTCAGTGGATGAAGGTTTTGACATTCACCACCATCCTGTCACTCCTGTACCACGCATGGATTGGCATTCGTGACATTTGGATGGACTACATCAAACCAGTGGGTTTGCGTCTGGCCTTGCATGTTGCCTCTTTGGTTTGGCTTATCGGCTGTGCAAGCTGGGCCATCCAAGCCTTGTGGCGTCTTTGACCCCGTTCAAATCCGATTGAGTTTTCTCAGATTCTGAGCACCCCATCTCTTCAACAAGATTTCACACACCATGACTTACACCAAAGACAAGATCGCCACGCGTAAATTTGACGTCGTGATCGTCGGCGCAGGCGGCTCCGGCATGCGCGCCGCCTTGCAACTGTCACGCGCTGGTTTGAACGTCGCTGTTCTCTCTAAAGTATTCCCTACTCGCTCACATACCGTGGCCGCCCAGGGTGGCATTGGCGCCTCATTGGGCAACATGTCCGATGACAACTGGCACTACCATTTCTACGACACCATCAAAGGTTCTGATTGGCTTGGCGACCAAGATGCCATCGAATTCATGTGCCGCGAAGCGCCCAAAGTCGTTTATGACTTGGAGCACATGGGCATGCCTTTCGACCGCAACCCAGACGGCACGATTTACCAGCGCCCATTTGGCGGCCACACCGCCAACTACGGTGAAAAACCTGTCCAACGCGCTTGCGCCGCTGCCGACCGTACAGGTCACGCCATGCTGCACACCTTGTACCAACAAAACGTCAAAGCCAAAACCAGCTTCTTCGTGGAATGGATGGCACTGGATCTGATTCGCGACTCTGAAGGTGATGTCGTCGGCGTCACCGCTCTCGAAATGGAAACGGGTGATTTGCACGTTTTGCACGCTAAAACCGTGCTGTTGGCAACCGGCGGTGCCGGCCGCATTTTTGCCGCATCCACCAATGCCTTCATCAATACCGGCGACGGCTTGGGTATGGCTGCACGCGCAGGCATTCCTCTGGAAGACATGGAATTCTGGCAGTTCCACCCCACGGGCGTCGCTGGCGCCGGCGTACTGCTGACAGAAGGCTGCCGTGGCGAAGGCGCTATTTTGCTGAACAGCAACGGTGAGCGCTTCATGGAACGTTACGCCCCCACACTGAAAGACTTGGCACCTCGCGATTTCGTGTCTCGCTCGATGGACCAAGAAATCAAAGAAGGTCGTGGCTGCGGACCCAACAAAGATTATGTGCTCTTGAAACTGGACCACTTGGGTGCAGAAACGATTCACAAACGCTTGCCTTCCGTTTACGAAATTGGCGTCAACTTCGCCAACGTCGACATCACCAAAGAACCCATTCCTGTGGTGCCAACCATCCACTACCAAATGGGCGGTATCCCCACCAATGTGCACGGCCAAGTGGTCACACAAACTGCCACCAGCCACAACGCGGTGGTCAATGGCTTGTACGCTGTAGGCGAATGCTCTTGTGTCAGCGTCCACGGCGCCAATCGCTTGGGCACCAACTCCTTGCTCGACTTGTTGGTGTTTGGTCGCGCTGCAGGCAATCACATCGTTGATTTCGCCAGCAAAACCAAAGCCCACAAAGATCTGCCCAAAGATGCGGCTGATTTCACACTGGCTCGCCTTAACCGCCTTGAAGGCCGCAAAGGTGAATACTCACAAGACGTGGCCAACGACATGCGCGCGGCCATGCAAACACATGCTGCCGTGTTCCGCACACAAGCGGCCATGGACGAGGGCGTCGTGAAGATTGCTGAAATTCGCGAACGCGTCAAAAACATCGCACTGACAGATACGTCCAAAGTGTTCAACACAGCCCGCATTGAAGCGTTGGAAGTGGAGAATTTGATCGAGTGCGCGCAAGCCACCATGGTCTCTGCTGCAGCTCGCAAAGAATGCCGTGGTGCCCACACCGTGAGCGACTACGAGCGTCCCGCAGACGACCCCATCGCTCCCTTGGGCCGCGACGATGCCAACTGGATGAAGCACACTTTGTGGCACAGCGAATCCAACAGCCTGACTTACAAGCCCGTCAACTTGAAACCTCTGACAGTGGACTCCGTGCCACCCAAAGTTCGGACTTTCTAAATTCCTTAAGGTTGAATCATGACACTACGTACATTTGAAATCTATCGTTACGATCCAGACAAGGATGCCAAGCCATACATGCAGACCATCGAAGTCGAATTGGATGGCCAAGAGCGCATGTTGCTGGACGCCTTGATGAAGTTGAAAAAGGTGGACCCTACTTTGTCATTCCGTCGCTCTTGCCGTGAAGGCGTTTGTGGCTCTGACGCCATGAACATTAACGGCAAAAATGGTTTGGCTTGCTTGACCAACATGCTCAGCTTGCCCGGCAAAATTGTGTTGAAACCGCTACCCGGACTGCCTGTGGTGCGCGACTTGATCGTCGACATGACGCAGTTTTTCAAGCAATACAACTCCATCAAGCCTTACTTGATCAACGACTCCATTCCGCCTGAAAAAGAGCGTCTACAAAGCCCTGAAGAGCGCGAAGAGTTGAACGGTTTGTACGAGTGCATTTTGTGCGCAAGCTGCTCAACCAGCTGCCCCAGCTTCTGGTGGAATCCCGACAAATTTGTAGGCCCAGCTGGCCTGCTGCAAGCCTACCGTTTCTTAGCTGACAGCCGCGACCAAGGTACGGCTGAGCGCTTGGACAATTTGGAAGACCCCTATCGTTTGTTCCGATGCCATACCATCATGAACTGTGTGGACGTGTGCCCTAAGAGCCTGAACCCCACCAAAGCGATTGGCAAAATCAAAGAGATGATGGTGCGTCGCGCCATCTAATCCAAAGTCCACACAGAGTCCAAACACATGGGAGATGAACTGCTTGACGGATTAGATCGCCTCAGCCCTTTGGGTGAACGCGCTCTGAGCAAGTTGCGCTGGCGTTGCCGCCGCGGCCTGCTAGAAAATGATCTGTTCATCGAGCGGTTCTTCAATCGACATGCCCAACACATGACCGTTGGTCAAGCCCGGGGCATGTACGTGTTGATGGACTTGTCAGACAACGACCTGATGGATTTGCTCATGAAGCGCAAGCCCCTTGGGTCTGACATTGAATCCGAAGATGTCAGCGAAGTGCTGACCATGCTGATGGCATGAAGTCTGCAGCCGGCAAGAGACTGCAAAACAACCAATTTGAATTGACTGATTACTTGAGGAAATTGAACCATGAAACTTGCTGACAACAAAGCAACTCTGTCATTTAGCAATGGCAGCCCCAGTATTGAAATGCCGGTCTACCAAGGCAACATCGGTCCTGACGTGATCGACATTCGCAAGTTGTACGGCCAAAGCGGCATGTTCACTTATGACCCAGGCTTCTTGTCAACGGCTTCATGCCAATCTGGCATTACCTACATTGATGGCGACAAAGGCGAATTGCTCTATCGCGGCTACCCCATCGAGCAATTGGCCAATCACGGCGACTATTTGGACACTTGCTACTTGCTGTTGAAAGGCGAGTTGCCTGATGCCAAGCAAAGCACAGACTTCCACAACCTGGTGAACAACCACACCATGGTGAATGAGCAGATGCAGTTTTTCTTGCGCGGCTTCCGCCGTGATGCGCACCCCATGGCCGTCCTGACTGGCTTGGTGGGCGCCTTGTCTGCTTTTTATCATGACAGCACAGACATCAACAACCCAGAGCACCGCGAAATTTCTGCCATTCGCTTGATCGCCAAGATGCCTACATTGGTGGCGATGGCCTATAAATACGGCGTCGGTCAGCCATTCCAATACCCCCGCAATGACTTGTCTTACTCTGGCAACTTCTTGCGCATGATGTTTGGCGTGCCTTGCGAAGAGTACAAAGTGAACCCCGTGTTGGAACGCGCTTTGGACCGCATCTTCATCTTGCACGCAGACCATGAGCAAAACGCATCGACTTCAACTGTGCGCTTGTGCGGTTCTTCAGGCACCAACCCTTTTGCAGCCATCGCTGCAGGTGTCGCTTGCTTGTGGGGCCCTGCTCACGGCGGCGCCAACGAAGCTTGCTTGAACATGCTCGACGACATTCAAAAAATGGGTGGCATCTCCAAAGTGGGCGAGTTCATGGAGCAAGTCAAAGACAAAAACTCCGGCGTCAAATTGATGGGCTTCGGTCACCGTGTTTACAAAAACTACGACCCACGCGCCAAACTGATGCAAGAGACTTGCAATGAAGTCTTGGCAGAACTGGGCCTGGAAAATGACCCTCTGTTCAAGTTGGCCAAACAAGTCGAAAAAATCGCTTTGGAAGACGACTACTTCGTGTCACGCAAGTTGTACCCCAACGTCGACTTCTACTCTGGCATCGTGCAGCGCGCCATTGGCATTCCCGTGAACTTGTTCACTGGCGTGTTTGCCCTGGCACGTACGGTGGGCTGGATCGCCCAATTGAACGAAATGATCAGCGACCCCGAGTACAAAATCGGCCGTCCACGTCAGTTGTTCACAGGCTCACCCCGCCGCGACGTCAAAGCTGCGAAATAAGCTCGCAAGCCGTCACAAAAAGCCCGCGTGATCCGCGGGCTTTTTTCATGCATTCAGCATAAAATGCGAGGCTTGACCCTAGGAAGCATCATGGCCCGTACGCTTTACGACAAAATCTGGGACGAACACGTCGTCCACACCGAAGAAGACGGCACAGCTGTCTTGTACATTGACCGTCACTTGGTGCACGAAGTCACCAGCCCCCAAGCCTTTGAAGGTTTGCGTCAAGCAGGTCGTAAAGTCTGGCGTGTGAGTTCCATCGTTGCCACTGCCGACCACAATACACCCACTACCGGCTGGGAACTGGGTTATGACGGCATCACCGACCCCATCAGCAAAGAACAAATCACCACGCTGGACAGCAACATTGCAGAATTTGGCTCAGCCGCATTCTTCCCCTTCATGTCCAAGCGCCAAGGCATTGTTCACGTCATTGGCCCAGAGAATGGCGCCACCTTGCCCGGTATGACCGTGGTCTGTGGCGACTCACACACATCAACACATGGCGCTTTTGGTGCACTGGCACACGGCATTGGCACCAGTGAAGTTGAGCACGTGATGGCCACCCAAACTTTGCTGGCCAAAAAAGCCAAGAACATGCTGATCAAAGTCGAGGGCACTGTGGCCAAAGGCATCACAGGCAAAGACATTGTCTTGGCCATCATTGGCAAAATTGGTACGGCAGGTGGTACGGGTTACACCATTGAGTTTGGTGGATCTGCCATTCGTGCGCTCTCCATGGAAGGCCGCATGTCCGTTTGCAACATGGCCATCGAAGCCGGCGCACGCGCAGGTTTGGTGGCCGTTGACGAGAAAACCATCGAGTACGTCAAAGGCCGCCTGCTCTCACCCACTGGCGTGGAATGGGATCAAGCCGTCACGTATTGGAAAACCTTGCAATCCGATGCTGGTGCGCATTTCGATGCCGTGGTCGAACTCAATGCCGCCGACATCGTGCCGCAAGTCACATGGGGTACCTCACCCGAAATGGTGTTGGGCATCGATGCCATCGTGCCTGATCCCGACAAAGAAAAAGACAGCAACAAGCGTGGCGCCATTGAACGCGCCCTCACCTACATGGGATTGCAACCCGGCAAAGCTTTGAACGACATCCACATCGACAAAGTCTTCATTGGCTCATGTACCAACAGCCGCATCGAAGACATGCGTGAAGCGGCCGCCGTTGTCAAAAATCTCGGCCAAAAAGTCTCCAAAGGCGTGAAACTGGCCATGGTGGTTCCAGGCTCTGGCTTGGTCAAAGAACAAGCCGAACGTGAAGGACTGCACGAGATTTTCAAGGCAGCCGGCTTTGAATGGCGCGAACCTGGTTGCTCGATGTGCTTGGCCATGAATGCCGACCGCCTTGAGCCCGGTGAGCGTTGTGCCAGCACCAGCAACCGCAACTTTGAAGGCCGTCAAGGCGCAGGCGGACGCACGCACTTGGTCAGCCCCGCGATGGCTGCTGCGGCTGCCATTCACGGTCACTTTGTGGACATTCGTCAATTCGCTTAAGCGCATTGAGAACGAATCAATCACATCAAAGATCAAGGAATTCAAATGCAAAAATTTACAGTGCACAAAGGCCTCGTGGCCCCCATGGACCGTGAGAACGTTGACACCGATGCCATCATTCCCAAACAATTTTTAAAGTCCATTCGCAAGACCGGTTTTGGCCCCAATTTGTTTGACGAATGGCGCTATTTGGACGCTGGCTACCCTGGCCAAGACCCTGCCAGCCGCAAGCCCAACCCCGACTTCGTGTTGAACCAAGCGCGCTACCAAGGCGCCTCTATTTTGTTGGCGCGCAAAAACTTTGGCTGCGGCTCTTCACGCGAACATGCACCCTGGGCCATTGACCAATACGGTTTCCGCGCGGTCATTGCCCCCAGCTATGCCGACATCTTTTTCAACAACTGTTTTAAAAATGGTTTGTTGCCCATCGTGCTGCCAGAGAACGTGGTGGCCCAGTTGTTTGACGAAGTGGCTGCTTTCCCTGGCTACCAGCTCACCATCGACTTAGAGCGTCAAGTGGTGGTTCGTCCTCAGGGCGAAGAAATTCCCTTTGACGTTCAAGCGTTCCGCAAATATTGCTTAATGAACGGCTTGGACGACATTGGTTTGACCTTGCGCTACGCAGACAAGATCAAAGCCTTTGAAGCCGAACGCTTGGCCACCAAGCCTTGGTTGGCACACGTGGCTTAAGCCAACGATTTCAACAGCAAACGCGTCATAGACACGTTCACCGAATTAAAGAAAACACATCATGAAAATTGCAGTTCTGCCGGGTGACGGCATTGGTACCGAAATCGTTGCTGAAGCCGTCAAGGTTTTGAATGTTCTCGACTTGAAGTTCGAGATGGAAGAAGCCTTGGTGGGTGGTGCGGCATACGAAGCCCATGGCCACCCTCTGCCAGAGTCCACTTTGAAACTGGCCAAAGAGGCAGACGCGGTGTTGTTTGGTGCAGTGGGCGACTGGAAATACGACAAGCTCGACCGTCCGCTGCGTCCCGAGCAGGCCATTCTGGGCCTGCGCAAGCACATGGGCCTGTTCGCCAACTTCCGCCCGGCCATTTGCT
>CALEYZ010000120.1 GCA_937928195.1 uncultured Limnohabitans sp.
AAATGCTGGGCAAAGTAGGCCTCGCCCCAGCGCCAATCGATGCCTAAATCTTTCACCAAAAAACTTGCCACCACCATGCGCAAACGGTTGTGCATGTAGCCGGTTTGGTTGATTTGTGCCATCGCTGCGTCAATCAAGGGGTAGCCTGTGCGGCCCTCGCACCAAGCGGCAAACAAGGCTTTGCCATGGGGCCCATGGTCCCAATGAATGGCATCGTATTCGGCTTTGAAACTTCGCTCGGCCACATGGGGAAAGTTGGCCAAAATTTGCGCATAAAAATCGCGCCAAATGAGCTCGGACAACCAGACACTGGCGCCTTCGCTGGTTTTGTAGCGGCGCCAGGCTTCTAAGGCCAATTGCCGCACCGACACTGTGCCAAAGCGCAAGTGCACGCTGAGGTAACTGGGTCCTTTGACCGCTGGAAAGTTGCGGGTTTCTTCGTAACGGTCAATGCGGTGCAAGAAGTCTTCGAGCAAGACTTGCGCGCCCGACACGCCGGTTTTGTAATGCAAGGCGCTGAGGTCAATCTCTTCAAAGTCAATGTCGGACAGGGTGGGCACCGGCACTTGATAGGCGGTCGGCCGGGGGGCCAGTGCCGCGGCGTGCTGGGCCACGGGGTGGGGTGCTAAATCTTGGGGCTGTACTTTTTTGAGCCAAGCGTTTTTGTAGGGAGTGAACACGGTGTAAGGGTTGCCAGCCAGTGTGAGCACTTCTTGGCGCTCAAACACCACATGGTCTTTGTAGGTGTGCAGGGCAATGCCTGCATTGGCCAAGGCGCCGCGCACTTGGGCGTCGCGGGCCAGGGCGGCAGGCTCGTCATCGTGGCTGGCAAAGACGGCTTGGGCCTCGATGTGTTTGGCAAGGTGCGCAATTTCTTTGAGAGGGCTACCGTGCAGCACGATGAGCCCCACTTGGGCTGCCAGCTTGGCGTCAACGCCGGCCTGTGTGGCTGCATGGCGCAGCAAGTTGTCCAACTCGACCAGGGACTCGCGGATGAAGGCCACGCGGCGATCTTGCCGGGGCAGGGCGTTGAGGATGTCGGTGTCAAAGACAAACACACACTGCACTTTTTGGCAGTTTTTGAGGGCGTGAAACAGGGCGGCGTTGTCGTCAACGCGTAAATCTCGCCGAAACCAGACCAAGCCGGTAGAAAAGGGTTTGTGCATGGGTTTGAGGCCGTTAAAATTGGAGCATGTCTGCCGATTTTGCCTCCACTCAGCTTTCGCATCATTTTTTGATTGCCATGCCCGGTTTGGAGGACCCTACATTTGCCAAGAGCGTGGTGTACCTGTGCGAACACTCAGAGCGCGGTGCCATGGGCCTGATCATCAACAAGCCCAGTGAGCTCAGTCTGAAGCATTTGTTCGAGAAAGTCGAGCTGCCGCTGCACCGAGAGGATCTCCTGCAATCCAATGTATTGATGGGCGGTCCGGTTCAGGGTGAGCGGGGCTTTGTGCTGCATGAACCTGTGCTGACCGAAGCCTCTGGCCAAGACCCCTTGTATGCCTCTACGCTCAGCGTGCCCGGTGGCTTGGCCATGACCACCTCCAAAGATGTGCTCGAAGCCATGGCCAATGGCTCGGGTCCTCATCGTGTGGTGGTGACTTTGGGCTATGCCTCGTGGGGCGAAGGCCAGTTGGAATCAGAAATTGGCGAAAACAGCTGGCTGACTGTTGAGGCCGACCCGGCTGTGATTTTTGACACGCCCATCGAGCAGCGCTACGACAAGGCGCTGGGCCTGTTGGGTTTGCAATCTTGGATGTTGTCTTCCGAGGCGGGCCACGCATGAGCCTAGACCAGGCGCTCTCTGTGCCTGCATCGCAGCAGAGTTTTTTGGCTTTTGATTTTGGACTCAAGCGCACGGGTGTGGCAGTTGGCAATCGCATGTTGCGCCAAGCCACGCCGCAAGCCACAGTGGTGGCCGAAGGCGATGCGCGCTTTGCACAGATTGAGAAACGCATCAAAGAATGGGCACCCGATGCCTTGGTGGTGGGCGTGCCTTTTCACCCCGATGGCGCGTCACATGAAAACACCTTGCGTGCACAAAAATTTGCACGCCAATTGCGCGGCCGTTTTGGTTTGAATGTCTACGAAGTGGACGAACGTTACAGCACCACCGAAGCCATTTCGGCAGGTGCCAAAGATGCCGACGCTGCGTCGGCTTGCATCATTTTGGAACAATTTTTAAGGAGTCTGCCTTGAGTGCATTGGCTTTGAACGCAGAGGCGCTGTACAGCGAACTCTTGCGGGGTGTGCGAGCGATGTGCACACCCGACACACGTTTGGTGGGCATCACCTCGGGCGGCGCTTGGCTGGCCGAGCGCTTGCAAAAGGATTTGGGTTTGAGCGGCAAACACGGCAGTATCTCTTCCGCCATGCACCGCGATGACTTTGCGCAGCGCGGTCTGTCTTCCGGCGGGCAAACGCAGCTGCCCTTTGAAATTCACGGTGCCGATGTGCTGATCTTGGACGATGTGCTCTACACCGGCCGCACCATTCGCGCTGTGATCAACGAGTTGTTTGATTATGGTCGCCCCGCCAATGTGCGCTTGGCTGTGTTGGTCGACCGCGGTGGCCGCCAGTTGCCCATTCAAGCCGATTACGCCGCAGCACGTGTGGCGTTGCCCGAAACGCAATCGCTGGCGCTGGCCCGTTTGGACGGTGGCGCGTTCAGCTTCGAAGTCAAAGAAGAAAACAGTTCAGTAGGAAAAAAATAACAATGCTCTACAAACGCAATCCCCAACTCAACAAGAACGGCGAGCTGATTCACTTGCTGTCGACTGAAGGTTTGTCGCGCGACATCCTCACACACATCCTCGACACGGCGGCCAATTTTGTCAGCGTCAGTGACCGTGAAGTGAAGAAGGTACCTTTGCTGCGCGGCAAAAGCGTTTTCAATTTGTTCTTTGAAAACAGCACGCGCACCCGCACCACCTTTGAGATTGCCGCCACGCGTTTGTCGGCCGATGTGATCAACCTCGACATTGCACGCTCGTCGGCGTCCAAAGGTGAATCGCTGCTCGACACCATTGCCAACTTGTCGGCCATGGCGGCCGATATTTTTGTGGTGCGTCACTCCGAGTCGGGCGCACCTTACCTTATTGCTCAGCATGTGGCACCGCATGTGCACGTGGTCAATGCCGGTGATGGTCGCCATGCACACCCCACACAGGGTCTGCTGGACATGTACACCATTCGCCATTACAAAAAAGATTTCAGCAACCTCACCGTGGCCATTGTGGGCGACGTGTTGCACTCGCGCGTGGCGCGTTCCGACATTCATGCGCTCACCACCTTGGGGTGCGCCGAGGTGCGTGTGGTGGGGCCGCAAACGCTGGTGCCATCCGACATGGCGCAAATGGGTGTGAAGGTGTTCCACAACTTGGAAGAAGGCATCAAAGACTGCGACGTGGTGATTACTTTGCGCTTGCAAAACGAACGCATGAGCGGTGCCTTGTTGCCTTCCAGTCAAGAGTATTTCAAACGCTTTGGCCTCACCCCCGAAAAATTGCAATTGGCCAAACCTGATGCCATCGTGATGCACCCAGGCCCGATCAATCGCGGTGTGGAAATTGACTCAGCCGTGGTGGACGGTCCGCAAAGCGTGATCTTGCCGCAAGTGACCTTTGGCATTGCGGTGCGCATGGCCGTGATGAGCATCGTGGCGGGCAATGAAGCCTGATCGGTAGACGTAGAAGAAGAAAGACAAAAGACCATGAAAATTTTGATTCAAGGCGGCCGAGTCATCGACCCCATCAGTAAAACCGACACTGTGGCCGATGTGGCCATTTCGGCCGGCAAAATTGTGGCCATCGGCAAAGCGCCTGCAGAATTTCAAGCGCAAAAGACCATCGACGCCAAAGGCCTGATCGTGATGCCTGGCTTGGTCGATTTGTCGGTGCGACTCAAAGAGCCAGGCCATGAACACGAAGGCATGCTCGATTCCGAATTGGCCGCGGCCGTGGCAGGGGGCGTCACCAGCCTGGTGTGCCCGCCCGATACCGATCCTGTACTCGACGAGCCAGGCTTGGTTGAAATGCTGCGCTTCAAAGCAGAAAAACACCACCGAGCCCATGTCATGCCTTTGGGGGCCTTAACGCGCGGCCTGAAAGGTGAAGTGCTGACCGAAATGGTGCAACTGACCGAAGCCGGTTGCGTGGGTTTCAGCCAAGCTGAAGTGGCTTTAGAAAACACCCAAGTGCTGCAACGCGCTTTGCAGTACGCCAACTCCTTTGGCTACACCGTGTGGCTGCGTCCGCAAGAGTTGCACTTGGGCAAAGGCGTGGCGGCCAGTGGCCCCTTGGCCACGCGCATGGGTTTGTCGGGCGTGCCTGTGGCCGCAGAAACCATTGCCTTGCACACCATTTTTGAACTGCTCAAAAGCATCAAAGCGCATGTGCACTTGTGCCGCATCAGCAGTGCTGCCGGTGTGGCCTTGGTGCGTCAGGCCAAAGCAGAAGGTTTGCCCATCACTTGCGATGTCAGCATCAATTCTTTGCACCTGACCGACGCCGATGTGGGGTACTTCGACAGCCGTGCCCGTGTATCGCCACCACTGCGTCAACAGCGCGATCGCGACGCCTTGCGCGAAGCCCTGGCCGACGGCACCATCGACGCCTTGGTGTCCGATCACAGCCCTGTGAGTGAAGACGAGAAAGCGCTGCCGTTTGCCGAAGCAGAACCGGGCGCCACTGGTCTCGAGTTGTTGCTCAGCTTGGCTTTGAAATGGTCACAAGACAGCAAGGTGCCGCTGCCCCGCGCCATCGCCACCATCACCTGCGAAGCCGCACGCGTGCTGGGCAAAGACATGGGTCAGTTGAAAGTGGGCGCACAAGCCGACATCTGCATCGTGGACCCTGAAGCGCATTGGCAAGTGACGGCCAGCAGCTTGCGCAGCCAAGGCAAGTACACCCCTTTCGCAGGTTATGACTTACCCGGTCGTGTGCAGTGCACGCTGGTCAGTGGACAAGTGGCCTACCAAGCCTGAGCATGCGCGCAGCCATCAAATTGCTGCGCGGCCTTTGGCACGTGCTGGTGGGATGGGTCACCATTTATTTTCGGTTTCCACAACTGAGCCAGCAGCAACGTGACGCCCGCGTGCAAGTGTGGGCCATGCAACTACTGCGCATCTGGGGCATTGATTTGGAAGTTCGGGGGCAGCCGGTGGTGTCTGGGCCCGCCTTGCTGGTGTGCAATCACATTTCTTGGCTCGACATTGTGGTCATTCATGCCACGCGGCATTGCCGTTTTGTGTCCAAATCCGAATTGAAAAATTGGCCGCTGGTCGGCATGTTGGCAACGGGGGCCGGCACTTTGTACATTCACCGAGCACAACGCAAAGACGCCATGCGCATGGTGAAAGACATGGCGCAATCTTTGCGTGATGGGGATGTACTGGGCGTGTTTCCAGAGGGCACCACTGGCGATGGCATTGGCATGTTGCCGTTTCATGCCAACCTGATTCAATCGGCCATAGAAGGCGAAGCGCCGGTTCAACCGCTGGCCTTGCAGTTTGTCGATGCCCATGGCATCAGCATGGCAGCGCGGTACATTGATGACGACACCTTGTTGGGCTCAATTTGGTCAACCCTGAATGCCCGAGGTTTGAAGGCCGTTGTGAATTTTGGTGCGCCAGAAGTTGCAAACGGTCGTGACAGGCGACAGTGGGCGGCCGATTTACAGCAAAATGTGATGAAACTCAAATCTGCCTGCCTCCGCTGAATTTGGATGCAAGTCCATTGCGCTTTGGTTTTTACTTTTTAGATAACAGGAAACAGAATGAAATACATCGTGATGTTGCTGGGATGTCTCAGTGTCAGCGTTGCAAGTACCAACGCCTTGGCTCAGCCGGCCGCGCCCAGTGCCCTTCAAGTGCGCAGTTGGGCTGCAGGTTGTGCCAACTGCCATGGCACCAACGGTGTGGCGCAGGCAGGTCATGTCAGTTTGGCGGGTCAAAACGCCGACCTGATGTTGAAGAACCTGTTGGATTTCAAAGAGGGCCGTCGCCCTGCAACGCTCATGCATCAATTGGCCAAAGGCTATTCTGATGCCGAACTCAAAGCCATTGCGACTTACTTCGCAGCGCAAAAAAACTGAGCCCCAGAAAAGAGTCCCCTTATGAAAAGACGTCAATTTCTCCAATCAGCTTCTAGCGCTGCCGGTGTCTCGACCACGCTGGGTGCGGTGTCTCTCGCAGGCTGCGCCAATTTGGCCATTGGCAATGCGCCCAAAGTGGTGGTCATTGGCGGCGGTTACGCTGGCGCCACGGCCGCCAAGTATGTGCGCATGTGGTCCAACCAAAGCATTGAGGTGACCTTGGTGGAGCCCAATGCCAGTTTCATTTCTTGTCCCCTCTCCAACTTGGTGGTGGGCGGCAGCAAAACCATCGCCGACATCACCACCCCTTACGACAACCTGGTGAAGCGCCACGGTGTGAAGTGGGTGCAAGACCGGGTGGTGCAGATCGATGCCGACAAACGTTTGGTCAAATTGGGCAGCGGTGCCGAATTGCCCTACGACCGTTTGATCGTGTCACCTGGTGTCGACTTCATGTTTGACACCTTGCCTGGTTTGAACAAAGCTGGCGCGCAAGACAAAGTACTGCATGCGTGGAAAGCAGGCGCGCAAACTGTGGCCCTGCGCAAACAACTGGAAGCCATGCCTGATGGCGGTGTGTACGCTTTGTCAATTCCCTTGGCCCCTTACCGTTGCCCGCCCGGCCCCTACGAGCGTGCCAGCGTCATTGCCGATTACTTCAGCAAAGCCAAGCCCAAAAGCAAAGTGTTGATTTTGGATGCCAACGACGATGTCACCTCCAAAGGCCCCTTGTTCAAGAAGGCCTGGACCGACCGCTACAAAGGCATTGTGGAATACCGTCCTAAACACAATCTGACCGATGTGGACGCCGCAGGCAACACCCTCAAGTTTGAATTCAACGACGACATCAAAGCCGATGTGCTGAACGTCATTCCCGCCATGCGCGCGGGTGACATTGCCGTCAAAACAGGCTTGGCCACCGCCAACAAGCGCTGGTGTGAAGTGGACTTTCTCACCTTTGAATCCAAAGTCGCCAAAAACATCCATGTGCTGGGTGACTCGATTCAAATTGCACCGGCCATGCCCAAGTCAGGCCACATGGCCAACCAGCATGGCAAGACCTGCGCGGCCGCAGTGGTGGCCTTGTTGTCGGGCCAAGAACCCAATGCTTTGCCCATCTACAACAACACCTGCTACAGCTTTGTGAGCGCCAACGAAGTGGTTCACGTGGCCAGCGTGCACCGCTACGATGCCGAAAAGAAAACCATGCTGGCCGTCCCAGGTTCCGGTGGGGTGTCGGCTGCGGCGTCTGAGTTGGAAGCGGCTTATGCGTTTGCGTGGGCCAGAAACATTTGGGCCGACACATTGGCGTGATGCCTTACGTGTCGTTTCACTTCAATACAACATCATGAGCGCACAGCAGTACTCCAACTTCAGCACGCGTCGTCAAAGCTTGCGCCAGACGGCACGCTTGGCGGCGTTGTTGTGTGCCTCTGGTTTTGCGCAGTTTGCCGAGCTGGCGCAAGCCGCTGTGAACAAGCCGGCGTTTGACACACGCTCGGTCAGCGAGGCTGTCAAAGCCATGGGCGGCAGTGCCTTGGTTGCCAGCGGCGATGTGTCATTGGTGGCGCCAGACATTGCAGAAAACGGTGCCGTGGTGCGCCTCACCGTGGGCACCCAGCTGCCAGGTGTGAAGCAACTCTTGGTCTTGGTTGAAAAAAATCCATTCGCATTGGTGGCTGCTTTTCAGGTGACCGAATTCATCGAACCCCAATTCACCTTGAACATCAAGATGAACGAAACCTCCGATGTGTATGTCGTGGCAGTGCTGGCCAATGGCCGTGCGCTGTACACCAAGCGTGAAGTGCGCGTGACATTGGGTGGCTGCGGCTAAAGGCAAGACAATGGCAGAACCCACACGCATTCGTGCACAAGCCCAAGGCGACAAGGCCGTGGTGCGCGTCTTGATGAACCACGAGATGGAGTCAGGCCAGCGCAAAGACAGCAGCGGCAAGTACGTGGCGGCTTGGCACATTCAAGAAGTGTTGGCCACTTGGAATGGCAAGACCGTGTTCACCGCAGAGTGGGGCGGTGCGGTCTCTAAGAATCCCTATTTGCAATTCACGGTCAAAGGCGCCAAGGCAGGCGACAAAATTGCCATCAGCTGGCGCGACAACAAGGGCGCGACGCGCACCGATGAGGCTGTGATTGCTTGAGTGAGTATGGGGGAGGGCTGGTGCCTCCGACAGGAATCGAACCTGTATCTAGCGCTTAGGAGGCACTCGTTCTATCCATTGAACTACGGCGGCGGAATCGGGATTTTAACCTTCGTAGCCATCCACCAATGAGATGTGTCCCTCTGAATTGGCCTTGCGATGCGGCAAGATGGCCTGGTATTCAGGGCTGTGGTACCAGGCTTCAGCGGCTTGGCGGCTGGGAAATTCAATGACCACGCGTCTGTCACCCTGTGAGACACCTTCCAACTGCGTGCATTCACCACCGCGTACCAAGTACTTGCCACCGTGTTTTGCAAGGGTGCCTGGCACGTGTTGCGAGTACTGGGTGTACCCCTCAGGGTTGTGAACGGTCACTTGTCCAACGATGTAGGCTTTGGCCATGCTGTCTCCCAATTTCTAAAGCTGCAATTTATTTGCTCATCATGCGCATGGCATCTTCCAAACCCTTGAGGGTGAGCGGAAACATGCGGTTGCTCATGAGTTGTTGAATCACGGCAATGCTTTGGCGGTATTGCCAAACGCCTTGCGGCTCGGGGTTGATCCAGGCAAATTTGGGGAAGGTGTGCGTGAGGCGCTGCAGCCACTCGGCGCCGGCTTCTTCGTTGTTGTATTCCACGCTGCCGCCGCGTTGCAAAATTTCGTAGGGGCTCATGGTGGCGTCGCCTACAAAGATCAGTTTGTAGTCTTTGTTGTACTTGCGCAGAATGTCCCAGGTGGAGAACTTTTCGGCATAGCGGCGTTTGTTGTTCTTCCACATGAAGTCGTACACGCAGTTGTGGAAGTAATAGAACTCTAAATGTTTGAACTCGGCCTTGGCCGCCGAGAACAATTCTTCCACGCGCGCAATGTGGTCGTCCATGGTGCCGCCCACGTCCATCAACAACAAGACCTTCACGTTGTTGTGGCGCTCTGGAATCATCTTGATGTCCAGGTAGCCTGCGTTGGCCGCCGTGGCACGAATGGTGTCGGGCAAGTCGAGTTCTTCAATCGAACCTTCACGGGCAAATTTGCGCAAGCGGCGCAGCGCCACTTTGATGTTGCGCGTGCCCAGCTCTTGGGTGTCGTCGTAGTCGCGGTAGGCACGTTGCTCCCAGACCTTGACAGCACTGCGTTGACCGCCTTTGCCACCAATGCGAATGCCTTGCGGGTTGTGGCCGCCATTGCCAAAGGGCGAGGTGCCGCCAGTGCCAATCCATTTGTTGCCACCTTCGTGGCGTTCTTTTTGTTCTTCGAGACGTTTCTTCAAGGTCTCCATGAGCTCGTCCCAGCCCATTTTTTCAATGGCAGCTTTTTGTTCGGGGGTAAGCTCTTTTTCTAAGATTTTTTGCAGCCAGTCCAAAGGCACTTCTTTGGTGAAGTCGGTCAGCATTTCAACGCCTTTGAAATAGGCGCCAAAGGCCTTGTCAAATTTGTCGTAGTGCTTCTCGTCCTTCACCATCACGGTGCGGCTGAGGTGGTAAAAGTCATCAATGCTGCAAGCATCAGAATTGGGGCCCACCACATTGGCTTTGAGGGCTTCCAAGACATTCAGATACTCGCGCACAGACACCGGCAATTTGGCGGCGCGCAGGGTGTAAAAGAAATCGATCAGCATGCTTTAGGCCTCGCGCGAACGACTGAGTTGATAGTCCAAGTGCGCCTTCACAGACGGCCACTCGGTGTTCAAGATGCTGTAGACGCAGGTGTCACGCAAGGCGCCTGCCGCATCGGGGTGATGGTTGATTTGATGGTTGCGCAACACGCCATCCAACTTGGCGCCCAAGCGCTCAATGGCGCGGCGACTTTGTTGGTTGAAGAAATGCGTTCTAAATTCAACCGCATTGCAGTGAAGTTGTTCAAACGCATGGGCCAACAGCAGGCGTTTGCATTCAGTGTTGACGAGTGAACGTTGCACACTTCTGCGATACCAGGTGGAGCCAATCTCAACGCGCAGGTTGGCCGCATCGATGTGCATGTAGGTGGTCATGCCTACGGCCTTACCGTCCACCATCACTGTGAAGGGCAGCAAGCTACCGTCCTTGTGCAAGTTGAGGCGGCGTGCAATTTCGTCGGCCATTTTTTCTGGCGTAGGAATGAAGGTGTACCAATGGCGCCAGAGTTCGCCATCTTTCACGGCGTCAACCAAGTCGTCATGGTGCGCTGTGCTCAGGGGCACCAGCTTGGCATGTTGCCCCTGAAGTTCAAGGGGCTGTGTGAAGGGGTTGTGCGCGCTCATCACTGCTCTTTCGAAGAAGTGTCCTGGGACGTGTCTGCTGATGTGGCAGCGGCTTGCGTGGCCTGCCACCGTCTGGCCATTTGCAAACCCAGGCCTCCGCCCAGGCCGACCAACACAATGCCGCCAATGCTGTCGTTGCCATAACCTGCTGCAAAAATGTTCCAACCAATCAGGCGTCCAAGCCAAAAGCCCAGCAGCGCGCCGCCGACAAAGCCGACAGCGTCTGACAAACCCTCAGCAAGCAGCTTGCGTGACATGCAGGTTTAACGGTTGCGTTGGTTCATGAACACCAGCTTTTCAAACAAGCTGACGTCTTGCTCATTTTTGAGCAAAGCACCCACCAACGGTGGCACGCTGACTTTTTGATCAGCGCTTTGCAAAGCTTCCAACGGAATGTCTTCGGCCACCAACAACTTGAGCCAGTCAAGCAATTCGCTGGTGGAAGGCTTCTTTTTGAGACCTGGCAAACCGCGCACATCGTAGAAATTTTTCAGCGCGACTGTCAGCAATTCTTTTTTCAAATTCGGGAAGTGCACGTCCACGATTTGTTTCATGGTGTCGGCTTCTGGGAACTTGATGTAGTGGAAGAAGCAGCGGCGCAAGAAAGCGTCGGGCAATTCCTTCTCGTTATTGGACGTGATGAACACCAAGGGACGCGTTTTGGCTTTGATCAGCTGGCGCGTTTCGTAGCAGTAAAACTCCATGCGATCAATTTCGCGCAGCAAGTCATTGGGGAACTCAATGTCGGCCTTGTCAATCTCGTCAATCAAAATGGCCACGGGCTCTTCCGATGTGAAGGCTTGCCACAGCACACCCTTGATGATGTAGTTCTCAATGTTCTTGACTTTCTCGTCACCCAACTGGCTGTCGCGCAGACGGCTGACGGCGTCGTATTCGTAGAGTCCTTGCTGCGCTTTGGTGGTGGACTTGATGTGCCACTGAATGAGTTTCAAGCCCAGTGCTTCAGACACTTCCTCGGCCAGCATGGTTTTGCCTGTCCCTGGTTCGCCTTTGACCAGCAAAGGGCGCTTCAGGGTGATGGCGGCATTCACGGCCAATTTCAAATCTTGCGTGGCGACGTAGTTGTCGGTGCCTTGGAATTTCATAATGAGCAAGCGAGAGTGGTTGATCTTGTTTTGATTGTGCGCGAGAAACACCCGGTTAGGGCTTGGGGTTCACCGCCAAGAATGTCGCTTCAGTGACCGAGGCGACAGCGCCGCGGCCCCATCGTGCGGATCAATCTTGGGTGGCGTGCCTTTGCACACAGTCGATGTAGGCATTGCCATCGGGCATGCGGCCGGCGCGCTGGCTTTCGTAAATCATGCGGCCCAAGCATTCCATGCTGGCGTGGTGCGCCTCGTGCAAGGACTGCCGTTTGTGGGTCAGCAATTCGACCGCTTGGCGAATGCCGCGGGGCTGGTCAATGCTGCACTGCTCGCTGATGGACAGGTGCATGGACAGATGCAAGAACGGATTTTCTCTGGCAGGGTCGACGTTCAACATGCTGGCCAAGGCCGCATCGACGTCCGACAGCTCGGCGTGGTATTCGGGGTGTTCATCGATCCATTGGCTGGCCAAAATTTCAATGGGCTCCAGCGTGGCGCCAGTTCTGGCCTTGGCGTAGGTGCCGCAAAAGAATCGCCGCACATCGGCTTGAGAGGGTTGTATCAGCATGGCAGCATTGTCGCCCAAGGTGCAAAAGAGGTGAAAGGGAGGGAAGGCCCTAAATGCCTTAACGGCTTTAAAGGGCGTCCCAAAGTAAGCTAAGGGACAATTCTGACTTGAATTCAAATTCAGCATGCACTATATTGCATGATTCTTGTCAACCTCAGACCAACCGCAAAGAGCCATCATGAGTTCCAACATCACCCAAGCCTTCATTTGTGACGCCATTCGCACGCCCTTCGGCCGTTATGGCGGCGCCTTGTCCAGTGTTCGCACCGATGACTTGGGTGCCATCCCCATTCGTGCCCTGATGGCACGCAACCCCCAAGTCGATTGGGCCGCTGTGACCGACGTGCTGTACGGCAACGCCAACCAAGCCGGCGAAGACAACCGCAATGTGGCGCACATGAGCAGTTTGTTGGCGGGTTTGCCCATTGAGGTGCCAGGTGCCACTTTGAACCGCTTGTGCGGTTCAGGCCTCGATGCCGTGGGTTCTGCCGCACGTGCTATCAAATCTGGCGAAGCCGGTTTGATGATTGCCGGCGGCGTGGAAAGCATGAGCCGCGCACCCTTTGTGATGCCCAAAGCCGAGTCGGCTTTCAGTCGCGCCAATGCCGTGTACGACACCACCATTGGCTGGCGCTTCATCAACAAATTGATGAAAGAAAAATACGGCGTGGACTCCATGCCCGAGACGGCCGAGAACGTGGCCACCGACTACAAAATTGAACGCGAAGCGCAAGACCGCATGGCCTTGGCCAGCCAAATGAAAGCAGTGGCCGCCCAAAAGGCCGGCCACTTGGCGCGTGAAATTACACCCGTCAGCATTGCTCAGAAAAAAGGTGATGCCATCATCGTGGACACCGACGAGCATCCTCGCGAAACCAGCCTCGAATCTTTGGCCAAGCTCAAAGGCGTGGTGCGACCTGATGGCACTGTGACCGCAGGCAATGCCAGTGGTGTGAACGACGGTGCGTGTGCCTTGTTGTTGGCCAACGAAACCATGGCGGGTAAGTACAGCCTAACCCCCAGAGCCCGTGTGGTGGGCATGGCCACTGCTGGCGTGGCACCCCGCGTCATGGGCATTGGCCCCGCACCCGCCACATTGAAAGTATTGGCGCAAACAGGTTTAACCCTGGATCAAATCGACGTCATTGAATTGAACGAAGCCTTCGCAGCGCAAGGCTTGGCCGTGCTGCGCATGTTGGGTTTGAAAGACGACGACGAGCGCGTTAACGCGTGGGGCGGCGCCATTGCTTTGGGCCATCCTTTGGGCGCCTCGGGTGCACGTTTGGCCACCACCGCAGTCAACCGTTTGCATGCCACCGGGGGTCGCTATGCGCTGTGCACCATGTGCATTGGTGTCGGCCAGGGGATTGCGCTGATTTTGGAACGCGTCTAGAGTGCGGCCCATGAAAACATTTCAAACCCTCAAAGAACTCGCTGCTTGTGTTGGCCAAACGGTGGCCGTATCGCCTTGGACAGAGATCACGCAAGAACAAGTCAACATGTTTGCCGAAGCCACCGGTGATCATCAATGGATTCACATTGATGTAGAGAAAGCCAAGGCAGGCCCCTTTGGTGCGCCCATTGCCCACGGTTTTTTAACACTGTCTTTAATTCCCAAGTTGTCCCAAAGTGCCATCAAGATTGAAGATGTGCGCATGGGCGTGAACTACGGTTTGAACAAGGTTCGTTTCACTTCACCTGTGCCAGTGGGCAGCAAGGTGCGCGGCCACATGAAATTGCTAGAGGCTGTGGCCATTGATGGCAACGGCATGCAGTTCACATGGGAGATGAAGATTGAGCGTGAAGGCTCTGAAAAACCCAGTTGCATAGCTGAGTCATTGGCGCGCTATTACGTTTGACTTGAAAAGCCGTTCTGGCGCCAAGCTTCATACGACACCACCGCCACACTGTTGGACAGATTGAGACTGCGCTGGCCTTCGCGCATGGGCAGTTTCAATCGGTTGGCGGGCTCAAAACTTTCGCGCAACTCGGGCGCCAGGCCTCGTGTTTCAGCGCCAAACACAAACCAATCGCCCGCTTGAAATGCGGCATCGTGCACAAAGCGCGTGCCCTTGGTGGTGAGCGCAAACATGCGTGTGACATCGGGCTTTTCTGTGGCCAAAAACGTGGCCCAGTCCGCATGCCGCTTGACCTGCGCGTACTCGTGATAGTCCAGACCAGCACGGCGCATGTGCTTGTCTTCCATTGAAAAACCCAAGGGCTCAATGAGGTGCAAAGCGCAGCCCGTGTTGGCCGCCAAACGAATGACGTTGCCCGTGTTGGGTGGGATTTCCGGTTCGACTAAAACAATGTGAAACATAAGCCGCTATTGTGCTTCGGAAATTGCGTGGCTTGAATGGCCTCTCACACTTCTGTGCGTGCAAACACCAAACCCTTGACTGATTTTGCACCGGCTTGTTTGACAACCGTTGCAGCCGTGTTGAGGCTGGCGCCACTGGTCATGACATCGTCAATCAGCAGTACGTTTTGGCCCCTGAGGGATGCAACCCTCAGAGGCGCTAAAGCGAGTGCCCCGCTGAGGTTGCGCAGCCGTTCAGACCGTTTGAGGCTGCTTTGTTGCGCGGTGTGCCTGAGTTTGAGCAATGTGAAGGCTTGCGTTTTAGAGGCGTCCAAAGCTTTGGCCAACAACAAAGCTTGATTGAAGCCGCGCTCTGCCAATCGCTGCGCTGACAAAGGCATGGGCAAAATGACATCGGTTTGGTCTAAGGCGTCTTCAACGCCTGCGGCACTTCGCATGAGCGATGCCAATGCGTGGGCCCAGGCGGGATCATTTTGAAACTTGAATGTCGCCACCAATTGCGTCCACGGCCATGCATACGACGTAGCGGCCCAACAAGCGTCTAGCGGGGGTGGGTTTTCTTGGCAGCTAGCGCAATGTTGTACCTTTTTTTGCGCGTAGATGACAGGGGTGGCCCAGAAGGATGCGGGCAAGGCCAAGGCACATTGAGCACAGCGAGGTTTGGGCTGACCGAACGCACTGACGCAGGCATGGCAGACCGGGATGGCTGGCCAGGCTTTACAAATTGCACATTGGCTGGGAAGGTTAATCACGAACCAATATACTTCTGGGCATGGCCTGTGACCCTTGCACAGGCTTGCCATGGGGGATTCATTGCCCTGCATGGCGCAAATTTTCAAACGCTGCTGTCTGCTCTTTTCAACACTCGCATGGCCCAAGAACGCCCCCCCAGCCTAGACCCCGTCGCCGCAAGTCGATGGGCGCTGCTGCCGTTGTTGGGCAAAGGCAAGACAGCGCGCAGGCTCAGTTCTCCTTGGCTACACGAAGAAGTGGCGCGCCGTATGGCAGAGCGTTTGGCGTTCATCACTTTGCAAGCTCAGTCTTGGGTGTGTTGGGACCCCGTGCGTGCTGGCCTGAATGCCTTGGCTTTGCTCAAGCAGCGCTATCCCAAGGCCAAGGGCTTTTTGAAAGCGCAAAGGCCCAGCGAAGCGTCGCAAGTGCAAGCGTGGGCCCGTAAGCCCTGGTGGCAACCCGCTGCATGGTTTGAATCACGTTTGCAGACCACCCCCTTTGAAGACCACAGCATCGACTTGGTGTGGGCCAATATGTTGTTGCACCAAGCCTCCCAGCCAGAAGCTTTGTTGGCGCAGTGGCATCGTGCGTTGTCGGTCAATGGCTTTGTGATGTTCTCTTGTTTAGGCCCTGACACCCTGATCGAGTTGCGCGCGGCCTATGCGCAAGCAGGCTGGCCCATGCCCGCGCATGAATTCACTGACATGCATGATTGGGGTGACATGTTGGTTCATGCGGGATTTGCTGAACCCGTGATGGACATGGAAAAGATCACCCTGACTTACGCAAGCCCTGAAAAACTGCTGGAAGATTTGCGCAGCTTGGGGCGGAATTTCCATGTGGACCGATGGGGTGGCCTGCGCGGCAAAACGTGGTTGAAGCAACTGCACACGGTCTTGCTGACCTTGGCCAAGCCAGATCAAGATGGCCGCTTGGTACTCACCTTTGAAGTGGTCTATGGCCATGCACTCAAGCCGCAGCCTCGCTTGAAAGTTGCGGCCGAAAGTCAAATTGGTTTGGACGACATGCGACAGATGTTGCGCCAACCGCGCACACCGCAATGAACAGAGTTCAAACGTTTCAACAATTTTCAGCATGACCGAAGTCGATCTATACAACCTCAGCCCTACAGCACGTTTGCTGTGCGTGGGCTTTCTGATTGCGGCGGTGCCGCTGCTTTGGACCTTTTACAAAAACCGCGGCCGCCATGTGAGTTTGAAGATGCGCGCCTTGGTGGTGCTCACGCTGTTCCTCACCTTTGACCTGGTGATGTTTGGCGCGTTCACGCGCCTCACCGACTCAGGTTTGGGTTGCCCCGATTGGCCTGGTTGTTATGGCCATGCCAGCCCCTTAGGGGCCGATGCCCACATTGATGCCGCCGTGGCCGTGATGCCCACCGGGCCTGTGACGCACAACAAGGCATGGATTGAAATGATCCATCGCTATTTGGCCATGTCGGTGGGCTGTTTGATTTTGGTTTTGGCCCTGGTCAGTACGTGGCAAAAGTTCAAAGGTCAGCTGGCGGCAAAAGATGCTTGGCAGGTGCGCCCGTTCTGGGCTTGGTTGAGCTTGCTGTGGGTTTGCATGCAAGGGGCCTTTGGCGCTTTAACGGTCACCATGAAATTATTCCCCGCCATCGTCACACTGCACTTGCTGGGCGGAATGGGTTTGTTGGTATTGTTGAGCGCACAAGTGGCCTGGGTGCCTTCTGTGCAACGTGAAGTGATTTCTGCCCGTCTGCGCGTCCTGCTGTGGTTGGCCGCTGTTGTCTTGATCATGCAAATTGCTTTGGGTGCATGGGTCAGCACCAATTACGCTGTGTTGGCTTGCACCGGTTTCCCAGATTGCAATGGCCAATGGTGGCCGGCATGGAATGGCGCTGCGTTCCAAATTTGGCGACACTTGGGTGTGGATGCGGCGGGGCAAACTCTGCCCTTTGACGCATTGCAGTCTGTGCACATGGTGCACCGCGCGATGGCCTTGATGGTGTTCGCTTATGGCGCCTTCATGCTCTGGGCTTTCAAGCGTGCGGGTGTTCTGACCGATTTGTCGCGCTGCTTGGGTGCTTTGTTGGCGCTGCAATTTTTAACAGGCTTGTCCAACGTGGTGTTGGACTGGCCTTTGTTGGCGGCCGTGGCGCACACCGGTGGCGCGGGTGCATTGATGATGGTGTTGACGTGGATGCTCAGCCGCACGCGGGCCCATGGTCTTTGATGGAGCGTTGCGAAATGAACATGATTACCAAACTATTGACCGTCCTTGCCTTGGTTCTGACCTTGGGGGCCTGCAATGAACAAAAAATGTCGTTCCAT
>CALEYZ010000121.1 GCA_937928195.1 uncultured Limnohabitans sp.
AGCCAAACATCAGGCCTTGGTCGCCCGCGCCGATGTTGAGGTGGTCGTCAGACGCATGGTCCACACCTTGGGCAATGTCGTTGGATTGCTTGTCATAGCAAACCATGACGGCGCAGCCTTTGTAGTCAATGCCGTACTCGGTGTTGTCGTAGCCAATGCGCTTGATGGTGTCGCGCGCCACTTGGATGTAGTCGACATGGGCGTTGGTGGTGATCTCTCCGGCCAACACCACCAAACCGGTATTGGTCAGGGTTTCGGCGGCCACGCGGCTGCGGGGGTCTTGTTCAAAAATAGCGTCGAGAATGGCGTCTGAAATTTGATCGGCAACCTTGTCGGGGTGGCCTTCGGACACGGATTCTGAGGTGAAAAGATAGTCATTCGCCATGAGGGTTCTCCTAAAGTTTGGCATGCGTGTTGATCTGCGCTACCTGAGCTTTGGGGGCCTCGGCGAACGCTTTAGCAGATTTGTCCGAAGACAAGGCACAATCCAGGTCATGCGGTGCATGACTCTCAGACGGTGTGTGTCGCCCTGCAAGTTGCTCTGTTTAACTCAGCGACCCGCGTAGTTTACCAAACACAACATGATCTTTTGGTTTCGTTTTTTTGCCCGTTGGCCTTTGTGGGCATTGCATGCGCTAGGTCAAGTCGTTGGCTGGCTGGCGTGGCTGTTGTCGCCCACGTACAGGCGTCGGTTTTTGGCCAATGTCAAAACGGCCGGTTTGAGTGGCTGGCAGGTCTTGGGCGCTGTAGGCCAAGCCGGTTGCATGTCAACCGAGCTGCCGCGTTTGTGGATGGGCAAGCAGCCTGCCGTGGTGTGGGCAGACGGCGCGCACCAAGTGGTGGCGGATGCTTATGCCGCTGGGCAAGGGGTGCTGTTTCTAACCCCTCATTTGGGGTGCTTTGAAATTTCTGCGCAAGCGGTGGCCGATGCATTCAGTGCGAAGCAAGGGCCATTGACGGTGCTTTTTCGTCCCTCACGTCAAGCAGGTTTGGCGCAGGTGATGGAAGCCTCCCGTGCCCGTCCTGGCCTTGAAACAGCCCCCACCACGTTGGCCGGTGTCCGTCAAATGATCAAAGCTTTGCGCGCCGGGCACTCGGTGGGTTTGCTGCCCGACCAAGTCCCGCCAGAGGGCATGGGCCAATGGGTACCGTTCTTTGGCAAGCCGGCTTACACCATGACCTTGGCTGCGCGCTTGACGCTGCAGACCGGTGCCAAGTTGGTCTTAATTTGGGGTGAACGCTTGTCTTGGGGGCGTGGTTACCAAGTGCATGCCAGTGTTTTGCAAGACGAATTGGCCACTGATGTGGATGCCGTGGTGCTGCAAATCAACCAGGCCATGGAGCGCTTGATTTTGACGCGTCCCGCGCAATATTTGTGGGGCTATGCACGCTACAAACAGCCACGTCAGGAAATGCACGCATGAGCGGCCTGTTCATTCTCTTCATGCGATTTTTGGCGCACTGGCCCTTGCCTGCATTGCGTGTGTTGGGGCACGCCTTGGGCTGCTTGTTGTGGGCGCTTGTGCCCAGTCGGCGCCGCATTGTGCAAACCAATTTACGCTTGTGTTTTCCTCATCGAACTGAAGCTGACATTCGCATTTTGGCGCGTGCACATTTTGTCCAGTTTGCCCAATCGCTGTTAGATCGAGCATGGTTGTGGCACGCGCCTTTGAAGACCGTTGCGTCTCGATTGAAATGGGTCGGCACGGACACAGCCATGACGCAGTTGACGCAAGAAGGTCCCAAGATTGTGTTCGCGCCCCACTTTGTGGGCTTGGACGCTGGCGGCTTGGCCTTGACCTTGAAAGCCAGCAAGCCGGTGTCCTTTATTTTTGTGCCACAACACAACAAAGTTTTGGATGTGTGGGTGAATCAGGGGCGCCAAAGAACCGGCAACGTCAAACCTTATTTTCGGCACGAAGGCGTGAAGCAGATTCTGAGCGGTTTGCGACAAGGTGAAATGTTGCACTTGTCGCCAGACATGGACTTTGGACCTGAAGAATCTATCTTTGCATCCTTCATGGGGGTGCCTGCTGCCACCGTGCCATCGCTGTCGCGTTTTGCCAGATTGGGCCGCGCCCCCGTCATGAGTTTGGTCACCCGCATGACGCCACACGGGTATGACATGCACGTGTCTGAGTTCTGGTCGGACTTTCCAACGGCCGATGTGCAAGCGGATACGCAGCGCATGAACGATGAATTGGCCAAAGCCATTGAAAGCGCGCCTGATCAGTATTACTGGGTGCACAAGCGCTTTAAAACACGCCCTGTAGGCGCGCCAGCGGTTTACAAAAAGGCAGCCATTTCGCGTTGAACAATCGCAGGTTGTTCATGCACCACCCAGTGCGAGGCATTGTCGATGGGTACATAGGTGAGGTGTGGAATGTACGTCGACAAGCCTTCGTTCAGGCTAGGCAACAAGGCCACATCTTTCAAGCCCCACAGCAACAAGGTGGGCACCTGGATGTGCAGCATGCTGTCGGGCAGTTCTAAATTTTGCAGTGTGTTTTCACCAGGCTTGCTGGGCTTCAAGGGGGAGGCACAGTAGTAGTTCAGGCCGCCTTGCAAGCCACAGGACCACGCCGCAAGGTAGTACGCTTTGATTTCAGGTGTGAGCCACGTGGGCTTGAGACCTTTTTCCAAGAAGCTGAAGAGGACTTCAAACTGATTGGCGCTGAGCTCGGCGGCAGCTTGGGGTTCACAAAAATAATTCATGTACGCGCTGGCCGCAATTTGGGCTGGATTGCTTTTGAGGTCGCGCAAAAAGGTGCCGGGATGCGGTGAATTGAGGATGACCAATTTTTGCATCAACTGTGGCATTTGGTTGGCGATGTTCCAAGCCACCCCCCCGCCCCAATCGTGCGCCACCAGGGCCTTTAAAGGCGCTGTGCCCGCTTCAATCTGAATCAAGGCGGCAATGTCTTGCACCAAAAATTTAGCGCGGTAGGACGCGACATCTTGGGGTTGACTGGATTTTTCGTAGCCTCGCAAATTGGGCGCCACACAGCGATAACCGCCGTTTTCTGGTTTCGCAAAATGCAGCAGCATCTCGTCCCAGACGAACGCAGCCTCTGGAAATCCGTGCAAGAACAGCAACACGGGCTGGCCCTTGGTGCCAGCAGCACGGCAACTCAACTGAATGCCGTGAGGAAGTTCTTGCAACCAGGTTTCAATCATCGGTGTGTGTCCAATCCCACATCAGTTGGGCCAAATCTTCAACGCCTTGTTTTTTCAGGGCTGAGAACAGTTTTGCTTGACCGCCACCCGCTTGGAGCTTGGCAATGGAAAGGGCTTTCGCGCCTTCTGAACGCGTCAATTTGTCTGACTTGGTCAGCAACACCAAAAAGTTCAGGCCTTCTTCCACGCGCGGGCGAATCACCTCCAGCAGCACCTCGTCCAGCTCGGTCATACCAAGGCGGGGGTCGCACAGCAACACGATGCCTTTGAGGTTTTCTCGGGTGACCAGGTAATTGGCCATGACTTTTTGCCAACGCAGCTTGTCTTGCTTAGGCACAGCGGCATAGCCATAGCCAGGCAAGTCGGCCAAAACGGCGTCTGTCACACCTTGTTTGCCCAGCGCAAACAGGTTGATGTGCTGGGTTCGACCGGGCTTTTTGGAGGCAAAAGCCAGCTGTTTTTGCTGGGTGAGGGTGTTGATGCAGGTCGATTTGCCCGCGTTGGAGCGACCCACAAAGGCAATTTCAGGCACATCCAGCTCGGGCAAGTGGAACAATTCAGCCGCCGTGGTCAGAAATCGGGCGGTGTGCATCCAGCCCATGGGCGTGATGGCCTTGATTTCTGGCGTTTCGGGGGCGGAAGCCGCCTTGGATGGGGTTTTCCGGACCTTTGCAGAGGTGGCTTGAGGGGCTGTATCGGGGCTTGTTTTGGTGGCCATTCGGGTCAAACTTTAGGGGCGTCAGAAATGACGCTAGCAGGCATTGTAGAATCCCATGGTTTAGCGCCCACTATTTCGGATGTCGTCCATGAAGTCAATGACTAAATTTTTGATCGCCGCCTTCGCATCAGTTTTGATGGTTGGCTCTGTTGTTGCCAACGAAGCAGCCCCCAAAGCCGCCAAGCCAGATCTGGCCAAAGGCGAAGCCATTGTGGCGGGTGTCTGTGCAGCTTGCCACTCAGCCGATGGCAATTCCATGATCCCAGTCAATCCTAAATTGGCGCAGCAACACCCTGAGTACATCTTGAAGCAATTGCAAGAGTTCAAATCAGGCAAGCGTGCCAACCCCGTCATGATGGGATTTGCATCTCAGCTGAGCCCTGAAGACATGCGCAATGTGGCTTATTTTGTGGCCAGCAAAACAGCGGCACCTGGTTTTGCCAAAGAAAAAGAAACAGTGGCTTTGGGTGAAAAGATTTACCGCGGCGGCATTGCCGATCGCCAAGTTGCTGCCTGCGCTGGTTGCCACGGCCCCAATGGTTCTGGCATGCCAGCCCAGTACCCCCGTTTGTCTGGCCAACACGCCGACTACACCGTGGGCCAGTTGACTCAGTTCCGTGATGGCGTTCGCAAAAACAGTTTGCAAATGACACAAGTGGCCGCCAAGATGAATGACCGCGAAATCAAAGCAGTGGCCGATTACATCGCTGGTTTGCGTTAATCAAACCTCAGACGACCTGAAAGTCGTCAATCTCCAAAATGGGCCTTTTCAGGTCCATTTTTTTTGCGCACGTCTGTGCTTTAACCCTTGGCAATACGGGGTTTTGCCTGAAGTTTTCCAATGCATTCAAACTGATTGAAAGCTTGCCATGCTCATTCGCACTCACCAAGATGGTTTCATCCACCCGCTCAGCAGCGAAATCACTTCGCCTGAGGCCTATGCCACCCGCAGGCAATTGTTGCGTCAGTGGACCGCAGGCGCTGCCGCCGCCGGCTTGTCAGGCTGGGCGCAGCGCGAGGCGTTTGCCCAAGGCGGCGGGGTAGCCGCCAAGCTGGCCGCATTGCCGGCCAATCAATCACAAGTGCAAGGTGCCATGACGGTTGAAAAGCTGACCTCTCAGCACGATGCCACCATCTACAACAACTTCTACGAGTTTGGCGTCGACAAGTCCGATCCTGCGCGCAAAGCCCACACCCTCAAAACCACGCCATGGTCCATTGACGTTGAAGGGCTGGTGAAAAAGCCCACGCGCTTCAATTTAGAAGACATCATGAAATGGGGTGCCATGCAAGAGCGCATTTACCGTTTGCGTTGTGTGGAAGGCTGGTCCATGGTGATCCCTTGGATTGGCTATTCATTGTCCGATTTGATTCGCCGTGTGGAGCCTTTGCCCAGCGCCAAGTATGTCGAGTTCATTACCCAAGCTGACCCGCAAACCATGCCTGGCATTCGCGGGGGGTATTTGGATTGGCCCTACACCGAAGGTCTGCGCATGGACGAAGCCATGCATCCCTTAACGCTGCTCACCTTTGGCATGTACGGCGAGGTCTTGCCCAAACAAAATGGCGCGCCTGTGCGCTTGGTGGTGCCTTGGAAGTACGGTTTCAAAAGTGGCAAGAGCATTGTCAAAATTCGCTTTATTGAAAAGCAGCCCGTGGTGTCTTGGGAAAAAGCGGCGCCGCAAGAATATGGTTTTTACTCCAACGTCAATCCCAACGTAGACCATCCGCGCTGGAGCCAAGCCTCAGAGCGCCGCATCGGTGAAGGCGGCTTGCTGGACAAGAAACGCAAGACCCTCATGTTCAATGGCTATGAAGCCCAAGTGGCATCGCTGTATGCGGGCATGGACTTGGTGAAGCATTTCTGATGCTGCGCCTTGTGTTGCGACAGCGCCTGCGTCGCCCTTTCACCAAGGCGGCGGTGGTGCTGTTGTCGCTGCTGCCGTTTGCATACCTCTGTGTTTCGGTCTTCTTGGACAAGCTGGGCCCCAATCCGGCTGAATCACTGATTCGGTCCAGCGGTGACTGGACGCTGCGTTTCTTGTGCATCACCTTGCTGATCACACCTCTGCGCATGACCACCCAATGGCCGGAGTGGCTTTTGTTCAGACGCAGTCTGGGTTTGCTGACCTTCTTCTATGCCTGCGTGCACGCACTGTGTTACAGCCTGTTGGACATGTCTTTGGATTGGGCGGAGATTGCCAAAGACATTGGCAAGCGGCCCTTCATTGCGGTGGGCTTGGCCAGCTTTGTCTTGTTGATTTTATTGGCCATCACATCATTCAATGCGGCGGTCAAAGCCATGGGCGCTGCGCGGTGGCGGCAATTGCACCGGGCCGTGTATGGCATCGCCGTGTTGGCCATCTTGCATTTTTTTTGGATGCGCGCCACCAAAAGAAATTTTGCAGAGGTCTGGGTGTACGCCAGCCTCTTAGGTGCGCTCTTGGGCTGGCGCCTGTTTCACTTCACCAAGCGTTCGCTTTGGAAAGTGTCTTGAGGCGTTTCGCGTTCACGAATCAAATGAACCGCTTGGCCATCGATCAATACCTCGGCGGCGCGGCCACGGGTGTTGTAGTTGCTGGCCATGCTCATGCAATACGCGCCTGCTGACAAGACTGCCAAAGTGTCACCGGCTTGAACGTTCAGTTCACGGTCACGGCCAATCCAATCGCCGCTTTCGCACACGGGGCCCACCACGTCCACCAAGGTGGTCGCGCCAGCACGTGGTGACACGGGCACGATGTGGTGGAAGGCTTGGTACATGGCGGGACGCGGCAAGTCGTTCATGGCGGCATCAATGATGCAAAAGTTTTTTTGTTCGCCGGGCTTCATGAACACCACGTCGGTCAGACACACGCCAGCATTGCCCACCAAAGAACGACCGGGTTCAATCATCAACTGACGATCGCCGTAGCCGCGTGCATCGAGCTTGGCCAACAACTGGTGCCACAGCTGATCGGCAGCAGGCGGCGTGTCACCGTTGTAATTGATGCCAAGACCCCCGCCAAAGTCGATGTGGTGAATGGGAATGCCAGCGGCTTCCACTTCGGCCACCAAATCCAAAATGCGGTCCATCGCGTCCAGGTAAGGCGTGGCTTCGGTAATTTGCGAGCCGATGTGGCAATCAATGCCCACCACCTTCAGGCCGGGCAACGCGGCAGCGCGTTGGTAGGTTTGAAGCGCATGCTCGTGGGCCACACCAAACTTGTTGCCCTTCAAACCCGTTGAAATGTAGGGGTGTGTTTTGGGGTCAACATTGGGATTGACGCGAAGGCTGACGGGTGCGCGCGTGTTGAGCGACAAGGCCACTTCGTTCAAGACTTCCAGCTCTGCGTCGCTTTCGACGTTGAAGCAGCCAATGCCAATTTGCAAAGCTTGTTTCATCTCGTCGCGTGTTTTGCCGACGCCCGAGAAAATGATTTTGGCGGGTTCACCGCCGGCGGCCAATACGCGTGCCAATTCGCCGCCCGAGACAATGTCAAAACCACAACCCGCTTGTGCAAACACTTGCAACACCGCCAAATTGGAGTTGGCCTTCATGGCATAGCAAATTTGTGCTTTGCGGCCGGCAAAGCCGCGTTGGTAGGCGGCCAAGGCAGACAACATGGCCGCTTTGGAATAAGCAAACACTGGCGTGCCAAATTGAGCGGCCACATTGGACAGCGCCACCCCTTCCATGTGCAAGGTCTCGCCCTGGTAGGCAATGTGGGGTTGGCCGGGAAGTGCGTTGACTGTCATGGTTCTGTTTTGGAAGGTGTCTGAGGGATCAAAGTTTGAAGCAGTGTGGCGCGTTCTGCCGCCAAGGGGTCTTGGGGATGAACCAGCGGGCCTTTTTGGCCGCAGGCGCTCAAAGCCACCGCACAAACCCCAAGGGTTTGGGCAATGACTAAAATTCTCAAAACTTTGAACATGTGACGGATTGTAATGACCGACCTCGAATTTCTGGATACCGCTGAACGCCTTTTGTCACGCATTGAGGCCAGTTGCGATCGCATCAACGATGAAACCGATGCCGACATCGACAACCAGCGCGTGGGTGGGATGATCACCATCACCTTCAGCAACCGCAGCCAAATCATTGTGAATTTGCAAAAGCCGCTGCATGAGGTGTGGTTGGCCGCCAAATCTGGCGGCTACCACTACAAGTTCAAAGAGGGCCATTGGCAAGACACCAAAGGCGAGGGGGAGTTCTTTGACAACCTCTCGCGATTTGCGTCTCAACAATCGGGTGTGGCGCTGAGCTTCTGATGCGGCGCTGAGCGTTGTTGGCCTGTTCCAGCGCTGTGCTTGATCAGTTTCGAAACAAGTCCAAAATTCGCTTGCGCTCGTCTGCTTCCGGCAGCGCACCGCCTTTGTCATTGCCAAGGCCCAGGCTGGTCACGCCGCCGCCTTTGGCATATTCCTCAAAGTACCACTCGCCATTTACATGCAGCACGCCTTCCGGCGCTACGGCGTCTGACACTGGCAGCGTTTTGAGGGCCGTGTCCATGAAGCTGATCCAAACGGGCAAGCTCAAGCCACCACCGGTTTCTCGATCGCCCAACTTGCGTGGCGTGTCGTAGCCAATCCAAACCACGGCGGCCAAGTTGCGGTGATAGCCGGCAAACCAGGCGTCCATAGAGTCGTTGGTGGTACCGGTTTTGCCGTAAATGTCGTCGCGTTTCAAAGCCACGCGGGCTTTGGCGGCAGTGCCTGAGCGCGTTACCTCTTGCAGCAAACTGGTCATCACAAACGCATTGCGTGGCGAAATGGCACGATGGCTTTCATCGACCGGTACGGCGGGACTGTCGACCAAAATTTTGCCTTTGTGGTCGGTGACGCGGGTGATCATGTGCGGCTGCACGCGCATGCCGCCATTGGCAAACACCGAGTAGCCCGTGGCCATTTGCATGGGGGTGACAGAGCCTGCACCCAAAGCCATGGTGAGGTAAGCTGGATGCTTCTCTTCATCGAAGCCAAATTTGGTGACCCACTCTTGTGCGTTACGTGTGCCCACGGCTTGCAAGATGCGAATGGAGATCATGTTTTTGGATTTGGCCAAACCTTTGCGAATGGTCATTGGACCTTCGAAGGTGCCATCGTAGTTTTTGGGTTCCCAAGGTTGGCCGCCTGTGACACCTGCGTCGAAGAACAGAGGGGCATCATTCACAACCGTGGAGGGTGTGAAGCCCTTTTCCAAAGCTGCAGAGTAAATGAACGGCTTGAAGCTGGAGCCAGGTTGACGCCAAGCTTGGATCACGTGGTTGAATTTGTTCTTGGCGAAATCAAAACCACCCACCAATGCGCGCACAGAGCCATCTTGCGGGCTGATGGCCACAAAGGCACCTTCTACTTCGGGCAGTTGGGTGATTTCCCAAGTGCCCTTGGGGGTTTGCACCACACGAATGACGGCACCACGTTTGATCTTGATGTTGGGCCCTGCTTTGTCTGACAGGCCCGATTGCGCAGGCTTCAGACCTTCACCCGTGATTTCAATTTGCTCTGCGTTTTGACGGACCGCCACAATCTTTTTCGACGAGGCTTCCAGCACCACGGCGGACATCACATCGCCATTGTCGGGATGGTCGTCCAGCACATCGTCGATGGCATCTTCCATTTCTTTGGGCGTGTTTGGCAGATCAATGAACTTTTCGGGGCCTCGGTACACCTGGCGGCGTTCAAAGTCCATGATGCCTTGGCGCAAGGCGTGATAGGCCGCATTTTGTTCGGTGGACTGCAAAGTGGTGTAAACGTTCAAGCCGCGTGTGTAGGTTTCTTGGCCGTACTGTGCAAACATGAGTTGACGCACGGTCTCGGCCACGTACTCTGCGTGAATGCGATTCTTGTCGTTGCTGGCGCGAATTTTCAAAGGCTCGGCTTTGGCTTCTTGCGCTTGCTTGGCCGTGATGAAGCCGTTCTCTTCCATGCGCTCAATGATGTAGAGCTGGCGTGAACGGGCGCGCTTGGGGTTGCTGATAGGGTTGTAGGCGGAAGGCGCCTTGGGCAAGCCGGCCAACATGGCGGCTTCGGCAATGCTGATGTCTTTCAAAGATTTGCCAAAGTAAGTTTCGGCGGCCGAAGCAAAACCATAAGCCCGATTGCCCAAGAAGATTTGATTCATGTAAATCTCAAGAATCTGATCTTTGGTGAGCAAGTGTTCCAATTTGAAGGTGAGCAAAATTTCATAAATTTTGCGGGTGTAGGTTTTTTCAGTGGACAAATAAACATTGCGCGCCACCTGCATCGTGATGGTGGATGCCCCTTGGCTTTTGGCGCGCCCCAAGTTGGCCAAGCTGGCGCGCAGCAAACCGATGTAGTCCACGCCGCCGTGTTGGTAAAAGCGGGCGTCTTCAATCGCCAGCACCGCGTCCTTCATTACTTTGGGAATGTCTTTGAACGGGGTGAGGTTGCGGCGCTCTTCGCCAAACTCGCCAATCTGTGTGCCTTCCACCGAGTACACCCGCATCGACAACTTGGGGCGGTAGTCGGCCAAGTCCGAAATATCGGGTAACTGTGGGTAAGCCATGGCCAGGGCCACGCCCACCAGCAAGCCCACCACGAGCAGGCCTGCTGCTGCAATGCCAAAGGCCCAAAGCAACAGGTGGCTCACCAAAGAGCGAGGGGCTGCCGGGGCAGATGTGTGTTCTTTCGAACCTTCGGGGGTGGGGGTGGTCGCCATAAGTGGTGCTGATTATAAAAACCGCGCCTAGATTACAAAAGTCCTGAGTCAAACACCGCCGCAGGCCTGGGGCAACGCGATGAAATCGACCTCCTCTTGAATCCCCCTCTTTTTGACAAAAGGATGTCAGATGCATTGGAAGTCATGGTTGCCCGGCACACGCAGACGTTGCGTTTTGGGATTGGATGTTGAATTGTCCGCGTGTCGTTGGGTGGTGTTGTCTGGTTCGCAAGCGCAGCCAGAGCGGGTGTGTTGTGCGGAACTGTTGCAGCTTCCGGCCGACGACTGGGTCAAACAAGGCCATGTGTGGTGTGCGGAAGAGTTGGGGCAGTGGTTGCGACACCATGTGCAGCAGGGCGGCTACGACGTGGATGGCCTGTATGTGTGTGTGGATGACGCGTGTATCACGCAGCATGTGGTCACGCTGTCGGCCGATTTGGCAGAGGACGATGTGACCTTTCAAGTGTTGGCCGAGGTGCAAGCAGCCTTGGGTGTGTCGGCGGCAGATCTGTCGGTGGATTTTGGGCTCGATGCATCCAGCGCTGTATCGGAGCCAGAGGCAAACGTGCGCACGCGGGTGTACCGCGCCGAAGCGGTTTCTCGTTTTCGGGTGGACGCGCTGCAACGTGTGGCAAAGGCGGCAGGCATCCCACTCTGTG
Organism: uncultured Limnohabitans sp.; assembly: GCA_937928195.1. Classification (GTDB taxonomy): domain Bacteria; phylum Pseudomonadota; class Gammaproteobacteria; order Burkholderiales; family Burkholderiaceae_C; genus Limnohabitans_A. The sequence goes on from CALEYZ010000121.1 coordinate 11,213, forward strand.
CAGTGGAAAGCCGCAGCGAAGCGATTCGTCGCACGCAAGCGCCTGAGTCGTTGAGCGCCTTGCCTGCTGTGGGGGTGGGGATAGCGCTGCAGTGTGACGCCGCATTTGGTTTGGCTCTGGGCGCGTGGGGCTCTCGGGCATCCTGGCCGGGCGCGGCGGCACCGAGGCGGTTGACGCCGCTGACCAGGGCCTTGATCGAGGCGGTGACGATGTTGCCGTCGAAGCTGAGCTCATGTGCACCATGCGCACCATCGCTTAATTTCAGACAAGCCATCATTCACAAACAATGAGCCTCATTCACGCCACCGCCATTGTGGACCCCAAGGCCGAGCTCGACAGCTCGGTGCAGGTGGGGCCTTACACCATCATCGGTCCGAACGTACGCATCGGCGCGGGCACGACCGTGGGTCCGCATTGCGTGATCGAAGGACACACCACGATTGGCAATGACAACCGCATTTTCCAGTTCAACTCGCTGGGCGCGATTCCGCAAGACAAGAAGTACGCAGGTGAGCCTTGCGAATTGATCATTGGCGACCGCAACACCATTCGCGAGTTTTGTACTTTTAACATTGGTTCGCCCGGCGATGCGGGCGTGACCAAAGTGGGCAACGACAACTGGATCATGGCCTACGTGCATTTGGCGCATGACTGCATTGTGGGCAACCACACCATTTTTGCCAACAGCGCCCAGTTGGCAGGCCACGTGCATGT
>CALEYZ010000122.1 GCA_937928195.1 uncultured Limnohabitans sp.
GATGCCTACAGCGCCAAGGTCTATACCAACACCGTCAAGGGTTTGGGTCAGTTATCGGTTCGTCTCAAAGATGCCGACATTCTGGTACTCATTCGGGAACGTACCCACCTCAACAGACAGTTGATCGAAAAACTGCCTCGCCTCAAACTCATCTCACAAACAGGGCATGCTGGCTCTCACATTGATTTAGAAGCCTGCACAGAACGGGGCATTGCAGTCGCTCAAGGCACTGGATCACCGTATGCACCTGCTGAACTTACTTGGGCATTGGTCATGGCTGCAGCAAGACGCTTGCCGCAGTACATCGGCAATTTGAAGCACGGTGCTTGGCAGCAATCAGGATTGAAGGCCGCGTCCATGCCAGCCAACTTCGGACTGGGTACCGTGCTGCGCGGTCGCACCATGGGTATTTGGGGCTACGGCAAAATTGGCCAACTGGTTGCTGGCTATGCGAAGGCCTTTGGCATGCAAGTCCTTGTATGGGGCAGTGAATCGTCACGAAGCAAAGCGGTGCAAGACGGTTACATGCCTGCCGCAACACGAGAAGCATTTTTTGAACAAAGCGATGTCATTTCATTGCATTTGCGCTTGAACGATGCAACGCGAGGCATCGTGAACTTAGAAGATTTATCTCGCATGAAAACCAGCGCCATGATTGTGAACACGTCACGTGCTGAACTGATTGAGCCTGATGCGCTCATCAGCGCACTCAATCGTGGCCGCCCTGGTTTGGCTGCCATCGATGTGTTCGAACACGAACCCATTTTGCAAGGCCATGCTTTGTTGCGCTTAGAGAACTGCATTTGCACACCCCACATTGGTTATGTAGAAAGAGACAACTATGAGTTGTACTTTGGTGCAGCTTTTGACAACGTGGTGAACTTCATCAAAGGCACCCCCACCAACATCGTGAATCCGGGTGCTTTGCAAGTGCGCCGTTGAAGTACTCGCATTACCCGTTGCCAGAAAACTCCTTTCGATCTGATTTTTGATTTTTAAAATGACCATTGCATTCAACCAAGTTGCCGTCATCGGCGCAGGCGCCATGGGTCGCGGCATTGCCCAAATTGCGGCACAAGCTGGCAGCCAAGTTTGGCTGTACGACACACAAGCAGAAGCCATCCAAAAAGCCCAAGACGCTGTCTTTCAAGTGTGGGACACACTGGCCACAAAAGGCCGCTTGGACGCAGACACCGTCAGCACCTACAAATCTCGTTTGCACAAAGCCAGCAGCTTGGCTGATTTGAAATCATGCGAGTTGGTGGTTGAGGCCATCGTGGAACGCTTGGACATCAAAAAATCACTGTTCGTCGAACTGGAGAACTTGCTGCCAGAATCCACAGTGCTGGTGACCAACACGTCTTCTTTGTCTGTCACGGCCATTGCCGCAGCGCTCCAACGTCCCGCCAACTTTGCGGGTTACCACTTCTTCAACCCCGTGCCGCTGATGAAGGTGGTTGAGGTGATTGCGGGCCTGAAAACAAGTACTGCCGTGTGCGAACGTCTCACCACCTTTGCAACACAAATGGGTCACACACCCGTACAAGCCAATGACACGCCTGGCTTCATTGTCAACCACGCTGGCCGTGGTTATGGCACCGAAGCACTTCGCATTGTGTCGGAAGGTGTGGCAGATTTCGCCACCATCGATCGGATTTTGAAAGACCAAGTTGGCTTCAAATTAGGCCCCTTTGAATTGTTTGATCTCACGGCGTTGGATGTCTCCCACCCCGTGATGGAATCCATCTACAACCAGTACTACCAAGAGCCGCGCTATCGCCCCAGTGTCATCACTGCCCAACGACTTGCAGGTGGCGTGGTGGGCAAGAAGGTGGGCGAAGGTTTTTACACGTATGTAGATGGCAAGCCCGTTGTGGCCCCTGAACCGCCCGTTCCTGACGTCAAAGAATTCCCTCCAGTTTGGGTTTCGCCCCGCGCGTCCCGACGCCTTGAATTGCTGCAATTGCTCAAAGATTTGGGTGCCACCCTTGAATCAGGTGCGTCACCTTCACCTCAAGCATTGACCATCGTGGCGCCATTGGGTTTTGACGTGACCACCGTGGCCGTGGTTGAACGCTTAGACCCTGCTCGCACCATTGGCATTGACATGTTGTTTGACGATGCGGCCACCAAGCGCCGTGTCCTGGCCACCAACCCTGCCACACGCAGCGACATGCGCGATGCAGCGCACGCCTTGTTTGCCAGAGACGGTAAAGCCGTCAGTGTGGTTCGCGACAGTGGCGGCTTCATCACACAGCGTGTAGTGGCCAACATTGTGAACATTGCGGCCGACATGTGCCAACAACGCGTGTGCACCCCTCAAGACTTGGACATTGCCGTGACATTGGGCTTGGGTTACCCGGTGGGACCCTTGGCGCTGGGCAACAAATTGGGCCCCACCAATGTCTTAGAAGTGTTGTTCAATTTGCAGACGGTGTATGGCGATCCACGCTATCGCCCCAGCCCATGGCTGCGTCGCCGTGGTGCCATTGGTTTGTCGCTCTTACAAACCGAGGATTGATTCATGTCTGCACAACTGCTCAGTACCAGCGAAGGCGCCACGCTCATCTTGACCTTGAGCAATCCTGAACACAAGAATGCCTTGGGCCCTGAAATGTATGCAGCAGGTGTTGAAGCCCTCAGCGTGGCCGAGTCCAGCGCTGAAATTAGAAGCGTGGTCATCACAGGAGACGGTGGTTTGTTCAGTGCCGGCGGCAACTTGCAGCGACTGAACGACAACCGCCAAAAACCACCAGATCACCAAGCGCAAAGCATCGAAGGTTTGCACAACTGGATTGAAGCCATCCGCACCTTTCCCAAACCCGTGATCGCAGCCGTCGAAGGACCTGCAGCGGGTGCGGGCTTTTCACTGGCTTTGGCTTGCGACATGGTGGTGGCTGCGCGTAACAGCATCTTTGTCATGGCCTACAGCAACATTGCGTTGTCACCAGACGGCGGCGGCACATGGAGTTTGTCGCGTGCCATGCCGCGCCAATTGGCCACCGAACTGTTGATGATGGGCGACCGTGTCGGCGCCGAACGTCTGCACGAGTTGGGCGTGGTTAACAAGCTGTGTGAACCTGGCCAGGCTTTAGGCACGGCCCTCACCTTGGCCGGCAAGCTCAACCTGCGTGCGCCCAACGCCTTGGCCAGCATCAAAGAACTTTTGAACGAAGCCGATGGTGCCACCCTGAACCAACAGCTCAGTCAAGAACGTGATCACTTTGTCAAAAACTTGCATCACGTCAATGCAGGCATCGGCATTTCAGCCTTTTTGAACAAAGAAACACCGCGCTACGAATAAGACCGGGTCTCTCAGGCGACAATTTTCAGCAACCCAGTCACGCAAAAGACAGACTATGGACGAACCCATTCTTACGATGGAGGAAAGAGAATCGATCAACTCCGGTCGATGGTTCTCAACCCTTTCACCCTCACTCCGACACGACATTCTTCGATGTGCCTACGTCAAGCGTTACAAAGACGGCGAACTGATTGCAGCCCGCGGCGAGCCGCCGGAGCAATGGATCGCCTGCGCCAAGGGCGCAGTGAGGGTCAGCTCGACATCGGTCTCGGGCAAGTTGATCACCCTCACCTACGTGGAACCTGGCATTTGGTTTGGCGACGTGTCCATCTTCGACGGCGACAGGCGCACACACGATGCCTACGCACATGGCGACACCACCACACTCAACGTGGCCAAAGCGGATTTCAAAAAAATCCTGGCATCCCATGTCGAGCTGTACGACGCCATGCTGCGCCTGCATGCGCGCCGCATTCGACAGCTGTTTGGTTTGGTCGAGGACTTGAACACCTTGCCTTTGCGGGCTCGACTGGCCAAACAACTGCATCACTTGTTGCGCAGCTACGGCGTGCCCAGCCTGTCCGATGCCAAGGCCATTCGCATCAGTTTGCAATTGGCGCAGGAAGAACTGGCCCAATTGCTGGGCGCATCACGTCAACGCGTCAACCAAGAGCTGAAGCAAATGGAACGCGAACATGTGATCAAAATCGAGCCGGGCGGGCTCACAGTTCTCGACAGAGACGCGTTGTCACGCATTGTGGATTCAGAGAACTGAACAACAACACCTCGCAAACAAGTTTTTTCATTTACGGCGGTATCCCCACATGAGCCAGTTTGATCATTTTGTGGGCACCCGCCCCGTCACCGGCACCCACGCCTTTGATGTCCAAGCGCTTGAAGCATGGCTCCAAGCTCACATGCCTGGCTTTCAAGGCCCCTTGAGCGTTGAGATGTTCAAGGGAGGTCAGTCCAACCCCACTTACAAACTGATCACACCGGCTTGCGCTTACGTCATGCGCGCCAAGCCTGGCCCTGTGGCCAAACTCTTGCCTTCAGCCCACGCCATTGAGAGAGAGTTTGCCGTCATGAAAGGCCTTGCGGGAACAGCAGTACCCGTGGCGCAAATGCACGTGTTGTGCGAAGACGAAGCCGTCATTGGCCGTGCTTTTTATGTCATGGAGTTTGTGGCCGGTCGAGTGTTGTGGGATCAATCTTTGCCTGACATGACGCCTGCACAACGCGGCGAAATTTATGACGAAATGAACCGTGTCATCGCAGCCCTGCACAGCGTCAAATTTGCCGACCAAGGCTTGGCCAATTACGGTAAACCAGGCAGTTACATTGAACGCCAAATTGGCCGATGGAGCAAGCAATACGTCGCCTCCGTGACGCAGGCCATTCCAGAGATGGACAAGCTGATGACCTGGTTACCTGCCAACATTCCCAGCAGCGCCAAAGACGAAAGTTTGGTCAGCATTGTTCATGGCGATTTCCGCTTGGACAACCTCATGTTCCACCCCACCGAACCCAAAGTGTTGGCGGTACTTGATTGGGAGCTGTCAACACTGGGCCATCCTTTGGCTGACTTCAGTTACCACTGCATGGCCTGGCACATCAAGCCAGGCTCGTTCCGCGGCATTGGTGGCTTAGACCACAAGGCCCTGGGCATTCCAGAAGAGGCAGAGTACATCAAGCGCTACTGCGAGCGCACAGGCTTCACCACCCCTGAAAAACTGGCCATCGACTGGAACTTTTACATGGCCTACAACCTCTTCCGCATCGCCGCGATTTTGCAAGGCATCGCCAAACGCGTTGAAGACGGTACGGCCTCAAGCGATCAAGCCAAAGCCTCCGGCGCTGGCGCTAAACCCATGGCTGAACTGGCTTGGCACTTTGCCAGTCAAGTTTGATCTGCCTCATTTTTAACATTCAACAGGAGACCCTCAATGCAATTCGAATATTCAGACAAAGTCAAAACCATGCAAGCGCGCTTGCTGGCGTTCATGGACGAACACATTTATCCCAACGAAGCCCGCTTCTTCAAGGAAATCGAAGACAACCGTGCCAAAGGCAATGCTTGGATTCCAACCAAAATTGTGGAAGAGCTGAAACCGAAAGCACAAGCGGCTGGCTTATGGAATTTGTTCTTGCCAAAATCTCCCCGTGCACCTCAAGGCTTGTCCAATTTGGAATATGCACCTTTGTGCGAAATCATGGGACGCGTGCCCTTCGCTGCAGAAATTTTCAACTGCTCTGCGCCCGACACAGGCAACATGGAAACACTGGAGCGTTATGCCAGCGAAGAACTCAAAGACATTTGGCTTGAGCCTTTGTTGAAAGGCGAAATTCGCTCCGCTTTCTTGATGACTGAGCCTGAAGTTGCTTCATCAGACGCAACCAACATCCAATGCGAAATTCGACGCGATGGTGATGAGTATGTGATCAATGGCCGCAAGTGGTGGTCGTCTGGTGCAGGTGACCCACGTTGTGCCGTGTACATCGTGATGGGAAAAACCAACCCCGATGCTGGCCGTCACGAACAACAATCCATGATTGTGGTGCCCGCTAACGCACCCGGCATCAAAGTGGAGCGTGCGCTGTCCGTCTTTGGTTACGACGACGCACCTCACGGTCACATGGAAGTAGTTTTGAAAAATGTACGCGTGCCTGTCAGCAACTTACTGTTGGGTGAAGGACGGGGTTTTGAAATTGCCCAGGGCCGCTTAGGCCCAGGACGCATTCACCACTGCATGCGCACCATTGGTATTGCCGAGCGCGCATTGGAACTCATGTGCAAACGCTTGAACACCCGTGTAGCTTTTGGCCGTGAAATTGCACGCCAGTCTGTGTGGCAAGAACGCATTGCTGAATCACGCTGCATGATTGAACAAGCCCGTTTGCTGACCCTCAAGGCCGCTTACATGATGGACACTGTAGGCAACAAAGTGGCCAAGGCCGAGATTGCCATGATCAAAATTGTGGCACCGCAAATGGCTTGCCAAATCATTGACTGGGCCATTCAAGCGCACGGCGGTGGTGGTGTATCACAAGACTTCCCATTGGCCTACGCCTACGCGCATCAGCGCACCTTGCGTTTGGCCGATGGTCCTGATGAAGTTCACCGCAACTCTTTGGCCAAATTGGAATTGGCCAAGCATTTGCTCATGCCAGGTGAAGTGGAAATGCCCGTCACACGGGGTAGTTAATAGAAGGACGCCTCGAATTCGGTGACCGATCAGAGGCACCCCTCAGGGCGATTCTTGAAAAAATGAAAGAACTTTTTCATCCCATTTCAAGATTTCGCCCGATCCCGCATTAGAATACGATGCTTGTCGGAGCGTAGCGCAGTCTGGTAGCGCATCTGGTTTGGGACCAGAGGGTCGAAGGTTCGAATCCTTTCGCTCCGACCATTCAATTCAAACAAAGGCCCTACCTTCTTGGTTCTAGGGCCTTTTTTATCTGCCCGTAGCTCAACTGGATAGAGCAACGGCCTTCTAAGCCGTAGGTCGGGGGTTCGAGTCCCTCCGGGCAGGCCACCTACTTTTCCCCATCTTTTCAAGCAGTCACTCTCATCAAGCGAAATCAGGGTTTTGCCTAGCTTTTTCGATTGTCGATATGCAACATAATGCATCTCACAAGGAGATTTCTCATGACCACTTCCCCCTCACGTCGTTTGGTTTTAACGCGCAGTGCCGCCTTGGTGGGTGCTGCAAGTTCTGGCCTGTTGCTGCCCGAATTGGCGCAGGCGCAATCCGGCAAAATTCGCGTTGGTTTGATGCTGCCTTACTCGGGTGCTTTTGCACCGCTGGGCGTTGCCATTGAAAATGGCGTGCGCATGGCCATCAACGAGCAAGGTGGCAAATTGGCAGGTCGTGAGATCGAATGGTTCAAAGTGGACGATGAGTCCGAGCCCTCCAAAGGCATTGAAAACGCCAACAAATTGGTGCAACGCGACAAGGTCGACGTGCTCATCGGCACAGTTCACTCAGGCGTTCAAATGGGCATTCAAAAAGTCGCTCGCGACTCTGGTGTGCTCACCCTGATTCCCAATGCAGGTGTGCACGCGGCCACCCGTTCATTGTGCGCACCCAACGTGTTCCGCACCAGCTTCTCCAACAGCCAACCCACATTGGCATTGGGCCAAGCCATGGTGGCCAAAGGCCATAAGAAAGCGGTTTGGATCACTTGGAAATACGCAGCTGGCGACGAGGCCTATGAAGGCTTCAAAGAGAGCTACACCAAAGCAGGTGGCACCATTGTGAAAGAGTTGGGCTTGCCCTTCCCTAACGTGGAATTCCAAGCATTGCTGACCGAAATTGCGGCGCTCAAACCCGACGCTGTGGCTTGCTTCTTTGCCGGTCCTTCTGGCGCCAAGTTCATGAAAGACTTTGCAGCCGCCGGCCTCAAAGGCAAGATTGCGCTGTACGGCTCAGGCTTCCTGACTGAAGGTGTTCTGGATGCCGCGGGCCCAGCAGCAGATGGTGTGATGACCACCCTGCACTACAGCGACTCTCTGGACACCCCTCGCAATCACAAATTCCGTTTGGAGTACGCCAAGACTTTCAAAATGCAACCCGACGTGTATGCCGTTCAAGGCTACGACACAGGTTTGCTGTTGGTCCAAGGCGCCAATGCGGTCAAAGGTGATTTGTCAAAGAAACCCGAACTCTACAAAGCCATGGAAGGTGCGGTCATCGACAGTCCTCGCGGCAAGTGGACCATGAGCAAATCCCACAACCCTGTGCAAGACATTTACTTGCGCGTGGCGGAAAAAGGCGAAAACAAAGTGATCGGTGTGGCAGCGAAAGCCTTGGCCGATCCAGGCACAGGTTGCCGCATGGGCTGATCACAGCCCTTCATGCCAAAGCGGTGGAGCGATCCGCCGCTTTTTTTCTGCCTTGATGGGCGTGCCGCGTCCATCGCATCAGTGTTAATGTTCCCCCTATGGATTTCGTCAACTTCCTCATCCAATTGCTGAACAGCGTTCAGTATGGATTGCTGTTGTTCATGCTGGCCGCTGGCCTCACCTTGATCTTCGGCATCATGGGCGTGGTCAACTTGGCCCATGGCAGCTTCTACATGTTGGGTGCCTATCTGGCTTATTCTCTGGCAGCGCTGACACAAAGTTTCGCCCTGGCCATCGTGCTCGGAACCTTGCTTTCTGTGGTGTTTGGTTTGCTGTTGGAGTGGTTGCTGTTCAGACACTTCTACAAGCGCGATCATCTGGACCAAGTGCTGCTCACGTTTGGTTTGATTTATGTTTTCGAAGAAGCACGTTCTATTTTGTGGGGTGACGATGTGCATGGCGTCACCATTCCCGATGTCCTGAGTGCCTCGATCCCCTTGACGGAAACGCTGTCTTATCCGGTCTATCGCTTGTTCATGTCAGGTGTCTGTTTGCTCTTGGCCTTAGGGCTTTATTTGCTCATTTCCAAAACGCGCTTGGGCATGAAAATTCGCGCAGGCGCCTTCAATCACGAAATGACAGAGGCCTTGGGTGTCAACATCAAACTCATTCACGCGCTGGTGTTTGCTTTGGGCGTCGGTCTGGCCACGATTGCGGGCATGGTGGCTGCACCAGTTTCAAGTGTCTACCCCAACATGGGCTCGCAAGTGCTCATCATGTGTTTTGTGGTGGTGGTCATTGGCGGCATTGGTTCGGTCAAAGGCGCACTCATTGCCGCCTTGTTGGTCGGCTTGGTCGACACATTTGGCAAAGTTTTGCTGCCGCAAGTTTCGGGCATGTTGGTCTATGTTCTGATGGCCGTTGTTTTACTTTACAAGCCTGAAGGCTTGTTCAAGAACTGAGGGCTTTGGCATGAGCGACGCACACGCCCCACTTGAAACACTGCCCCGCAGTTTGAACCTGTTGCTAGGTGCTGCGCTTCTGGCGCTGGCAGCCTTTCCCTTTGTGGGCACAGACTATTACTTGCAAATGGTCACCCGCATGATGATCTTGGCCATATTTGCCATGAGCCTTGATTTGCTGCAAGGCGTGACCGGTTTGGTCTCATTGGGCCACGCCGCTTACTTTGGTGTGGCAGGTTATGCCTTGGCCTTCATCACGCCCCCAGGCGAGCCCATTGCCTTGTGGTGGGCGATGCCTGTGGCCATTGCCGCATCGGCTTTGTTGGCTTTGGTCATCGGTTTTTTGGTGGTCCGAACGCACGGCATTTACTTCATCATGGTCACCATGGCCTTTGCGCAGATGGTGTTCTACGCCTTCTTTGACAACAAGGCTTTGGGCGGTTCCGATGGGGTCTACATCAATTTCAAACCTGAAACCTTGCTGTTTGATTTGGAAAATAAAACGATTTTCTATTTCTTCACCCTTGCGCTCATGGTCTTGGTGTATTTGTTTTTAAGACGTTTGCTGTGGAGCCCATTTGGACGTGCACTGGCAGGCATTCGCGTGAACGAACACCGCATGCGCGCGCTGGGTTATGGCACCTTCAGCCACAAGCTGGCCGCGTTCACCTTGGCCGGTGCTTTGGCAGGTTTGGCTGGCTTCTTGTGGGGTGCGCAATCGGGCTACGTCAATCCCGAATTGATGGGTTTCCACATGAGCGCGCACGTCATCATGATGGTGATTTTGGGCGGCATGGGCAATTTTGCAGGCGCCATTGTGGGGGCATTCTCATTTGAGTATTTGTTGCATGTGTTCAAAGACTTGCCCGAAGTGGCGGGTTTCAACTTAGGTAAACATTGGCAACTCTGGATGGGCCTGTTCATTGTGGCTTTGGTGGTGTTGGCCCCTCGCGGTATTTTGGGTTTGTTTGCCACTTTGTTCAAAGGCAAGGAGCGCGGCCATGACTGAAGTGCACTCACCTCACGACTTGTTACTGCAAGCCAACAAGGTCACCAAAAAGTTTGGTGGTCTGACGGCTGTGAATGAAGTTTCACTGGACCTTCGATTGGGTGAACTTCACGCGGTGATTGGCCCCAATGGCGCAGGCAAATCAACGCTGACCAATTTACTCACGGGCGACTTGCCACCATCTTCTGGCCATGTTGCGTTGAACGGTCAAGACATCACAGGATGGACGCCCGAGAAAATTTCGCGCCATGGTTTAGGCCGAAGCTATCAAAAGACCAATATCTTCAGAAGCTTCAGCGTCTGGGACAACGTGCGTTTGTCAGCACAATCACGCAGTCAACCTCTGCCCTTCAATCCTTTGGCATGGTTGCAGCAGGCCGATCACATGCGCGATGTGAACGAACGCGCTGAACGCGCCATTGAATTGGCAGGTTTGCAAAACAGGCGCCATGCGATGGCAGGTGCTGCTAGCCATGGCGAGCAGCGTCAATTGGAAATTGCCATGACACTGGCCACCGAACCCAAAGTACTTTTACTCGACGAGCCTTTGGCTGGCATGGGTGTGGCAGAAGCCGAAAGCATGGTGCAGTTGCTTCTGCGACTCAAGCCGTCGCACGCCATGATGCTGGTCGAACACGACATCGACGCCATTTTTACTTTGGCCGATCAACTGACGGTGATGGTCAATGGCACCGTGATTGCCAGCGGCTTGCCCGCCGACATTCGCGCAGATGCAGGCGTTCAAGCCGCCTACTTGGGTGAGGATCACTGAGATGAACGACACCTTGATTCAAGTGAAGGGCCTCAACAGCTACTACGGGGCCAGCCACATTCTTCGCAACATTGACTTTGAGGTCAAGCGTGGCGAAACCATTGGTCTGATGGGCCGCAACGGCATGGGAAAGAGCACCCTGCTCAAGTCCATCATGGGCATCGTCACACCACGTTCCGGCGACGTCTTCGTCAAAGGTGTGCGCACAAACGAACGCGCCATTTTTGAAGTGGCACAACAAGGCATTGCCTATGTTCCTGAAGGCCGCGGCATCTTTGGCAATCTCAGCGTCATTGAAAATTTGAAGATGGCTGCACGCCCGGGGACACAAGGCCAAAACGATTGGACTTACGACCGTGTGCTGGAAACTTTTCCACGCTTGAAAGAGCGACTCGGGCACGGCGGGCAACAACTGTCGGGCGGTGAGCAACAAATGCTGACCATCGGACGTGCGCTCATGACCAATCCCGATGTCCTCATTTTGGACGAAGCCACGGAAGGTTTAGCGCCACTCATTGCCCGTGAAATTTGGCGCATCTGCAGTGTCATCAAAGCCAGCGGCATCAGCAGCATCATCGTGGACAAAAACTGGAAACACGTCACCCAAATTACCGATCGCAATGTGATTTTGGTCAAAGGTGAAGTGGTCTTTGAAGGCAGTTCAGAGATGCTGCAATCCCAACCTGAAATCATGGCCCAGCATTTGGGCGTTTAATACTTCTACAAGTTTCAAATCCAACATGGCCAAAGATTCCACCTTGCGCGGTGTGCGCGTTGTCAGTTTGGCGCTCAACTTGCCCGGCCCCGCCGCATTGATGCGATTGGTCCAAATGGGCGCCACTTGCACCAAAGTCAATCCGCCAGCAGGCGATCCAATGGCGCACTACACGCCAGGTGGTTATGACACCTTGCACAAAGGTGTGAAGCAAATCACCTGCGATCTGAAAGAGGCCCAAGGGCAACAAGCACTTCACCAGTTGTTGGCCCAAACTGACGTTCTGCTCACATCCTTCAGGCCCTCTGCGCTGACCAAACTCGGCCTCAGCTGGAAGACTTTGCACAAGCAATACCCCAAGCTCAGCTGCATCAGCGTGGTGGGTGCGCCTGGCGCCTTGGCAGAAATTCCTGGCCACGATTTGACCTACCAAGCAGAAGTCAATTTAGTGCCCGGTATGGAACTGCCAGCCAGTTTGTTCGCCGACATGGGCGGCGCCATGATGGCCAGTGAAGCCGTTCTCAAAGCCACTTTGACGCAACGTACCTCTGGCAAAGGCAGCTTCCATGAAGTGGCCTTGAGTGATGCAGCCGAATGGCTGGCTTTGCCTAGACATTGGGGCATGACTCTGCCAAAAGGTGCGGTGGGCGGTGCGCATGCAGGCTACAAAATGTATGCGTGCAAAAACGGCCGCGTGGCAGTGGCGGCACTTGAGCCACATTTCGCCAAATCGCTTTGCGATGCAGCAGGCATTGAAGTGAAGGACGTGAAAACCTTGTTCGCTCAATCAACGCACGCAGCCATCGCGGCATTTTTGGCCAGCAAAACACGCCAACAATTAGACAAGTTGGCAACGGCCAAAGACATCCCATTGATGACTTTGCCGAAAGCTTAAAACCCACAAGGCTCAGTGCGTCAATTGCGCCCAAGCTTTGTCAAGGCGTTTCACACTCACGGGTTGTGGCGTTCGCAATTCTTGTGCAAAGAAACTGACGCGAAGTTCTTCTAGCAACCACCTGAACTCGAGCATGCGGTCATCCACAGCACCTTTTCGCTCCGCCACCAAGCGCCAATAGCGTTGTTCTTGGGGTTTCAACTCCAATAACTTGGCGGCATCGCGCGCAGGATCGGCCCGCCATTTGTCCAAGCGCAACACAATGGCCTTCAAGTAACGTGCGTAATGCTGTAGCTGCGTCCAAGGCGTGAGCGCCAAGAAACGTTTGGGCATCAAGCGCTGCAACTGCTGCGCACAATCTGCTGTCGCCTCTGGTGCATTTTTGGTGTCTTTGATTTTGCGTGTGGCCGCAGCAAACTCCACCAGAATGATGCCGGCCAGGCGTGCCACTTCGTTGGCAATGAGGGTCAAGCGCCCTCGTCCCTCGTCAATGCGTTTCTTGAAACTGAACTCATCTGCAGGCAAAGGGTCCATGAGAAAGGCACGGTCCAAAGCGACCTCAATGATTTGCTGACGCAATTCATCTGCCGTGCCCAAGGGCATGTAGGCCACCGCCATCTTTTGCAAATCGGGAATGTTCTTTTCCAGATACTTCAAAGCATCTTTGATCTGCAAGGCAAACAAACGGCGCAAACCTTCCCGGTGTTTTTGTGTGGCCACTTCTGGCTCGTCAAACACTTCAATTTGCACTGCATCGTTCAAGTCCACCAAAGCTGGAAAACCTATCAAGCTTTGCCCGCCCTTGTTGATCTCCATGAGCTCTGGCAAATCACCGAAAGTCCATGTGGTGTATCGCTGCTGTGCAAGCGCAGGCACTTTGGGCGTTGGCGCAGCACTAGGCAAAACATTGGATTTGCCAGCAGTACCTGAGGTGCCAGACGGGTGTTGTGGGCGGTGCGCTTCCTTTGAATTCGCTGTTGCGCCTTGTCCGGCACTGGGCTGCACCTTGAGCTGTGCCAGGGCCTGAAACGCGCCCCGCGCTTGCGAGCCCCAATCGGCTTTGAGAGCGCCCAAGTTGCGCCCCATGCCCAACTGACGGCCGTGCTCGTCCACCACGCGCAAGTTCATGAACAAGTGCGGGCTGAGCATGTCCAACTTAAAGTCTGCGCGCTTCACATCCAAGCTGGTGATATCACGGACCTTCTTCAACAATGCATCGGTCAAAGAGCCTGTGCCAAATACTTCAGAGGCACCCAAAGTATCTGCCAGCTTGGCGGCCGATTCAGGCAAAGGCACAAACCGAGACCTGGGCTTTTGCGGCAAACTTTTCAGCAAGGCATGAATCTTGTCTTTCAGCAAACCTGGCACCAACCATTCACAGCGCTCTTCGCTGACTTGGTTCAGCACAAACAAAGGCACCGTGACCGTGACGCCATCGCGCGCATCACCCGGTTCATGCAAATAACTGGCATTGCAGTCGGTGCCCCCCAGTCGAATGGTTTTGGGAAAAGCCTGCGTCGTAATGCCTGCAGCCTCGTGCCGCATCAATTCTTCTCGGCTAAGCACCAACAATTTAGGTTGTCGCTTCACCTCATTGCGGTACCAAGCTTCCAGCAACCGGCCTGAACACACATC
>CALEYZ010000123.1 GCA_937928195.1 uncultured Limnohabitans sp.
GTCAATCCCACCAAACCTGATTTGGCTGTGACCACATGCGGGCGGTTCATGGCACCCGTGTGCGCCGTCAAACCACCAATGTTGATGACGGCCCCCATGGGCGATTGACGCAGCATCGGCAGCGCGGCTTGACTGCAATAAAACGCACCATCCAACACCACGGCCAAGGTATTGCGCCAATCTTCGACCGAGACTTGCTCAATCGGCGCTTCGCGGCGAATGGCGGCATTGTTGACCACCACATCCAAACGGCCCCAGGTGCTTTGAATCAAGTCCATCATGCGTTGAACGCTCTGTCTGTCGGTGACATCGGCCACGCACAACAAGGCGGGTGTGCCCATGGCCAACAGTTCATCGACCACCGCTTGACCTTCACTGACAGATGCCCGCACATTGATGGCCAAAGCAAAACCTTGTTTGGCCAGGGTGTGCGCAATGGCGCGGCCAATGTTACGACCCGCCCCCGTGACCAAGGCCACTTTCTGATCAGGCTTCAGAGTTTTCATGTTTGTTTCCGATACTGCTCAATTCAAGGCGATGGGCTTACTTCACCGCCAAGCTGCTCAAGGACACAGTGCTGGCTTGGAACATGCCCTGTACTTGCGACAAGATACTTTGCGTTTGCTCGGCATCCAAACCACCAAATTTGCAATTGGCTTTGAACTTTTGCAACAGGTCTGCATCGGACATGGGATGGTCCACACCGCCTTTGAAGAAGCCCTGGCGCTGCTCTAACACTTGGCCGTTTTTCAGATGCACGCGCACATGGCCGGTGAACTGTTTGGGATAAGGGTTCTGAGGGTCAACGATGTAACTCACCTTGGCGGCCAGCGCGCGAATGTCGGCACCTTGCACCACGTCTTCGGTATAGGCCTCTAGACCTGCATCGTCCAACATCAAGCCGGCCGCGATGGCGTAAGGAATGCTGAATTTGGCCGCATACGCATTGGGCGGTGAATGCTTGAGTGACAAGGGCTCCCACAAGCGATGCACGATGCCTTCAGCAGTGTCACATTCGATGCGATCAATCTCGCTCAAGGCCACGTTTTGCTTGGCCAAATCTTGACGAATCAAGCGCGCACAATCAATGAACGGATGCGCCATGGTGCCGCAAGCGTAAGGCTTGAATGCAATGGTCGTCCAAATCCAAGACTGCCCAAAATCTTTCATCATGGCGTCAAAGTTGCCATCGGTGGTGTTGGCAAAACCATGGAACAAACCATGGTGGCCTTCAAACACAGTGGCAGGGCCTTTGAAGCCAGCTTGTGCCATGCGCACTGCGCGGTAAGCCGATTGCGCAGCCCATCCGGGGTGCATGCGTTTGGTCCAAGAACCATCGGCCAAATACTCAATGATGCCGCCCGCCATGCTGCCTGCAATGCCAAAGGCATTGACCAGCTGTTCTTCTGTCAAATTGAGCGCTGCCCCCAAACCCGCAACACCACCCATCACACCAAAAATGGCAGTGGGGTGGAAACCCGCTTTGTGCACACGCGTGGGCGCCACAGCACACAAACGGCACATCACTTCAACACCAATGGCCACACCACGCAGCAATTGCGCGCCCGACAAAGCGTGACGCTCCGCGGCAGCCAACAAAGCTGGCACGATGACCACGCCTGCATGCACAGGACCGCCTTCGTAAGTGTCGTCAAAGTCTTCACCGTGCGCCGCAATGCCGTTCACAAAGGCCGCGCCTTCTACACCGCACTTTTGCGAGAAACCAAACACCGTGCAATTGCCGTCTTGTTCAAACGAACTGAGCGCGGCTTTGACATAAGTCTCGTGACGCGCCGCAATGCAGATGCCCGCCACATCCAAGATCAAACGCTGGCCGACTTGCTGGCCCAATGTTTCTGTTTCTGGATGTGCGCGAACGATGCCCGCCGCCAACTGTGCCGCAATCGTGGCTTTGTTTTTGTCAACTGTCATTTGATTAGCCTTTGGCCTGTTTTCTGTCTGTGAATTCTTGCCATGCGGTGTACAAGGTCAGCACCAAGGCCAAACCGAGCAAGCCTGCCGACACGGGATCGGTGATGAAGATGCTGTGCTCTCCACCAGAGATGAGCAGGCTGCGGCGGTAGTTGGACTCCACCAAATAACCCAGCACCAAACCCAACACCAAAGGCAACACAGGCAGGCGCAACAAGCGCAGCACATAACCCAACACACCGATGCCTAACACCAAGCCGCATTCAAAAATACTTTGGTGAATTGCAAACACGCCCGACATCACCAAGGCCAAAATGAATGCAATCAAATAAGGCTTGGGTCGGTTCACCAACCACATGCAAGGCGACAAGATCACCAGGCCGATCAAGAGCATGGCGATGTTGGCGATGAACAAACCGCCGTACAAACCGTAAACCACTTCGGGTGCCTTTTGAAACAGCATCGGACCAGGCTGCAAGCCGTGAATCAGAAAACCGCCCAACAAAATTGCTGCCGAGTTAGAACCCGGAATGCCCAAGCTGAGCAATGGCACCAAGGCTGTGGCGGTCACCACATTGTTGGCTGACTCGGGTGCAGCCACACCTTCCGGTGAGCCTTTGCCAAATTCTTCAGGGTGTTTGGACCAACGTTTGGCTTCCGAGTACGCCATGAAGGCGGCAATGGTGCCACCCGCGCCAGGCGTCACGCCCTCCACGGTGCCAATGGCTGCGCCAATCGCTTGCGGTTTGAAAAGACGCTTGGTCATGGCCCAGTTGGGCAACTTGAGTTTGGTCGATGCATTGCCACCATTGGCCCAAGCAGGCTCGCCAATTTGCACCAGCATTTCTGTCACAGCAAACAAGCCCACCATGATCAGGATGGGCTTCACGCCGTCCAACAAATCTTCAGAACCAAAGGTGAAGCGTTGCACACCCGACACCGGATCACTGCCGATGAAAGCAATCATCAAGCCGATGCACGCAGCAATCAAGCCGCGCATCAAAGAGCCGCCCGATAATCCCGCAATCACAGACAGTCCTAAGACGCCTAAAGAAAAATAAGCGGCGGGCGTAAATGCCAAGGCCACTTTGGCCAAACTCTCGGTGCACAAAACCAGCACCAGCAAACCAAACAAGCCACCCACCAAACCCGACATCAAAGAGATGCCCAAAGCTTCGCCTGCGCGACCTTGTTTGGCCATTTCGTAACCATCAATGACTGTGGCAGAGGCTGAATTGGTGCCCGGTGTGCGAATCAAAATGGCAGGGATCGACCCCCCGTATTCAGCGCCTACATAAACGCTGGCCAGCAGCACCAAGGCATTGGTCGCTTCCATGCCGACGGTAAACGGCAACAACAAGGCCATGGCAATCGAGGGCGAAATACCTGGCAATGCACCGCCAAAAATACCCCACAACACGCCTGCAAACGCAGACAAAATGATCCAACCGGAAGCCAGGTTGGACATCGCTGTCAAAAAACTGTCCATGCTTATTTCCCCAACCACATAGGCCACAGGCCGACGGGCAATCTAATTTCCAACGTCCAATCGAAGACAAACCACAGAACGGGTCCTGCCAAAACTGCGCACAACACCAAAGAGGTGTATCGCCTTGCGCCAGCAAACCATGCGGCGGCACCGACCAACAAGCCAACCGACAAGACGTAACCCAAAATGGGCAACAAGAAAACATAGGCCGCCAAAATCAACAGCAAGCCCAGCGCCATGGCATGCGGATGTTGACTGCCACCTTCGCTTGGCTCTTCTTCTGTCTCATTCAACATGCTTGCTTTGGATTTGAAAGACTTCACAAACAGAAACAGTGAAGCAATCAACAGCACCACACCCACGCCGGTGGGCACACCAGAAGCACCGACGGCATCGGCCAACAAACTGTCTTCAATCGATTGCGCCGTTGCGATGTAACTGGCCGCCAGCAGCATGCCAAGTCCGCCAGAGATACGGTCTACCAATGCGTCATTCATTTGAGCAATCCCATCTCTTTGAATGAAGCCGCGGTTTCAGCCGCCACATCGGCAGTGAACTTGCGCGCGGCTTCGCGGCCCAACAACATGGGGGTCAAATTGTCTTTGGTGTACTCGGCTTTGTAGGCTGGTGACTCCAACACTTTGCGCACGCCATCTTCCCAAGCTTTGGCCACACTGTCGGGCACCCCCTTGGGGCTGGCAATGCCACGGAATTTGCGAATGACGACGTCATAGCCCTGCTCTTTGGCAGTTGGCAACTGAGGCAAACCCGTCAAACGTTTTTCGGACAAAGTGGCCAACAAACGCACCTTGCCAGCTTCCAACTGTCCTTGCAGCTCTTGCATCTCACCAATGCCGATGTCGTACGTGCCATTGAGTACGCCGATCATCATGTCACCACCGCCCTCGTGACTCACGATGGGTACTTTGACATTGGCCGCACGCGCCAACTTCTCCATGCCAATTCGTTCCAACGAAGCTGGATTGGCTGCACCCCAACGTGACTTGCCAGGATTGGCTTTGGCAAAAGCCATCACATCTTGCAAAGATTTATAAGGGGAGTCGGCACGGGTGAACACCACTTCTGGATCGATGAAGACGATCAACATCGGATCCAAACCGTCATAACCCACACTGGGTTTTGATAGCAAGGTGGTTTGAATGTAGGTCGGTGTGGTGCCATAAAAGGTAGCGCCATCAGGTGCCGCCTTGGCCACATGTGCCAACGCTTTGGCACCACTGCCGCCGCGAATGTTTTCCACTGCAAAATTGGTTTTCATCACACCGCTTAAGTGCTTGCTCAAATCGCGCAAAAACACATCGGTGCCACCACCTGGACTGGAATGGGTTACCAAGGTCACACGGCTAACAGGATAGGGCGCAGGCGCAGCACCGGCTGCGGCGTTTTGCGCCATCACAGGGGACAGGCTCCAGCATGCCATCGACAATGCCAAAGCCGCTTTCAAACCAACAATGCGTTTCATGTGTGTCTCCGTTTTGCGAAAAAAAATCCCGAGGTCTGCACCATCGGGATTGGGGGTTTGCCTGCTTACTGGGTCAAGCTCTTGAGCAAGGCTTTCAAATCTTTTTGGGCTGCCAAGCTCATGCACAAATTCCAAGCTTCTTCTGTTTTAGCCGCACCCAAGATCGGTGCGCTTTGGTCAACAAACTTGGCCTTGAGTTGTTCGTTGCTCATGGGTTTTTCTAAACTGCCAATGGCGCGCTCAATGTAGATGTGATGCGTTTGGCCGTCAGTGGTTTCCAAGGTCACGTCCACAGAAGCTTCGTGAATGCTGCGGTCCACAATCAATTCCACTTTGTCGCGCACGCCAATCACCAAAGGTGAGCGCACCACGTCGTCGGCATACTCATGCTCGCCAGCGCGGCCATAAATGAGGGCCACTGCGCATGAATGGAACACACTGAATTTGGCCAACAAACCATCGGTCGGTGTTTTCTTGCCGGTGAGTTCTTGCACCAAAGGGTGTGCCTTCAAAGTCACCTTGGCCACTTGCTCGGGCTTCAAGTTGTGCTTCTCACGCAGTTGCACACACGCGTCAATGGCGGGGTGAATCACAATGCCGCAAGCAAATGGCTTGTAGGTATTGAGTTCAATTTCCCAAGACGTGCCCAGGTTCTCTGTGATTTCTTTCCAGTCGGTTTTGTCAGAGAACACTTGCATCAAGCCGCGTGGTGCTTCCAGCGCGCGAGGCGAAGCGGTGTAACCGTGCTTGGCCATCAAGGCCGACATCAAGCCCACTTTAGCGGCGCCACCGGGATGGAAAGGCTTGGTCATGGTGCCAAACTGTTCGCGCAGGCCCACAGGTTGCGAGGCTGCAATGCCCAAGGCCATTTGCGTTTGCTTGGCATTCAAACCGAGCAAGCGCGAACAAGCTGCCGCACTGCCCAACATGCCCGTGGAGCCGGTGATGTGCCAGCCGCGGTCGTAGTGATTGGGGTACACGGCATTGCCCACGCGGCAAGACACTTCCACGCCAATCACCAAGGCATCAATCAATTGACGACCCGTTGAACCCAGGTGCTCGCCCAAGGCCAAGATGGCAGAAGCCACAGGACCTGCAGGGTGAATGATGGTTTTCAAATGGGTGTCGTCAAAGTCAAAGGTGTGCGAGCTAATGCCATTGAGCAAAGCGGCATTGGCCATGTCAACGCGATCGCTACGGCCCAAAACAGATGCTTGCGCAGAAGGGGCCAACTCTTTCACGGCGCCCAAAGCTGCCTCAATGGTTTCATGGGTGCTTGGGCCTACAGCGCAACCAGCCCAGTTGGCAAAGGTGCGGTGGGCTTGCGCTTCGACAGCGTCAGACCAGCCCTTGGAGGGATGCGTGGCCACAAATTCGGCCAACAGTTGGGTAATGGCAGGGGCGTTGGCGTCGGCAACGACGGTCGTATTGCGTGCGGTCATGTCAGAAAAGGGCTTTTCGCCTCTGTAAATTGAAATCAAATGAAGCGCCGATCATAGGGGAATCGCAGCTTTTTCGCAGACAAGCTCACACTGAGCAAGGTCAAAATCGCTGAATAAGCGAGAAGACGCTGGAGTTTTCCTCACACTTCTCGCGCATCGCCTGTGGCGCTGCCACACGCGCCGGTTCCGACGACTCATTGACCCACATCAGTCACAGGAAAAGCCTCTGGGTTTAGACTCGGGGTATCTCTTCTGATGGCTGCCAAGCACTGCTTCCGCGCCTTATTTATGACTACACCGACTCAACCTGAAAATTTGCAACCGATCCCTTTGGATCAAGACATGCCGCATCGCAAAATCATTCGCCAATGGCTTTTGCCTTTGTCTGAACGCTCTACGCTGCGCGCCTTTGTGTTGCTGCTGATTGACACCGCATTGTTCATGGGCCTGATCGCGGCAACAGTGGCCCTCGAATCTGTCTGGCTCAAATTGCTGTGCGGTTTGGCCGCAGGCTTTGTCATTGGCCGCCTTTTCATCATTGGCCACGATGCTTGCCATCAAAGTCTGACACCGCACCGTGAGTTGAACAAATGGATTGGCCGTTATGCCTTCTTGTACTCGCTCACCCCTTACAGCTTGTGGGACACCGGCCACAACGTGGTGCACCACGGCTACACCAACTTGAAGGGCGTTGACTTTGTCTGGACGCCACTCACTGCCGAAGAGTTTGCAGCGCTCGGCCCTGTCGACCGTTTGTTGCAATACTTGTACCGCAGTGGCTGGGCACCGGGTTTGTATTACCTCATTGAAATCTGGTGGAAGCGTGAGTTCTTTCCTAACAAAACACACATGCCCACACGCCGTCCGATCTTTTTCAAAGACAGCTTGTTGGTCACCGTGTTTGGCGCTGTCTGGGTGGCTGTCATGGCCTACGCCGCTGTGGCAACAGGCCAATCTGTGGCCCTCACGCTGCTGATGGGCGTGTTGGTGCCTTTCTTGTTTTGGAACACCATGATTGGTTTTGTGGTCTATGTGCACCACACGCATGTACGCGTGTCTTGGCACAACGAAAAGTCTGCATGGACCAAGGCGCAGCCTTTTGTGTCGACCACCGTGCACCTCACCTTTCCCATGAAGATTGGCAACATGGTTCACCACATCATGGAACACACCGCGCACCATGTGGACATGAGCATCCCGCTGTACCGTCTGAAACAAGCGCAAGCCAAGTTAGAAGAAATGCTGCCCGGCCGCATCATCGTGCAGCCTTTCTCATGGCGCTGGTATTTCAAAACAGCCAAGGCTTGCAAGTTGTACGACTTCACACGTGAATGCTGGACTGACTTTCAAGGCCACATGACCAGCCCTGTTCGCGGCAATTTACCCGCTAAAACTTAAAGCCGTTCGAGCATCCGCTCAAACCGCTCAAGCAAAAAGGCCGCTGACATCAGCGGCCTTTTTTTGTGGTCCCGACCGCATTGCGCGGGCTGGGGCAAACGGCGTTTAGTGCGCGCGCTTCGTCAAAATTTCCAATGCTGGCAAAGTCTTGCCTTCCAGCATTTCCAAGAAAGCGCCGCCGCCAGTCGAGATGTAGCCCACTTGTTTCTCGATGCCGTACTTGGCAATGGCAGCCAAGGTGTCACCACCGCCCGCAATGCTGAAAGCTTTCGATTCGGCAATGGCCTGTGCAATGACGCGTGTGCCGTTTGCAAACGCGTCAAATTCAAACACGCCGACGGGGCCATTCCACACAATGGTGCCCGCCGCTTTGAGTTGCGTGGCCAGCTTGGCCGCCGTCTCGGGGCCAATGTCCAAAATCAAATCGTCATCGGCCACGTCCGTCGCTTTCTTCACCGTGGCCACCGCATCGGCTGAAAAAGATTTGGCAGTGACAACGTCCGTGGGGATTGGCACTTCAGCGCCACGGGCTTTCATGATGTCGATCACCGCTTTGGCTTCTGCCAGCAAATCGGGTTCGGCCAAGCTCTTGCCAATTTTCAAACCAGCGGCCAGCATGAAGGTGTTGGCAATGCCGCCGCCCACAATCAGCTGGTCGACCTTGTCGGCCAAGCTCTTCAAAATGGTGAGCTTGGTCGACACTTTGCTGCCCGCCACAATGGCCGCCAAAGGACGCGCAGGATGCGCCAGTGCTTTGGTGATGGCGTCAATTTCTGCGGCCAGCAAAGGGCCCGCGCACGCCACTTTGGCGTACTCGGCGATGCCGTAGGTGGTGCCTTCTGCGCGGTGTGCCGTGCCAAACGCATCGTTCACAAAGATGTCGCAAAGGGCCGCCATTTTTTGCGCCAACTCGGGGTTGTTTTTTTTCTCGCCTTTGTTCACACGGCAGTTTTCAAGCAGCACCACTTGGCCTGCGGCCACGTCCACGCCGTCCACCCAATTGGCTTTGAGTGCCACATCACGGCCCAGCAACTGTGCCAAGCGCTTGGCCACAGGTGCCAATGAATCTTCGGCTTTGAACTCGCCTTCGGTGGGGCGGCCCAAATGGCTGGTGACCATGACGGCAGCGCCAGCGTCCAAGGCCATTTGAATGCAAGGAACCGATGCACGAATGCGTGTGTCTTCTGTGATGTCGCCTGCATCGTTTTGCGGCACATTCAAATCGGCACGGATGAAAACACGTTGGCCTTTGACTTTGCCTTGTTGGCACAAATCGGAAAAACGAATGACGTTCATGGAAGCTCTCTTGAGTGACGAAAATGAATGTGAAACCTTCAGAGGCCTTGGGGTTCTTCCAAGACCTCGGAGGACAAATCGAATTTTAGTTCGGCAAGCTTGCGCAAACTTACCTACCGCGTTCGTAACAATTTGGGTTCACCAACCCAACAGCAAATGCAGTGGCAGGAAAGCCAACATGCCCGCCACAATGGTCAAGAGCACATTGCGCCGCCAGAAATACACAGCTGCGCCGACCGCAGCGCCCATCCAGCGGGCATCCATCCACGTGTGCAAAAACTGACCTTGTTGCATCAAGATTTCGGGCAGCACCACCGCCGCCATGGCCGCTATGGGCGCATATTGCAAACCACGCTGCGCCCAGTCAGGCAAAGCCCATTCTTCACTCGAGAAGAAAAAGAAACTGCGCGTGAGAATGGTCACGCCGGTCAAGCCCACAATCACGGCCAAGGTCCACAAGTCAGTACCTTCGAAAAAGCTCATGCTGTTTGTCCTTCGCGTTTGGATTGAAACCGCTCCAGGGTCATGCTCAGCACCACCGCCACACCAATGGCCAACACAATGTTCAACTTCAAAGGCAAGTGATAGGCCGTGATGGCTGTTGCCGCCGCCACACCGGCTGCAACAATGCGCATGCGTGTGCTGGCCAAAGAGCACAAAATACCGACCAAGCACAAAGTGCCCGCAAAGCCCAAGCCCCAAGACGTCGGAATGATGTTGGCCAAGAAGATGCCAAAGAAACTGGCCACCATCCAACTCACCCACACAATGAAGGTGTTGCCCGCCAACGAAGCGGCTTGCGTGAGTTGCACCGCAGGCTCGTCACTGGGTTTGGCAAAGCGACGGGTGAACAGCACATAGCTGATGTCGGTGGTGAGGTAGCCGTGCACCATGCGTTCGAGGCGCGGCAAATGCATCAGGTAAGGGCGCAGGTGCAAGCTGAACACCATGAAGCGCAAGTTGACACAAAAGCCGGTGGCCAAAATCACCCAGACAGGCGCGCCCGCCACAATCAAAGGCAAGGCTGCCAACTGGGAGCTGCCCGCATACACAAAGAGCGTCATGGCAATGGCCTCCAACACGCTCATGCCCGAATTGACCATGGCCACACCCGTCATCAAGCCCCAAGCCGCAACGCCTGGCGCTTGCGGCGCCAAATCACGCAGACCTTCCATGAAGGCAGGATGGCGGTAATTTTCAGCTTTGAAAAACATCGCCCACCGCGCCTTTGAAATGTCGAACGAAATCTGCCACCGGTTGGCGTTTGCCACCTGGCTTTTGCAATTGAGTGAGGCACAACACGCCCTCACCGCAAGCCACTTGCAAGCCTGCGTCGCTTACAGCCAGCAAAGTGCCGGGTGCAGCCTTTTGCGCGCTTGCAGGTGATGCTTGCAACACATGGGCTTGCCACACCTTGACCAGTTCACCGGCCATGTGTGCGGTCATGCCTGGAAAAGGATCGAAGGCCCGCACACGTTGCGACAACAACTGCGCACTCAAAGACCAATCGATGGCCGCTTCGGCTTTTTCAATTTTGTGCGCGTAGGTCACGCCTTCGGTGGGCTGCTTGACCGGTTTGAATTGACCCACTTGCGTCAGTGCTTTCACGATCAAAGCAGCGCCCATGTCCGCCAGTTTGTCGTGCAGTGTGGCAGTGGTGTCTTGCGCCAAGATTGGCAATGTTTCTTCGAGCAACATGTCGCCCGTGTCCAGCCCCGCGTCCATCTGCATGATGGTGACGCCTGTTTGCGCATCGCCCGCTTCGATGGCGCGGTGAATCGGTGCGGCCCCGCGCCAGCGCGGCAACAGCGATGCATGAATGTTCAAGCAACCGTGCTTGGGCGCGTCCAGCACCCACTCCGGCAAGATCAAGCCGTAAGCAGCCACCACCATCACATCGGCTTGCGCTTGCGCAATGAAGGCTTGCGCTGCAGCGGCTTCGTCGGGGTACTTGCCCTCCAGCTTCAAGCTGTGTGGTTGCACCACAGGCAATCCGTGTTCAATCGCATAGTGTTTGACCGCAGAGGCTTGCAACTTCATGCCGCGGCCCGCAGGCCTGTCGGGCTGGGTGAACACACCCACAATGTCATGGCCCGCCGCGTGCAAGGCGGCCAATGCGCTGCGGGCAAATTCGGGGGTGCCCGCAAAGATCACGCGCATGGATGTACTTTCTAAAAAATTCAAGCGTCTTCGCGTTGCGCTTTGAGCAGCTTGGTTTTGATGCGATTGCGCTTGAGCGGTGACAGGTATTCCACAAAGACTTTGCCCATCAAATGGTCCAGCTCATGCTGCATGCAAACTGCCAGCAAGCCATCGGCTTCTAACTCGCGGACCTGGCCATGCTCATCAGCGGCCTTGAGTTTAACGGCCACGGAACGCTCGACCCCGTCGTAAATGCCCGGCACAGACAAGCAACCCTCTTCGCCTTTCACGCGCTCTTCGCTGGCCCAGGTGATTTCGGGGTTGATCAACACCAGCGGCTGATTGCGCTCTTCGGAGGTGTCGATCACCACCACACGTTGGTGCACATTGATTTGCGTTGCGGCCAGCCCAATGCCTTGGGCGTCGTACATGGTTTCCATCATGTTGGCGACCAGCGTGCGCAGCGCGTCATCAAACTGCGTGACGGGCTTGGCCACGGTGTGCAAACGAGGATCGGGATAGCAAAGGATGTTTAAAAGTGCCATGGTGATTTGGATTCAGCAATACCTCTATTTTCGCCAATTTAAAGAAGCCTTGCCCAAGTCGGCGGTAGCTTCTCACAATCTTCTCTTTGCCTCATACCCTCTTCGAAGGAAAAGCCATGGTTTCTACACCTGAAAGTCTGCGATCTTGGCTGCGCCTGAGCCTCACCCCTGGCGTTGGCAACATCACGGCACGCGCGCTACTGAAAGCTTTTGGCTTGCCGGAAAATATTTTCCAACGCAGCTCTGCCGAGCTCCAAGCCTGGGCCAACTCTAACGCCGTCCAGCAATTGCGCACGGTGCCAGCGGGACTGGACGCCACGGTTGAAACCACATGGGAATGGTTGAACACACCCGTGCCTTCGCGCATGACAACACACAAAGTCACGCAAACTGGCAGCCAGCCCATCCAAAAACGCCTGCTCACGCTGGCCGATACCGACTACCCCAGCAGCCTCTTACTCACACCCGACCCGCCTTTGCTGCTGTATGCGCTGGGCCAAACTCAGCATCTGAAACAACTCAGTCCACAAGCTTTCCAGGCCCCGCACGCTGTGGCCGTTGTGGGCAGCCGCAACCCCACGCCGCAGGGTAGTTTGAACGCTCACGACTTTGCGTACGCCTTGTCCCAAGCCGGTCTGACGGTGGTCTCTGGTCTGGCATTGGGCATCGACACAGCAGCTCACAAGGGTGCTTTGGCAGGTGGCACCTTGACCAACCCACTGCACACAGTGGCCGTGGTGGGCACAGGTCTTGACCGTGTTTATCCGCATCAAAATCACACATTGGCCCAACAGATTGCACAGCAAGGCCTGTTGCTCAGCGAATACCCTCTCAACACCCCGCCCATCACCGCCAACTTTCCCAAACGCAACCGCCTCATTGCAGGTTTATCACAAGGGTGTTTGGTGGTGGAAGCAGCCACGCGATCCGGCTCACTGATCACAGCCAAGCAAGCCATCGACCTGGGCAAAGATGTGTTTGCCATTCCGGGCTCCATCCACACCACGGTGGCCAAGGGCTGTCACGACCTCATCAAGCAGGGCGCCAAGTTGGTTGACTGCGCCCAAGACATTTTGCAAGAGTTGAAAGACTTGCCAGTGAACACTTTGGCGCAAGCGGCCCCTGCGACCTTGGACAATGCGGCATCGGCCAACAACACGCGCTTGAATGAACCTGGCCTCGCAGCGCACCTAGGGCAAACGCCCGTCGGACTGGACGAGTTGCAACAGCGAAGTGGCTTGGCCACCTCGCAACTGCAAGCACAATTGTTTCAAATGGAACTGGCCGGCACCTTAGGACGATTGCCCGGCGGCCTTTACCAACAACTCAGCAGGCAAGTCACGCGATGATGGAAGCGTGCTTGCCTCAGGGGGTTCAAGGCTTGTTAAACCACGGCGCCAGAGTTGGGGTCATCTGGGTCTTCGTCTTTTTTGGGCGCAGCTTTGATCAGGTCTTCCCGCTGAATGCCCAACCACATGGCAATGGCTGCCGCCACAAACACGGACGAGTAAATGCCAAACAAAATACCAATGGTCAGGGCCATGGCAAAGTAGTGCAAAGTCTCACCACCAAACAACAGCATCGACAGCACCATGATCTGTGTAGAACCGTGCGTGATGATGGTTCGGCTGATGGTCGAGGTGATGGCGTTGTCAATGATCTGCACCGTGTTCATCTTGCGATAGCGGCGGAAGTTCTCGCGAATTCGGTCAAAAATCACCACCGACTCGTTCACCGAATAACCCAACACCGCCAACACGGCCGCCAACACCGCCAATGAGAACTCCCACTGGAAGAAGGCAAAGAAACCCAGAATGATGATCACGTCATGCAAGTTGGCAATGATGGCCGCCACTGAGAATTTCCACTCAAAGCGCACTGCCAAATAGAGCATGATGCCGGCCACCACAAAGGCCAAAGCCTTCAGGCCATCGGCCGCCAGTTCTTCACCCACCTGCGGGCCCACAAACTCTGTGCGGCGCAATGACGCTTCTGCGTTTTGCGCCTTCAAAGCCGTCATCAAGGTTTCGCTTTGCTGGGCAGAACTCACGCCTTTTTGCGCGGGCAAACGAATCATCACATCGCGCGCGGTGCCAAAGTTTTGCACCTGCACATCGTTGTAACCCAAGCCCGAGACGACGCCACGCACTTGCGTCAAGTCTGCAGGTTGGCTGTAGCTCACCTCCATCACGGTGCCACCGGTGAACTCCACCGACAAGTGCAAACCGCGGCTGAACAAAAAGAACACGGCCAACAAGAAAGTCACGAACGAGATCACGTTGAAGATCAACGCGTGCTTCATGAAGGGAATGTCTTTGCGGATTTTGAAAAATTCCATG
>CALEYZ010000124.1 GCA_937928195.1 uncultured Limnohabitans sp.
AAATCAAAGTCATCGACAAACCAGGTCTGCGGCCCACGCCAGACCGTGTGCGCGAGACGCTGTTCAATTGGTTGGGCCAAGACTTAACCGATTGGCGCTGTGTGGACGCATTTGCTGGTACGGGTGCACTCGGTTTTGAAGCCGCATCAAGGGGTGCCAAGTCGGTGCTCATGTTGGAGCAAGATGCCCAACTGGTCGGCTTGCTTGGCGACACGCAAAAGCGCTTGGCAGCCACTGCGGTGCAAGTGCAAAAGGGCGATGCCATGATGGCACTGCAACGCCTCGCACCCAACAGCATGGACGTCATTTTTTTAGACCCGCCATTTGATGGGTCGCATTTCGAAAAAGCCCTGCAAGCTTCCGCCCAAGCCGTGGTGCCGGGTGGTTGGGTTTATCTAGAGGCACCGGCAGCGTGGTCGGCCGAAGCGCTGGCAGCGTGCGGTTTGCTGCCTGTGAAGTACATGAAGGCGGGTGCTGTGCACGCCCACTTGCTGCAACGCCCCACCGAGGGATAATGTCTCGCATTGTTCAGGAGTTCACATGAGTCGCTCAGTCACAGCCGTTTACTCAGGCACCTTTGACCCGATCACCTTGGGCCATGAGGACGTGGTTTATCGCGCTGCCCAAATGTTTGACAAAGTGGTGGTGGCCGTGGCCATGGCGCATCACAAAAAAACCATGTTCACGTTGGACGAACGACTTGCCTTGGCGCAAGAGGTGACCCAAGACATGGGCAATGTCGAAGTGGTGTCTTTCAGCGGACTGCTATGTGATTTTGTGCACAGCCAAGGGGCCCGCGTCATTGTGCGCGGTTTGCGCTCCGTCACAGATTACGACTACGAAACGCAAATGGCCGGCATGAATCGCCATTTGGCGCCTGAAGTTGACACCATCTTTATGCACACCAGTGCCTCGGTGCAACACATCAGCAGCACCCTGGTGCGCGAAATTGCCACACTGGGTGGCAAGGTTGAAGGCCTGGTGTCTCCTGCGGTATTGAAAGCACTTCAAGCCAAACGTTGAAGTGCTGGGCCCACCGCCCACACTTTAAAGTTCGGCCGCTTCAACCATGAAGCGAACACGTTTTTGGCCTTGCCATTCGTCCACGTCCAAGCGGTAAGCCAATCTCACGCGCGCGGGCAAAGGCTCAATGCGGCCAAACCAAATGCCATCCACAGGCTGGCCTTGGTGCTTGAGCTTCAGCGCCAAATGTTTTTCGCCCACCAAACGCTGCGACATCACCTCCACCTCGTCGCTGAACACGGGCGGCGCAAAGCCTTGGCCCCAAACTTCTTTGTGCATCACATCGACAAACTCAACGCGGCGGTACTGCGCCTCGAGCGGGCCGTCGGTTTCCAGTTTGCGTTGCAGTGTGGCCGGTGACAGCAGTTGCGCCGCCACTTCCATGAAGCAGGCTTCAAACAATTCCAAATGTTCTTCTTCAATGGTGCAGCCCGCGGCCATGGCATGGCCCCCAAAACGCAACAACAGGTGAGGGTGCTGCTTGGCCATCAGGTCCAACGCATCACGCAAATGAAAGCCTGGAATAGAGCGGCCAGAACCTTTGAGTTCGTGTTCTTTGCCCGGTGCGTTGCTGGCCGCAAACACGAAGCAGGGGCGGTGAAATTTGTCCTTGATGCGCGAGGCCACAATGCCCACAACACCTTCATGAAAATCCGGATCGAACACGCAAATGGCGGGCGGCGGCTCGTCACTTTCGTCAATCAAGGATTCAGCGATTTCCATGGCCTGTTGGCGCATGTCGCCTTCAATGTCACGACGTTCGCGGTTGATGCTGTCGAGTTGACGCGCCAATTCGTCGGCACGTGCCGCATCGTCGGTGCTCAGGCATTCAATGCCCAAGGTCATGTCTGACAAGCGACCGGCGGAGTTGATGCGTGGCCCCAGTGCAAAACCAAAGTCAAAGGTGGTGGCCACACGCGCATCTCTGCCTGCTGCTTTGAACAAGGCCAACAAGCCGCTGGGCATCTGGCCCGCACGAATGCGCTTCAAGCCTTGTGCCACCAAGCGGCGGTTGTTGTTGTCCAGCTTCACCACATCGGCCACAGTGCCCAAGGCCACCAGTGGCAACAAGGCGTCCAGTTTGGGTTGCGTTTCGGCCGTGAACACGCCGCGCTTGCGCAGCTCGGCGCGCAGTGCCAGCAACACATAAAACATCACGCCGACGCCTGCCAAGGCTTTGCTTTCAAAGCTGCAACCGGGCTGGTTCGGGTTCACGATCACTTCGGCTGAGGGCAGGGTGGCTGCAGGCAAATGGTGATCGGTGACCAACACTTGCAAACCCAAAGCTTGGGCCTGTGCCACACCTTCCAAGCTGGCAATGCCGTTGTCGACCGTGATCAACACATCGGCACCCGATTGATGAACGCGCTGGGCAATGGGCGCGGTCAGGCCGTAGCCATCGACCACACGGTCGGGCACGATGTAGCTCACCTGCTGTGAGCCCAGCATGCGCAAACCGCGCAAACCGACAGCACATGCTGTGGCACCATCGCAGTCGTAGTCGGCCACGATGCACAGGCGCTTTTGAGCAGCCATCGCATCGGCCAACAAAACGGCTGCGGCTTCGGTGCCTTTGAGGGTGTTGGGAGGCAACAACTTGGCCAAGCCATCGTCAAGTTCTTCCGGACTTTGAATGCCGCGCGCGGCAAACAACCTCGATAGCAAAGGGTGAACACCTGCTTGCTCAAGCGTCCATGCGCTACGGGGTGGCACATCGCGCGTCAAAATTTGCAAACTCATGGGGCAGAAACTCCAGCGGTGAGTGCACGCAACTCCGCTTGCACTTTGACAGGGGACACCAGGCGCTTCAGGTTCTGAAGCCAAGAGGTGGTGCGAGGGCGATAGTGACGCCAGCTGGTTTCACTGCACAGCGTGAGGGACGCCAACTGGGAAGGTGACGTTTTAAAGGCTTCACCGATCAAAGCGTCCAAGGTTTGCCATTGCTGGCACCAGCGCTCAGGGTGGGCTGCGCATGCGGCATCCCGCAGGTCCAAACGAAACTGCGTGGCCGATGTTTCTGGATAGAGCTGTGCCAGTGTGCGGTGCACCCAGAAGGCGTTGACGGTCCAACGACCTTGCTGACTGCGCACGTCATTGACGGGATGTTGGTACAGCAGCATTTGCATTTCACTTTGCAAACGCTGCAAAGTGCGTGCATGAGGGCCTTGAGGCAACCAGTCTTTGATGTGTTGACCCGCCACTTTTTCCAAAGCCGCAAAGGGCATGTCTTGAAGCAGTGAGCCTTTGGCGCGCCAGACCAGCGGACTTTCGTACGCCAGGCTTAAACCGTCTTCTTCAAAATAAGGCTGCACCGCCGCCAAGAGTTGTTGTGATTCGTCTGCGCTCAGGCTCAATTCTTCTGGATTCAACAGCAAGACTTCGTTCATGCCCACTTGCCAATGGCAAGGCGTGATGAGGGCTTCATCGCCCCAAACAGGAGATTGACCCCACAAGGCTGGGGCGTTTTCATGCGGCAAGAAGGGCGAGCTTGTCTCGCGCGCAAAGTTCGACCCTGAGGCGAAGGGCATGGCCGACAGTACTTTTTCCAAATGAGGCAAATACAATGTGTTCAATGCTTGTTGGAGGGCCGCGTGGTGGCTGCTGGCATAGGCAATGACCCAATGCTGTGGGCTGGCATGTGCAGGCGCAACAGAATGCACCTGGGGGTGCTGGGGTGGCAAAGGCAAAGCGTCGTTCATGGTCGTATTGTCAGGGATGACACAATCACCCTGTTGCGGGTCTGTGAAGACAAGCGAGAAATGAAGAAGGCATGACACTGGAAATACCGTACGAATTGGTTTTAGGCTGGCGCTACACCCGCGCAGGCCGTGCCACGCGTCGCAACGGATTTATCTCGTTCATCTCGGGTGTGTCCATGCTGGGCATTGGCCTGGGGGTGGCGGCCTTGGTCATTGTGCTGTCGGTCATGAACGGCTTTCAAAAAGAAGTGCGCGATCGCATGCTCAGTGTGGTGTCGCACATCGAGGTGATTTCGGCCGATGGCGGTGCCCTTGAAGATTTGGCCGGCACCTTGCATCAAGTGCGTGCACACCCGCAGGTGGTGGGCGCTGCGCCCTTCATTGCGGCGCAGGCCTTGTTGGCCCGGGGTGAAGACATGAAGGGGGTTTTGGTGCGCGGCATTGACCCTGCGTTAGAGCCTGGTGTGGTGGACTTGTCGGTGGCTTCACAAGGTTTCAACAAAGGCATGCCTGGCGTGAATGCCTTGGTGCCTGGTCAGTTTGGTGTGGTGCTGGGCGTCGATTTGGCCAGACAGTTGGGCCTGCGCATAGGCGACCCGGTCACCCTGATCGCCCCCAATGGCCAAGTGACGCCCGCCGGCGTTTTGCCCCGACTCAAACAAATGCAAGTGGTGGGCCTGTTCAACTCAGGGCACTACGAGTACGACTCGGCACTGGTCATGTTGCATGTGGCCGATGCCGGCAAAATTTTTCGCTTAGAAGGCCCCACGGGCATTCGCCTCAAAATCAAGGATTTGCACCAAGCGCGCGCCGTGGCCAAAGAACTGGCGCCCGCATTGCCCATGGGCATGGCCGTGCGAGATTGGACACAACAAAACCGCACTTGGTTTGCCGCGGTACAGGTTGAAAAACGCATGATGTTCATCATCCTGACCCTCATCGTGGCGGTGGCCGCGTTCAATTTGGTCAGCACCTTGGTCATGACCGTCACCGACAAGCGCGCCGACATTGCCATCTTGCGTACCTTGGGGGCCAGCCCCCAAAGCATCATGGGCATTTTCATGGTGCAAGGTGCCATGGTCGGGGTGATCGGCACCTTGGGTGGCATGCTGCTTGGGTTGCTGATTGCCTTCAACATCGATGTGATCGTGCCCACGTTAGAAGCCGTGTTCCATGCCAGCTTCTTGCCCAAAGACATTTACCTGATCAGCCGCATGCCCAGCGATCCGCAGATGAGCGACATCTTGCCGGTGGTGATCATTTCTTTGCTGTTGTCCTTTGTGGCCACGGTGTACCCCAGCTGGCGCGCCAGTCAGGTCAATCCGGCGGAGGCTTTGCGTTATGAGTAATGCACCAGGGCAAGCAGTGTTAGACGTTCGCGGTTTGAGCAAACGCTTCAGTGAAGGTGGACTCAATGTGTCGGTGCTTCAAGCGGTCAATTTAACCGTGGCCGCAGGAGAAACTGTGGCCATTGTGGGTGCCTCGGGTTCTGGCAAAAGTACCCTGATGCATTTGATGGGCGGACTGGACCAACCCACCCAAGGACAGGTTTTGTTGCAGGGGCAAGACTGGTCTGAATTGGGGGCTGCGGCGCAAGGCGCAAGGCGAAATCGGTTGCTGGGTTTTGTGTACCAGTTTCACCATCTGTTGCCCGAGTTCACGGCCCTTGAAAATGTGGCCATGCCTTTGTGGATTCGCCGTGATTCGCATGTGCAGGCCGAGCAAGTGGCCCTGAAATGGTTGGCGCGTGTCGGCCTGGATCACCGAGCCATGCACCGACCTGCTGAGTTGTCGGGCGGTGAGCGTCAACGTGTGGCCATTGCCCGCGCCATGGTGACGCAACCAGCCTGTGTATTGGCGGATGAGCCCACAGGCAACTTAGACCGGGTCACTGCAGAAGGCGTGTTTGATGTCATGCTGAGCACGGCGCACAGCCAGGGCACAGCGTTTGTCGTGGTCACACACGACGCGCAATTGGCTGCGCGATGCAGTCGCGTTTTGCGATTGGACAGGGGCGTGCTGCAGCCATGACCGTGCAATGGATCGACAGCCATTGCCACTTGGATGCCCCAGAGTTTGCGCTTGATCGCTTGGCCGTTTTGCAGCGAGCGCAAGCGCAAGGTGTGGCCGCATGTGTCATGCCTGCAGTGCAAGCCAAAGACTTCACCTCCCTCTCCGACTTGGCGCGCAGCACGGGGCAGCCGTATGCCTTGGGCATTCACCCTTTGTACGTGCCCCAAGCCCAAGAAGCTGATTTGCATTTGCTAGAACAACAGCTTCAAACTGCATTGGCCTTGACCGAAGAGGGTCTTTCAACGGATCCTTTTTTGGTGGCATTGGGTGAAATCGGTTTGGATTTCTGGGTGCCCAGTTTGTGCGAACCGGCGCTGCGTGAGAAGCAAGAATTTTTCTACCATGCCCAATTGAAACTGGCGCGGGCCTATGACCTGCCCGTGATTTTGCACGTGCGCAAATCAGCCGATGCATTGCTCAAGGGTTTGCGACAACACCGTGTGATGGGCGGTATTGCCCATGCCTTCAATGGCAGCGATCAGCAAGCGCAGCAATTCATCGACATGGGTTTTGCCTTGGGTTTCGGCGGTGCCATGACCTTCGAGCGAGCTTTGCAATTGCGGCACCTCGCAACGACCTTGCCGTTGACCGCCATCGTGCTGGAAACAGACGCCCCCGACATGCCGCCGCATTGGCTTTACCGAACCCAATCGCAGCGACAATCAGAAGGTGTGTCGCAAGGCCGAAATGAACCGTGTGAGTTGCCGAAAATTGGCGCTGCCTTGGCGCAGTTGCGCGGCCTACCCGTCGATGGCGTGGCTTCGGCCACGTTGCACAACACCCTGCGCGTTTTGCCGCGCCTTCCATTGATTCAAACTGCAAGTCGCTATGTCCGTTAAAAAAACCAAAGCCATTGAACTGCCCGAAGTGAATTTCTCAGAGGACGGTGAGTCGCGCTATTTGCATTTGGGCACACCTTGGATTCAAGGCGCCATGAACATCAAAGAGCCCTTTGAGTTGGACCTGGAGTATGTGCAGCGCATGATGGCCGGTTTGCTGTTTTTAAAGAGCGCATCCGTGTCGGGCAGGCATGCCATGCAATTGGGTCTGGGTGCGGCCAGCTTGACCAAATTTTGTTACAAAAAATTGCGCTGGACATGTACCGCCATTGAGCTCAATCCAGGTGTATTGCACGCTTGCCGAGGCTGGTTCAAGCTGCCAGAAGATGGCCCTCGCATGCGCGTCATCATTGCGGATGCGGCGCAAGAAATTCAAAGCGACGAATGGCAGGGCACGGTCGACATTTTGCATGTCGATTTGTATGACCATGAGGCCGCTGCGCCGGTTCTCGACTCTGTTGCGTTTTATCGAAATTGCCGCGCCCTGCTCACCGATGAAGGCACCATGACGGTTAACTTGTTTGGCCGCACATCCAGTTATGAAAAAAGCTTGGCCAAAATGGCAGAAGCCTTCGGTGAAGACGCTCTTTGGGCGTTCAAGCCCACGCGCGAAGGCAATACCGTGGTTTTGGCGCAGCGAACTGCCAGCCGTCCAAAGCGCGATGTTTTATTGGCGCAAGCGGAGGCCATTGAAAACAGATTTGCTTTGCCTGCCACCAAGTGGCTGCGCGTCTTCAAGCCCCTGGTGAAGTAAAAGCGCTTAAAAACTAGGGTTTACCCAAATTATTCTGGGCTTTCATTGCCTCTTTGTAGGTGAAATCCACATGAACTTGGGGATGGAATGGGGACAGAATCCCGCCATCCCAAACTTTTTGGAGGAGTGTCCCTGTGAAAATCAAAAGTCAAAAAGACTTTTTCTCCGGCCTGATGTTCACCGTTGTCGGTGCCTCATTCGCGTACGGAGCAACAAGTTATACCGTCGGTACCGGTGCCCGCATGGGCCCTGGCTACTTCCCACTTCTGTTGGGCGTGATCTTGGCGCTGTTAGGTGCTGTGATTTTGTTCAAGTCATTGGTGGTTGAAACCCCTGATGGCGAGCCCGTGGGCAAATGGGCATGGAAGCCTTTGTTCTTCATCATTGCCGGCAACTTGTTGTTCGGTGTGTTGTTGGGTGGTTTGCCCAGCATTGGTTTGCCCGCCATGGGTTTGATCGCTGCTATTTTTGGCACCACCATTGTGGTCAGCATGGCCGGCGATGAGTTTGTGTTCAAAGAAACCATCGTGTTGAGTGCCATCTTGTCGGTGATGAGCTACGCGGCCTTCATCATGCTGCTCAAATTGCAGTTCCCAGTGTGGCCAACTTTCATTAGCGGCTAAGGAGTAATCAATGGACTTGTTCAATAACTTGGCGATGGGTTTTGGTGTTGCATTCACCTTCCAAAACCTGATTTACGCTTTCATCGGCTGTTTGCTGGGCACCCTGATTGGTGTGTTGCCTGGCATTGGCCCCGTGGCAACCATTGCCATGCTCTTGCCCGCCACCTATGCATTGCCCCCCATTGCGGCTTTGATCATGTTGGCCGGTATTTACTACGGCGCCCAATACGGTGGTTCAACCACTGCGATTTTGGTCAACTTGCCTGGTGAATCGTCTTCGGTGGTGACCACCATCGACGGCTACCAAATGGCGCGCAAAGGCCGTGCAGGCCCCGCGTTGGCGGCTGCTGGTTTGGGTTCGTTCTTTGCGGGCTCTGTGGGTACTTTGATCTTGGCAGCGTTTGCGCCTCCTTTGACAGAACTCGCCTTCAAATTCGGCCCTGCTGAATACTTCTCGCTCATGATCTTGGGCTTGGTGGGTGCGGTGGTGTTGGCTTCGGGCTCGTTGCTCAAAGCGATTGCCATGATCGTGTTGGGCCTGTTGATGGGCTTGATCGGTA
>CALEYZ010000125.1 GCA_937928195.1 uncultured Limnohabitans sp.
TGGTGAGCAGCTTGTAAAC
This sequence comes from uncultured Limnohabitans sp., assembly GCA_937928195.1. Lineage (GTDB taxonomy): Bacteria > Pseudomonadota > Gammaproteobacteria > Burkholderiales > Burkholderiaceae_C > Limnohabitans_A. The sequence continues at coordinate 20 of CALEYZ010000125.1, forward strand.
TTTTGACTGAAGTACTAATATATTAGCTACATGACCAATCCCTCCTAGCGTAATCCCTAGGAAACTGCCAATGAGTCTAATCAAGACACTCCCACAAGCCAAACTGCAACGAACACGTCAAACTGCGCCTCAGGTCTTTGAGATTTTGAGAGAGCAAATCATTGCCGTTACCCTTGCACCTGGCGATGTGCTCTCGCGCCCGCTTCTCGCAACCCACTTTGGTGTCAGTCAAACACCCATCCGTGATGCGCTTCAAAAGTTGGCTGACGAAGGCTTGGTGGACATCTTTGCGCAGCATGCCACCGTGGTGAGCCGCATCGACATCACCGCGGCCATGCAAGTTCAGTTTCTTCGAAAATCCATCGAAATTGAAATCCTTAAAACGCTGTGCAAACTGCCAACTGCTGCGCATCTGAAATTAATCCAAGACTTGCGCAACCTGCTCAAACTGCAAGCCAGAACCATCTCGCCCTTAGATCATGGCTTGTTGGCACAGCTTGACCAAAGCATGCACCACACCCTGTATGTAGCAGCTGGTGTTGAGCCTTTGTGGGATTTGGTCAGGCAACGAAGTGGCCACATCGACCGCTTGCGACGCTTGAACTTACCCAAACGCGGGAAAGCGAAATCGGTCTTAAGCGATCATCAAGCCATTGTGGAGGCTCTAGAAAAAAAGAATGCCACAGCAGCAGAAAAGGCCTTAAGGGCACACCTTGCTGGTACGTTGGCGTTTGTGGATGAAATCAAGCACCAATTTCCCGAGTGGACAACGCAAGCGTAATTATTTCAAGCTAGCACGAATTCTTTCACGACCTTACTGTGTATCGGGCTTGTCCTTGATGTGCAACTGCCTCACCTCTTCCACCACCCCCTGCAAATCCGCCACACTGATGTCCAGCACTTCATTGTGTTTGCGAAGCACCGCCTCAATTTCTAACTTCAAAGTTTCCTGGCTCAAGGGAGTGACTGGCACACGATGCGGGTAACTTTTTCCGGTGGCATTGTGAAAAGCAAACCCCAGCAACACCAACAAACTAGAGCACAGCAAGACGGGTGAAACCGCGTAATCTATGTGCTGAACATTGGCCAGCACCATCAACAAAGCCACCGCACCGCCTGGAGGATGCAAACACCTCAGCGTGAACATGGCAAGGATGGAAAAAGCCACCGCTAGTCCAGCCACCCAAGGCGATTGTCCCAAAAAACTGACACAGAAGATGCCCACCAGCGCAGAAACCGTATTGCCGCCAATCACCGACCATGGCTGTGCCAATGGACTTGAATGCACCACAAACACCAGCACGGCAGTTGCACCCATTGGCGCAATGAACCATGACATCTCGCTGTGATAAGTACCAAACAACTTGTAGCAAAGCCATCCAGAAAAAGCCACGCCAAGGCCAGCACCCAGCGCAGATCGAAAACGCTCCCCAGCGCCAACCCAACGCAGGTTCGATGAAAATTTGTCCAAAATAAATTTCATGACAATGAAGCTCGAATGTTCATGAGTGCAGTCATTTGCACACTTCTCGACTGTCAGTCCTTGCGGCGCAAGCTCATGCCCAAATTGGCTGCCTGCCGTTTTTCGTAGGTCAAGAACGCTTCAGTTATTTGGCTGCCTCTGACACCCCCCCGCACAGAACCCGCCTCTGTATCGCCAAAGTACTCTTTCCAGAGTGCTGGCAAACGTTGGCCTTGTGGAATGCTCAACCAGAGACGCAGCAAATGACGTTTCTTCTCTGGTTCTTCATGGTCTTCAAAGTTGGTGCGGGAATGAATCACCACATAGTTGTTCAACAACTGCATGTCCCCTCGGTCTAGCTGCATGGAATAGCAAAACTTGTCGTCAGGCAGCAACTCGTCCAATAGATCGAGCAACTCAATTTGCTCTGAAGTTAAGCGCGGCACCTCAGGAAAATCGCGTTGCGCAGCGGTGACATTTTTTCGATTGGCACGCAATGAGAAAAATTCTGGATCGTCGCCCAGTATGGGGCATTTGTAAAAAGGCGGTTGTGTCGCGTCATTGGTGCCTTGATAGCTGTAATAAAAAGGCTGCTGCATCACCGGAATTAAATCTGGGCGCAAGCGCTTAACTTCATCCACCACCGCCATGGAGCTGGTGACTTTGCTGGTGCCGCCTGACTTGGCTGTTTGCAAACACAACAAGGCCACCACATCACATGAGTCCACATGAAAGTCCAAGCCAGCATTGGTGTTGTAGCCGCGGCCATTTTTGACTTTGTAACTGCCGCCTTCATCACGCACATCGTTCATAACCTGGCTGGCAATGTTTTGGGTTCTGGCCACGCCCACATTCAGGCCAATGCCCCAATGCGCCAATCTTGCCTCCTCTACCGACCAACGGTCGACGGGAAACCCTTTGAGCAAACACATGCCATAGGCTGTCTGGGTCTTGGCAAACGCGTCATCAATGGCTTGCTTGGCATGCCGCTTTAAGGGGAAATCATTGGCTGTCATTTCAAGCCAAGGTTTACCCGTGGCTTTGGCGTGCTGCAGGGCCTCGTCTAATTCCACGATGGCCTCTCGACTCAGGTGATGAATCCAAGAGGCATCTCGCGCAAGTTCTTGCGGCAACCACGCACGCGGTTTTTCGAGATGGGGTGGAATGAATGAGCTCATGGCGCGGACTCCAATGCGAAGCGGAACACTGCAAATGCGATTACATCTTACTGAAGAAACCTTGAGAAAATTTCCCACTAGGGACAACACCAATGCCTCAGACCACGCTGCATTCAGAAAGTGTCTCTACACTCCGACTTTGTACACAATGATTGAACGAGGTATTTATGCGTCGACTTATGGCAGCCGTTCTGACGCTGGTGACATTCACCAGCCACGCGCAAGATCATGCTTACCCCGTTAAACCCATTCGACTTCTGGTGGGTTATGCACCCGGCGGTGCAACCGACATCGTGGCCAGAAGCATTGCCATCAAGATGCAAGAGACTTTAGGTCAACCTGTGATCGTGGAAAACCGCGCAGGTGCCAGCAGCAACATCGCCTCAGAGTTTGTAGCGCGCAGCGCGCCTGATGGCTACACCTTGCTGCTGGGCACCATTGCCAATGCCACCAACATGACCGCCTACAAAAACATGGGCTACGACACCCTGCGTGACTTTGTTCACATCACGCAATTCATGACCGCCCCATCTGTGTTGACCTTGCACCCGTCAGTGCCCGCCAAAAACCTCAAAGAGTTCATTGCGGTGGCAAAGCAGAATCCAGGCAAGTACGCTTTTTCTTCAAGCGGCAACGGTGGCTCGCCTCACTTGGCAGGTGAGCTTCTCAAAATGCGCGCCAACATCGATTTGATTCATGTGCCCTACAAAGGCGCGGCACCAGCCGTGGCCGACCTGTTGGGTGGCCAAGTTCAAATGAGTTTTCAAACCGCCCTGTCGGCCATTCCCCATTTGAAAAGTGGCAAGCTCAACGTGATTGCCGTGGCCAGCAAAAAACGCATGGGCACAATGCCCAACGTGCCCACCATGGCGGAAGCTGGCTTGCCAGACTTTGAAGTCTCCAGTTGGAACGGCTTGTTTGCACCGGCCAAAACACCCCCCCACATTGTTGCGGCACTCTATAACGCGTCGATGAAAGCGCTGCAGTCACAGGACATCAAAGACAAAATGGAAGCGCAAGGCGCTGAGCCTGTCGGCAATACCCCTGAAGAGTTTCGTGCGTTTGTCAAAACAGAAATTGACAAGTGGGAGCAAGTCATTGTGAAGTCTGGCGCCAAGATGGAATAAATCAATGGGGGTCAGATCACCATTAATTTCAAACTTATGAACACACCAACACCAACTGCGACGCCTTATGAACTGATTGGCGGTGAAGATGCCGTCAAAAATTTAGTGCATCGGTTTTACGAGCTCATGGACCACTTGCCCGAAGCGCATGGTGTTCGACAGTTGCATCCTGAAAGCTTGGCTGGAAGTGAAGCCATGCTGTTCGACTACTTGTCGGGGTGGTTGGGTGGCCCCAATCTGTACATCGCTAAAAAGGGGCACCCTCGCCTGCGCATGCGGCATGCCCCTTACGCAATTGGTCAGCAAGAACGTGATGCGTGGATGCTGTGCATGACGCAAGCACTCACCGAACAAGTTGAAGACGTCCCGTTCCGCAATGCACTGATTCAACAGTTCAGTGAGTTGGCCACCCACATGATCAACGTTTGAATCAGGCGTCGCTCCGCTCATACCAAGTTTGAGAGTTGTTGACGATGTACACCACCAACAGCATCACGGGCACTTCAATCAAAACACCAACCACTGTGGCCAGTGCGGCGCCTGAGTGAAAACCAAACAGACTGATGGCAGCCGCCACAGCCAACTCAAAGAAATTGGAAGCGCCAATGAGTGCGGAAGGACATGCGATGTTGTGCTTCTCCCCCACAGCGCGATTGAGCCAATATGCAAGTGCAGCGTTAAAAAATACCTGAATGAGGATGGGCACGGCCAACAAGCCAATCACCATGGGTTGTTTCAAAATGGCTTCGCCTTGAAAAGCAAACAACAACACCAAGGTGGCCAGCAAAGCCGTGATTGACCAAGGGCCAATTTTTGCCATGGCATCGTCAAAGGCCTGCTCGCCTCTGCCCAACAAGATCTTGCGCAAGTACTGGGCAATGATCACGGGAATGATGATGTAAAGCACCACCGAGGTGAGCAGTGTGTCCCACGGAACAGTGATGGCAGACAAACCCAACAAGAATGCCACCAAAGGTGCAAACGCAATCACCATGATGCTGTCATTGAGTGCGACTTGCGACAACGTGAACAAAGGATCTCCCCCCGTCAGTCGGCTCCACACAAACACCATGGCCGTGCAGGGTGCGGCAGCCAACAAAATCAAGCCAGCAATGTAACTGTCAATTTGATCTGGCGGCAACAAGGGTGCAAACAAATGGCGAATGAAAAACCAGCCCAACAAAGCCATTGAAAACGGCTTCACCAACCAGTTCACAAACAAGGTCACGCCAATGCCTTTGACATGCTGACGCACCTCATGCAAAGCACCGAAGTCCACCTTCACCAGCATGGGAATGATCATGATCCAAATCAACAGACCAACAGGCAAATTGACTTGGGCAATTTCCATGCGTCCAACGGCTTGAAACACGTTGGGAAAAAACTGCCCCAATGCAATGCCTGCAACGATGCACAGAAAAACCCAAACCGTCAGATAGCGCTCAAAGACGCTCATCGGCGCAACTTTTTTATCTTGTGTCATTTTAAAAATCTTCAATCTTCAGCCAAGTCGCGTGCAGTCTTCTCAATCGACAATCGCGTCAAACTGCTCAAAGGCAAGTTCACAAATATTTCCAAACGCTTGCGAATCAGGTGCAGTGTTTGCAAAAAGGCTTCATGTTTTTGAACATCGTCTCCCTGCACTTCCGATGGATCTGCGTAGCCCCAATGCGCAGTGGCAGGCTGACCTGGCCAATAAGGACAAACTTCACCAGCGGCGTTGTCGCACACTGTAATCACCAAGTCCATTTGGGGCGCGTCGGGTTGCGCAAACACATCCCAGCTTTTGCTGCTCAAGCCTTCAACCGATAGGCCTGCTTTGCGCAAAGTTTCAATGGCAATCGGATTGGGCTTTTGATTTTCTCTCGGACTGCTGCCCGCAGAATAGGCCTTAAAGCGGCCTTTGCCCAAATG
>CALEYZ010000126.1 GCA_937928195.1 uncultured Limnohabitans sp.
CGCAATTGGCCAAAGCCTTGGCCGCGCAAGACCCCTTGCATGCGGTGTACACCAGTGACTTGAAACGCGCACACCAAACAGCCACCGCTGTGGCCGTGCAGCAAGGCCTCGAGGCCATCAGTCACACAGGGTTGCGAGAACGCGGATTTGGCGCATTTGAAGGCAAAACCTTTGCCGAAATTGAACGCGACTTGCCTGAAGACTCGATGCTGTGGCGCAAGCGCGATCCTTTGTGGACGCCGCCACAAGGCGGTGAGTCTTTGGTGGTGATGGAACAGCGCGTGCGCCAAACACTCGATGAGCTGGCGGCCAAACACGTAGGGCAACACATTGCACTGTTTGCGCACGGCGGTGTGATGGACTTGTTGTACCGCATTGCCACAGGCCAAGACTTGCAAGCGCCCCGCTCTTGGACGCTGACCAACACCGCGGTCAATCGTTTGCTCTGGACACCGCAGAGTGTGTCCTTGGTGGGATGGGCCGATACCTCGCACTTGGACGACGCCACGCGCGATGAATTCTGAAGCGACGCAGCGTCAGTCTTGCGTGAAACTCTTGGGCGGCGTGACACCCAAATGCCGATAGGCAGCAAGCGTGGCCATCCGGCCGCGCGGCGTGCGCTGCAAGAAACCCTGTTGAATCAAATAAGGCTCGATCACATCTTCAATGGTGTCGCGTTCTTCGCCAATGCTGGCCGCGATGTTGTCGAGACCCACAGGGCCGCCATCAAATCGGTGAATGACCGCTTCCAACAATTTGCGGTCCATCAAATCGAAGCCTTCGGGATCGACATCGAGCATGGACAAAGCACGTTTGGCAATGTCGTGCGTGATGTGTCCCACACCCTTGACGTCGGCATAGTCGCGCACACGCCGGAGCAAGCGGTTGGCAATGCGCGGTGTACCGCGTGAGCGTTTGGCAATTTCTTGGCCACCCGCGGCATCCATGGGCGCTTTAAGCAAGCTGGCACTGCGCGTCACAATGCGCGCCAATTCTTCAGGCGTGTAAAACTCCAAGCGCGACACAATGCCAAAGCGATCACGCAAGGGGTTGGTCAGCATGCCTGCGCGGGTGGTGGCACCCACCAAGGTGAAAGGTTGCAAATCGAGTTTGATGCTGCGCGCTGCGGGGCCTTCACCAATCATGATGTCGATTTGGTAGTCCTCTAGCGCAGGGTACAAAATCTCTTCCACCACGGGCGACAAACGGTGAATCTCATCGATGAAGAGCACATCGTTTTTTTCCAAATTGGTCAGCAAGGCGGCCAAGTCTTTGGGCTTCTCCAGCACGGGGCCACTGGTTTGGCGCAAATTGACGCCCAGTTCGGCCGCAATGATGTGGCTCAAGGTGGTCTTGCCCAAACCGGGTGGGCCGAACAGCAGCACGTGGTCTAGAGGTTCGCCGCGCATTTTGGCGGCACCAATGAAAATCTCCAGTTGCTCACGCACCTTGGCTTGGCCCACATAGTCGTCCAGCAACTTGGGGCGCAAAGCGCGCTCAATGGCTTCTTCTTGAGGTGTTTCGGGCGTGGCGTCCACCATGCGCGCGGGCGGCGGCGGCGGTGTTCCAAAATCGTCGGTTTGAATGCTCATGGTGTCAGTTTATTTGGCCAAGGCCTTGAGTGCCATTTTGATGCCATCGCTGACGCCCACATCGGGGGGCAGAGATTTCAAGGCCAAAGCAGCTTCCTTGTCACTGTAGCCCAAAGCCACCAAGGCTTGCAAAATGTCACTGGCGTGATCGTGCGATGCACTGCCCGTGGTGAGCAAGTCGGCGCCCAATTTGCCTTTGAGTTCCAGCAGCAAACGCTCGGCGGTTTTCTTGCCAATGCCCGGCACTTTCACCAAACGGCCTGCCTCTTGTTGCGTGATGGCCTGTGCCAAATCGGCCACACCCATACCCGACAGCACGCTGAGCGCGGTGCGCGGACCCACGCCCGAAATTTTGATCAACTGCCGGAAAGCCGCGCGCTCTTCTGTTGTGGCAAAGCCGTACAGCAGTTGCGCATCTTCCCGCACCACAAAATGCGTGAGCAGCTTGACCTTCTCACCCAAGGCAGGCAGGTTGTAAAAGGTGCTCATGGGCACACTCACTTCGTAGCCCACGCCATGGCAGTCCACCATCACCTCGGGTGGGTTTTTGTCGATCAAAGTGCCTGTTAACTGACCAATCATGGCGTGCCGTTCTTCTTCATCAGATAAGTGCCTATCATTAGGGGGTCAGACATTCTGCCCCTGGCACGGATGTCTATTTTCCACTGAGGATTATCAGCTTGATTGTCAGACACAACTTCACGCCGCACAACAATACCCGCATGACGCATCTTTGCGGCCCCATGGACGCGCATTTGCGCACCATTGAGGCGGGTTTGCAGGTCAAAATTGCGCACCGACACGAACAGTTCAAGATTGATGGCCCGAAGGCCAAGGCCAACCAGGCGCTGGAGCTGTTGCAGGCGCTTTACGAATTGGCCGATCGGCCCATCAAAGAAGATTCCCTGCAACTCATGATGGCCGGCGACCCCGAAGTGGCCAACAACCCCGATGCCCCCACTTTGCAAACACGCCGGGCCGACCTCAAAGCCCGCACCCCTGTGCAAGCTTTGTACATGGACAACATTGCCACGCACGACATCACGTTTGGCATTGGCCCTGCGGGTACAGGCAAAACCTATTTGGCCGTGGCCAGCGCTGTCGACGCCCTTGAGCGCGCCAGTGTGCAGCGCATTGTGCTAACCCGCCCTGCGGTGGAAGCAGGAGAACGATTGGGCTTCTTGCCAGGTGATTTGTCGCAAAAGGTGGACCCGTATTTGCGTCCTTTGTACGACGCGCTTTACGACCTCATGGGCTACGACAAAGTGCAAAAAGCCTTTGAGCGCAACGCCATTGAAATTGCGCCTTTGGCCTTCATGCGAGGACGCACGCTGAACAACGCTTTTGTGATTTTGGACGAGGCACAAAACACCACGCCAGAGCAAATGAAAATGTTCCTAACCCGCATTGGCTTTGGTGCCAAGGCGGTTGTCACGGGTGATGTGAGTCAAATCGATTTGCCCAAAGGGCAGCTCAGTGGTTTGATCGATGCCGAGCGCGTCTTAAGGCGCGTGAAGGGCATTGCCATGACTCGCTTTTCTAGCGCAGACGTGGTGCGCCATCCTTTGGTGGCGCGCATTGTGGATGCTTACGATGCGCAAAGAACCACGGTGCGCAGTCGATCGATTGACGCTTAATGTGCTCGCTTTGCCAAATTTTTACACTCACTTAATTCAACATCGCATTTCTCTACATGGCACTTTCCACGCTTAACCTGTCCTTGCAATTTGGCGACATCCCCTACGCTGCGCGCCATCGTGCCGCATTGCCTCGTCACAAAGTGGCTCGCTGGATTCGACACAGCTTGGCTGCTGATGGCGAAATAACGGTGCGCATTGTCGATGCCGAAGAAGGCCAGCGTTTGAACCGAGAGTTTCGCAAAAAAGATTACGCCACCAATGTGCTGACATTTGATTACATGCAATCACCCGTGGTAATGGCAGACCTGGTGTTGTGTGCGCCGGTGGTGGCCAAGGAAGCTCGCGAGCAAGGCAAAACATTGCAGGCGCACTATGCGCATTTGCTGGTGCATGGCACTCTGCATGCGCAAGGCTGGGATCATGAAACCAGCGAAGCCGATGCCGAGGCTATGGAGGCGCATGAAATTGAGATCATGCGGAAGTTGGGGTTTAAGAACCCGTACTGAATTAGAAGCGCCTGATTTACTTCAATGGATGATCTGAAGCTTTCGGCATTTCATCGCCATATCTGTAGAATTTTTTGATTTTTGCAAAATCTTCATCAGTCCAAGGCTGATTGTCTGGATCACTCAGCGCAGCCAATGTGATAGCTTTGTCTTCTTCATCAGACAGCAATTCATATTTTCTAGGTGCTGGGCTTTGAGTGTTCTTTTTCATATAGCTTCATCTCTCGGTTGTTTGCTTTTCGCAAACTGATCATTCGGGTAGATTCAGCACGCAAAACATATACCACTGCGTAAATTTTGCCTTCCAAAGGTACCAAGCCGCTCATGCGGACCTCGTTGTAGTTGTAGCGAACATCCTGCCAAACTACTTCATTCGTCCAATCACGATATTGAGCGAATTCAAGCACTATGCCATGTTTGAAATAATTTGCACGGCTTTTATTCGGGTCGCATGTAAAGTGCATCTAGCCATGATGCTTCTAGCCCTTGATTCATGGTCATACATTGAGCGTCAGAGAGGCGCTCATATCGTCATGACAGCATGCACTTAGTCGCTTTCAATACCAGAGGCATCTTCCAGCAAACGCACTTTCACTGACTTGCCCTTCACTTTGCCGCGCGACAATTTGGCAACGGCCTCACGTGCAATGTCGCGGGCCACGGCCACATAAGTGGAGTATTCGTTCACATTGATCTTGCCCACTTGCTCGCGCGTGTAACCCGCTTCGCCCGTGAGTGCGCCCAACACATCGCCTGCGCGAATTTTTTCTTTGCGGCCACCCACAATTTGCAAGGTGGCCATGGCGGGTACCAGCATGTCTTTGCCTGCGGGCGTGAACGTGCTCAGTTCTTGCCAACTGGACTCACGGCCTTGCAACACTTCAATCTTGCCCACATAGCCCATCTCGTCCATGCTGGCCAAACTCACAGCCAAGCCTTCTGCATCGGCGCGGCCCGTGCGGCCAATTCGGTGAATGTGCACTTCGGCATCGGGCGTGACATCGACGTTGATCACTGCCTCCAATTGCGCCACATCCAAGCCGCGCGCCGCCACATCGGTGGCCACCAACACAGAACAACTGCGGTTGGCAAATTGAATCAGCACTTGGTCGCGCTCACGTTGCTCTAATTCCCCATATAGCGCCAGCGCGCTAAAACCTTGCGCTTGCAACACCGCCACCAAATCGCGGCACTGCGCTTTGGTGTTGCAAAAGGCCAGCGTGGAGGTAGGACGGAAATGGTTCAACACCATCGACACCGCGTGCAAACGCTCAGACTCTTTCACCTGCACAAAAATTTGCTTGATCTTGTTGGCACTGTGCTGTGTTTCCACCTTCACCGTTTGCGGCTCTTTCATGAACTGCGTGGCCAACTTGGCAATGCCTTCAGGGTACGTGGCAGAGAACAACAAAGTTTGACGGTTCTGCGGACACTGTCTGGCCACGGTGGCAATGTCATCAAAGAAGCCCATGTCGAGCATGCGATCGGCTTCGTCGAGCACCAAGGTTTTAAGCCCCTTGAGCTTCAAGGAGCCGCGCTCCAAATGGTCCATGATGCGGCCGGGCGTACCCACCACCACATGCGCGCCATGTTCCAAGCTCAGCACCTGGCCGCGCAACGCCACACCACCGCACAAAGTAACCACTTTCACGTTGCCTACAGCGCGCGCCAAGCGTCGAATCTCTTGACTCACCTGATCGGCCAACTCGCGTGTTGGGCACAAAATCATGGCCTGCACTGCAAAGTCTGCAGGCAGAATTTTTTCAACCAAAGGAATGCCAAACGCCGCCGTCTTGCCGCTGCCTGTGCTGGCCTGCGCAATCAAATCTTTGCCCGCCAGGGTGACAGGCAAACTGGCGGCCTGAATGGCCGTCATCTGCAAATAGCCCAACTGCTCTAAATTACCCAACATCGAAGCTGACAAACTCAGCTTCGCAAAATCATTTTTGTTTTCGTTCATACGTCGATTATCAGCGGCAGTTGCTCAGCAGGGAAAAACTCAACCCAATTACATTTGCAATGGAATGGTCACAGGGCCGTCATTGACCAAATGCACTTTCATGTCAGCCGCAAACTGGCCGGTTTGCACAATGGGATGCGCCTCACGGGCTTGGGCGACGAAGTAGTCGTACAGGCGTTGACCCTCGGCAGGAGAAGCAGCACGCGTAAAGCTAGGGCGATTGCCACCGCTTAGTTCGGCGGCCAGCGTAAATTGACTCACCACCAGCAAACCACCTTGCAAGCCATTGCCATCCAAATCTTGAAGTGAGCGGTTCATCTTGCCTGCCTCATCGCTGAAAATGCGCAACTTCAAGAGTTTGCTCAGCATTTTGTCTGCATTCACAGTGGTGTCACCTTGCTCGGCGCACAAGAGCAACAACAAACCCTTCTGAATTTGGCCAATCACTTGCCCTTCCACCACCACACGTGCTTCAAGCACGCGTTGCGCCACACCGATCACAGCAAATCTCTTTCTGAATCGAAATGCGCCTCGACGTCTGAGGGCAGCAACTGGATGGTGGCGCGCAAACCGGGCACATCGCTCATCAACGCTTGCTCCACACTGGCGCGCAAAGCGGCTGCACGGCCCAAGGTCCAAGAAGCTGGCATGTGCATGTGCATGTCCACAAAGCGGCGTTGGCCTGCTTTGCGCGTGGTCACGTGATCAAAGCGAATGATCGACACCTCATCACGCTGGTGCTCAAAGCCTGCCAATGTTTCTTTGATTTGCGCAATCACTTCAGGCTCCACCGCCTCGTCCATCAAACCTTGCGACGAACGCCAAATGAGTTCAAAGCCCTCTTTCAAAATATTCAACGCCACACCAATGGCCACCAGGGCATCCAACCACAACCACCCCGTAACGCTCACCAAAGCAATGCCAATGACCACACCCACGGAGGTCCAGACGTCGGTGACCAAATGCTTGGCATCGGCTTCCAGTGCAATCGAGCGATGCGTTTTGGCTGCGCCAAACATCACCCATGCCAACAAACCATTCAAAGCCGAGCTGCCCACCGACAACGCCAAACCCCATCCCACTTGTTCAATGGGTTGGGGATCAAAGATGCGATGGCTGGCAGCCCAAATGATGCCCATGGCAGCCACAATGATCAAAATGCCTTCAAAGCCAGACGAAAAATACTCGGCCTTGTGATGGCCATAGGGGTGTTCTTCATCGGCCGGTTGGGCCGCCACCGTCACCATCATCAAACCGAAGATGGCACTGGCCAAATTCACAAACGACTCCATGGCATCTGACAACAAGCCCACGGAATCGGTCAGCCACCACGCCAAAGTTTTGAGTGTGATGGTGATGATGGCCACCACCACTGAAGCCCATAGCAACGTACGGGGTGACCAAGCAGGAAGTTTTGCAATCATGCGCTTAAATGTACACGTGCAAATTTACGCTTGCCAACCTGGACCACATAGGTCCCTGCTTCCAACTTCAAGCCCTTGTCGCTGACCACGGAAGAGTCCACACGCACACCGCCACCGTCGATCAAACGATTGGCCTCAGAGCCCGAAGGCGCCAAGCCGGCCATCTTGAGCAAATTGCCAATGCCCAAAGGCGCACCACTCAAATTGACTTCGGGAATTTCATCGGGCACGCCGCCCTTGCTGCGGTTGATGAAGTCTTGCTCGGCTGCATCGGCCGCGGCCGCACCATGGAAGCGCGAGGTGATTTCTTTGGCCAAGGCCACCTTGGCCTCTTTAGGGTTCAAGCCCTCCGCCACTTGTTTCTTCAAAGCCTCAATGTCGGCCATGGATTTGAAAGACAACAAGGTGTACCAGCGCCACATCAGCACGTCAGAGATCGACAACACCTTGGCAAACATGGTGTTGGGTTCTTCGCTGATGCCGATGTAGTTGTTTTTGGACTTGGACATTTTGTCCACGCCATCCAAACCTTCCAGCAATGGCATGGTCAAAATGCATTGCGGTTCTTGGCCGTACTCGGTCTGTAAATGGCGGCCCATCAGCAAGTTGAACTTTTGGTCGGTACCGCCCAACTCCAAGTCGGACCTCAAAGCCACCGAGTCATAGCCCTGCATCAGCGGGTACAAAAACTCGTGCACGCTGATGGGCGTACCTGCTTTAAAGCGGTCATGAAAATCGTTGCGCTCCATCATGCGCGCCACCGTGTACTTGGCGGCCAACTGAATCATGCCCATGGCACCCAGCGGCAAACTCCATTCGCTGTTGTAGCGAATTTCGGTTTTGCTGGGGTCGAGCACCAAGCTGGCTTGGCGGTAGTACGTTTCGGCATTGGCCTTGATTTGTTCTGGCGTCAACGGCGGGCGTGTGGAGTTGCGACCCGAGGGGTCGCCAATCAGGCTGGTGAAGTCGCCAATTAAGAAGATCACCTGGTGACCCAAATTCTGCAACTGGCGCATTTTGTTCAGCACCACGGTATGGCCCACGTGAATGTCGGGGGCCGTCGGGTCTAAGCCCAATTTGATGCGCAATGGCACGCCGGTCGCCTCGGACTTGGCCAGTTTTTTGACCCAGTCTTCTTGGGGAATCAGCTCTTCACAGCCTCGCAAGGTGACGGCCAAAGCCTCTTTGACAGCATCTGTCACGGGGAATTGGGTCGAAACGGGTGAATTCATAGGGTTTTCCAGTATGCACCTAGCCGCTTTGGCGTTAGAATCGGTGGAATTGTTTGCCCTATTTTAAGGGCTGACCTTGCTATTCCAGAACGAATGAATTTTTTCAACACATTGATGACCCATGGCAAAGCCTACAGCCTCGCGCTGCAAGGCTTCGTTGCACGTCATCCCAAACACGTCACCACCGTGGTTGCCGCAGTGTTACTGGGCGGTGGCGGTGGCGCGTTTGCGGTTGCCAATCTGGGGCCAGATGCTTCCAATCTGCCCGTTCGCACACTGGTTGAATCACTCGACACACCCAACTTGGAATCCCAAGTCGCCCTCCTCGAGCAGCAAACCCTCAAGCTGTACCGCAACGACATTACCCGTGGCTCCGACACCGCCGACAGTCTGTTGCGCCGCTTAGGTTTGGTCGATTCAGCAGCCGCCGCTTACATTCGCCAAACACCCGAAGTACGCCAAGCCTTGCTCAACCGCTCGGGCCGCAACGTCTCCGTAGAAGCCAACGAACAACAACAGTTGCTCACGCTCACCACACGCTGGCTCAAAAACGACACCGATTCTCAATTCCAGCGCATGGTCATCACGCGCGGCGCCGACAACAAATTCAGCGTCCGCACAGACACCTCACCGCTGACTGCCAGCGTTCGCATGGCCGGTGGCACAGTCAACTCCTCTTTGTACGAAGCCTCCGACGAAGCCCGTTTGCCCGACACCGTCACACGCCAATTGGCCGATGTGTTCTCTGGCCAAATTGACTTCCACCGCGCACTGCGCAAAGGCGCCGTGTTCTCTGTGGTGTACGAAACCCTTGAAGCCGAAGGCGAACCCCTGCGTGCAGGCCGTTTGCTCAGCGCCGAAATCACCAACGATCAAAAAACCTACAACGCCGTTTGGTTCCAAGAACCCGGCCAAAAAGGGGCTTACTACACACTCAAAGGCGACAGCCTGCGCCGTGCGTTTTTGGCCTCTCCCATGCCTTACTCACGTCGCACCAGCGGCTTTGGCATGCGTGAACATCCCATCTTTCACACACAGCGTGCGCACATGGGCGTGGACTACGCAGCCCCTACAGGCGCCCCCGTCATTTCGGTGGCCGATGGTGTGGTGGTTGAAAGTGGTTTCTCCGGTGGCTTTGGCAACATGGTCACCGTGCAACACAACGGCCGTCAAAGCACTGTTTATGCGCACTTAAGCCGCATCAATGTGCGCAAAGGTCAAAGCATCAAACAAGGCGACACCGTGGGTGCTGTGGGTTCAACGGGTTGGGCCACTGGTCCGCACTTGCACTTTGAATTCCGCATCAATGGCCGTCACGTCGACCCCCTCACTTTGGCGCAGCAAGGTTCATCCGAACCCATCTCTGCCGCTCAGCGCAACCAATTCAACCAACGTGCCGAGTTTGCACGCACACAGTTGATGGCTGCGGCGCAAATGCGCCAAAGCAACGTTCAATAATTTTCAGCGTTGGCAGGGGCCAGGTTGACGTCCGCCCCCTCTTCCCCACTTTCGCCATCGTCCACTCCGGTGACGGCAAGCCCCGTGCACTACTTCATTGGCCTCATGTCGGGCACCTCGCTGGATGGTGTGGATGGCGTGTTGTTGCAATGGCAAAGCAAGCCACAGTTGGCAAATACAGTGGGTCAAGATCAGTCTCCTGCGTTGTTGTTGAACACACCCAGCCTGGCGGTCTTGCAGCATGTCTTTCAGCCATTTGATGCGGAATTTCGCGCAGAACTCCTCAGTCTGAATACACCCGGCAACAACGAATTGCATCGTGCCGCATTGGCTGGCAATCGCTTGGCGCGCAACTATGCGCAAGTGGTGCACGCCTTGCTCGGTGCAAGCGGTTTGCAAGCCCATGACATCCAAGCCATTGGCGCGCATGGCCAAACCGTGCGACACCGCCCGCTTGAGTTTGATGCCAACCCTCTCACAGGCCAAGCCGCTGTGGGCTACACACTGCAACTGAACAACCCGGCATTGCTGGCCGAGCTGACTGGCATCGATGTGGTGGCCGAATTTCGCACACGCGATCTGGCCGCTGGTGGACAAGGCGCGCCCTTGGTGCCCGCCTTTCATGCCGAGATTTTTGGCACGCCACAACACACCGTGGCCGTGGTCAACATTGGTGGCATCTCCAACATCAGTATTTTGCGAGGCGCGTCAGACCATGCCATTACTGGTTTTGATTGCGGCCCAGGCAATGCCCTCATGGACCATTGGGTGCATTTGCACCACGGCAAAGACTACGATGCCAACGGCGCTTGGGCGGCACAAGGCCAGGTCATTTCATCGTTGTTGCAAAGTTTGCTGGCCGAAGCCTTCTTGCACCAAACGCCGCCCAAAAGTACAGGCCGAGATTTGTTCAACCCCGCATGGTTGCAGCAACATTTGCACGCTGACTTCAAAGCGGTCGATGTGCAAGCCACGCTGTGCGAGTTCACCGCATTGGCCATTGCACAAGACCTTCAGCGCCATGCGCCGGAAGCCAAGCAGTTGTGGGTGTGTGGGGGTGGCGCACTCAATGGCCATCTCATGGCACGTCTGCAAGTGCATGCGCCCGGGGTACAAGTGGCATCGACCGAGCTGCATGGCTTACCGCCTTTGCAAGTAGAAGCGGCGGCCTTCGCATGGTTGGCCGCCAAAGCCATGAAGCGAGAAACAGGCAGCTTAAAAAGCGTTACGGGCGCTCGAGGCGCCCGTGTGTTGGGGGCCATCTATCCCAGATGACCCTTCGGCGTGTTGAACTGCCGAATGAACTGTCGGTTTGTTTAGACCGAGAATGAAGAACCGCAACCACAAGTGGTGGTGGCATTGGGGTTCTTGATGACAAACTGTGCGCCTTGCAGGTCTTCTTTGTAATCAATTTCGGCACCGATGAGGTACTGGTAGCTCATGGCATCGATGAGCAATGACACACCGTTTTTAGTCATGGTGGTGTCGTCTTCGTTGACGATTTCGTCAAACGTGAAACCATATTGAAAGCCTGAGCAACCGCCGCCTTGCACAAACACGCGCAGTTTCAAATCGGGGTTGCCTTCTTCGGCAATGAGGTCGGCCACTTTGGCGGCTGCACTGTCTGTAAAGACAATGGCTTCGGGCATTTCTGTGGGGATTGTTTCGGCTACTGCGCTCATGATTTTCTCCGGCTACTGGGTGAGTAGTATAGTGGATCAGTCAACAATTCACGCTGAATAACTGCCCTGTGAGAAGGGACTTGCAGACGAAAAAAAACCGCCCTGAACAAACAGTGCGGTTTTCTTGAAACAGGCAGTAAACGAATTAACGCTTAGAGAACTGCTTACGGCGACGAGCAGAGTGCAAGCCGACCTTTTTACGTTCAACTTCGCGGGCGTCACGAGTGACAAAACCAGCTTGGCTGAGTACGGGCTTCAAAGAAGCATCATAGTCAATCAGGGCACGTGTGATGCCGTGACGGGCTGCACCAGCTTGACCGGATTCGCCGCCACCATGAACGTTGATTTGAATGTCGAAAGATTCGGCATTGTTTGTCAACATCAAAGGTTGCTTAGCGATCATGATCGAAGTCTCGCGGCCGAAGTAGGCTTGGATGTCCTTGCCATTGACCGTGATCTTGCCAGAGCCTTTTTTCAGAAACACGCGGGCGACGCTAGATTTGCGACGGCCGGTGCCATTGTTCCATTCACCAATCATTCTCAAGGCTCCTTAAATGTCCAGCACTTTAGGCTGTTGGGCGGTGTGGGGATGCTCTGCACCACCGTACACCTTGAGTTTTTTGATCATGGCGTAGCCCAGAGGACCTTTGGGCAACATGCCCTTCACGGCCTTCTCGAGCGCGCGTCCAGGGTGCTTGGACTGCATGTCGCGGAAGTTAGTGGCTGTGATGCCGCCTGGGTAACCAGAGTGGCGGTAGTACACCTTGTCCAAAGACTTGGTGCCAGTCACTTTGAGTTGTGCTGCGTTAACGACGACGATGAAGTCGCCAGTATCGACGTGAGGCGTGTAAATGGCCTTGTGTTTGCCGCGCAAACGGAGAGCAACTTCGCTGGCTACTCGTCCGAGGACCTTGTCGGTCGCGTCAATCACAAACCACTCGTGCACGACCTCAGCGGGTTTTGCGCTGAAAGTAGTTGTCATGAGTTTTCTCTTTGAAAGAAAGGTTTGGCGGGTCCTTTTCCACGGTCGGTGCTCCTCTGTTGGGAGCCTCTTAGGTGGGAATTTGCCAAGCCTTTAACAGCACAGCGTCTTCGCCGCGGGACCACAAAATCGCTGCGAAGCCTGCCATTATACGAAAAATCAAGGACTTGCGGGGATATTGGTTACCATCGGTGCATGTTCAGTTATCGACACGCCTTTCACGCCGGCAACCATGCGGATGTACTCAAACACATCACCTTGCTGGCCACCTTGCGCCACCTCATGCAAAAAGAGGCGGGCATTACCCTGATCGACACCCATTCCGGGGCCGGGCTGTACCGGCTGGACGGCGATTACTCCCAAAAAGGTGCCGAAGCCCAGGACGGCTTGTTCAAACTGCTGGCAGCACTGGAAAAACTCGACAGCATCCCCGAACCCATTGAAGACTATCTGGCGCAGATTGCCAGCTTCAACGCCAGCGGGGAGGCCCGCATTTACCCCGGATCGCCCTTTTTGATGCAGCGCCTGATGCGTCACGAATCGCGTGACCGTTTGCGCCTGTTTGAGCTGCACCCCACCGACAGCCGCGCCCTGATGTCCAACATCGCCCAGCTCGAAGCCGGTCGCAGCATCACTGTCAGCCGCGAAGACGGCTTTGAAGCCCTCAAGAAGCTGCTGCCGCCCCCAGCCTCGACCACTGGCTCCAAACGAGCCATGGTGCTGATCGACCCCAGCTACGAGATCAAGTCCGACTACGTGAAAGTCGCCAACGTCATCCAGGATTGCCTGAAACGTTTTTCCACCGGCACCTACCTGGTCTGGTACCCGATCATCCCGCGCCCGGAAGCACACGAATTGCCACGCCGCCTCAAGACCCTGTCCAACCAGGCGGGGCGCAGCTGGGTTCACGCCACGCT
>CALEYZ010000127.1 GCA_937928195.1 uncultured Limnohabitans sp.
GCAAGGCGCAGGCGAGAGCACCAAGATTTCAAACAACTTCAAAAAGCATGGCTTTGAGAACATTGACCTGACGCACGACGACCTGGCCAAAGAGCACATTCGCCACATGGTGGGCGGCCACTCCAGCCTGGCACAAAACGAACGCCTCATGCGCTTTGTGTTTCCCGAGCGGCCTGGTGCGCTGCTGAAGTTTTTGAATTTGATGCGCCCCGGTTGGAACATCAGTTTGTTCCACTACCGCAACCAAGGCGCCGACTACGGCCGCATTTTGGTGGGCTTGCAAGTGCCCGACAAAGACGGCAAGGCATTCGAGAAATTCTTAAACACCTTGGGTTATCCGTACGTGGAAGAAACCAACAACCCGGTGTACCGGATGTTCTTGCAGCAATAAGCCTGCAAAGGCTTTGAAGGCCCCAGGCCTTGGGGTTTACTGGCCCAGCTTGGGCAATTCCAAAGTCACGCTGGCAGCGTCTTGGCCTTCAGGTGCCAAACGGGCCAAGCGATGTCCGACAGAGTGCAACACCCAACCAGGCGCAACGGCTTGGCCAGGCAAATAGGCTTTCGGCGCTTGGTCATCGACGGCCAGCAAAGCGCTGCCTTGGCCCGAAGCGCCAGCCACCACCCCCAACAAACGCCATTGATGGGTTGCCGCGGATGGCGCAGCTTGCGCATCGGCCGGTGCAGGCGCACCCAAGGCTTGTGCGACACGACCCGCATCCACGGTCAAGCCGCCCAATGTCGTGCTGCTGGTTTGTGCCACAGGCGCCCATGAAGCCGGCTCAGAAAGGCTTTGAATTTGCAAGAACCAGCTGACCGCCGCATACGCGACGGCAGCACCCAAAACCAAGGCGCACAGTGCCGGGGCGATGGATTTGGAAGGGGTGCGAAGGACTTGCAACATGGGGCGATTATGATGGAGAAGTGTCAGAAATTGCAGAGAGACTTTGCGCCATGAAATCTACCGCAGAAAATTCAGCCAGCACCTCGTCCTTGTCAGGTGCAGTGCCCCATGCAGAACGAAAAGCCGTTCGCAAGCAACGTGGCTTTACCTTGATTGAGTTGATGGTGGTTTTGGCCATCATTGGCATCTTGGCCGCTTTGGTGGTGCCCAATGTGCTGGGCCGTGCAGACGATGCCCGCATCACCGCAGCCCGCACCGACGTGGGCAATTTGGTGCAAGCCCTCAAACTTTACAAGCTCGACAACCAACGCTTCCCGACGGCCGAGCAAGGTCTGCAAGCGCTGGTCACCAAGCCCACAGCCGAGCCGGTGCCCACCAACTGGAAAAGCTATTTGGACAAGTTGCCAGCAGACCCCTGGGGTCGTCCTTACCAGTACCTCAACCCAGGCCTTAAAGGCGAAGTCGATGTGATGTCTTGGGGCGCAGATGGTCAATCAGGCGGTGAGGGCGTGAATGCCGACATCGGCAGCTGGCAATAAGGCCAAGGTCCAAGCGACTGCGAACAGCCCCGCGCTTTCGCAAGCCGCCGTGCGCGCCCTCGCTTTGCCGCGTGCTCGCACATCTCTGGGTTTTACCTTGATCGAGTTGTTGGTGGTGATTGCCTTGATCGCCATTGGCACAGCGGCCGTCAGCTTCAGCCTGCGCGATTCTGCCGACACGGTGTTGGAACGGGACGCCGAAAGACTGGCGGCCTTGTTTGAATCGGCGCGCGCCCGTTCGCGGGCCAGTGGCATGCCTGTTCAATGGCATCCCGTCAGCGCTTCAACGTCGTCAAATGCCGATGCCTTTGTCTTTGAAGGCTTGCCACCGCAAGCTCTGCCTGGGCGGTGGCTGTCGCCGCTGGTTCAAGTGGCAGGCACATCGGTGGTGACATTGGGCCCCGACCCGATCATTGGTCCGCAAAGCGTCGCACTGCGCGTGAACGAAAAACAAGTTTGGGTCAGCACAGATGGGCTGCAGCCATTCAAAGTGAAGCAAACGGCACCATGACGCAAGCCACAACCCCACCTCTGCGACCGCATCACCCAGCAGCGGGTTTCACATTGATAGAAGTCTTGGTGGCACTGGGCATTGTGGCCATCGCACTGATGGCGGGACTGCGCGCCACCGACGCCCTCACCCGCAACGCTTCGCGTCAATCCACACAGTGGTTGGCCCAAATTTGTGCTGAAAACGAATTCAGTCGACTGCGCTTGTCGCGCCAAGTGCCGCCCATTGGCGAGAGCCAAGTGGCGTGTCCACAGGCCCATCTGAATTTGCAGGTGAACTTGTCCGTTCAAGTCACGCCCAACCCCAATTTCAGGCGCGTGGATGCGCGAGTGGTGCAAATACAAGGCGCTGACATCACGCCACTTTTACGACTGTCCACGGTGATGGGGCGTTACTGATGAAACGCAGCACAGCCTTCCAAAAATCCGCTGGCTTCACCTTGATCGAGGTGTTGGTGGCGAGTGCCATTTTGGCTTTGATGGCCCTCATCAGTTGGCGTGGTTTGGATGGCATGGCCAAAGCCCAAAGCAGTTTGCAAACACGCAGCGATGCCCACCAAACATTGCAAGTGGGCTTGTCGCAATGGCGCACCGACCTTGACAACATGGCCAGCTTGCCCAACGTGCCCGCACTGGATTGGGACGGCCGCGTGCTGCGAATCACTCGCCAACATTCACAAGATCCACAAGCAGGTCTGCAAGTGGTGGCGTGGTCTTTGGGCAATGGCCAATGGACACGTTGGCAGTCTGCCCCCCTCACGCGCCGCGATGCTTGGCAGCAAGCTTGGACGCAAGCGCAGGTTTGGGGTGAAGCGGCAGGCAACCCAGCGCCAGCTGACACGCACGAAGTCGTGATCCAAGCACTTCGCAGTTGGCAAATTTATTACCACCGCGATGGCGCGTGGAGCAATGCCTTGTCGAGTGCAGGCAACAACAGCACATCTGTCACCAACACCTTAAGCGCCCTGAGCACCTTGCCAGAAGGTATTCGCCTGGTCATTGAACTGGCAGACAACGCGCCCGTCAACGGCAAGATCACCCTGGATTGGGTGCGACCGACGTTCACGGTGGCCAAGCAATGAAACGCTCAACAGCCTCACAACAACGCGGCGCGGCCTTGATCAGTGCCATGCTGGTGGTCACCTTGGTGGCCACCTTGGCCAGTGTGGCGCTGTGGCAGCAATGGCGCCATGTCGAGGTGGAAAGTGCAGAGCGCCATCGCGTGCAATCGGGCTGGTTGTTGAATGGCGCTTTGGACTGGTCACGGTTGATTTTGCGAGAAGACGCGTTGGCCAGTGGCGCCAGCAACTCAGGCAATGCGGCTGGCGGCTCACCCCCCACCAGTGCAGGCAGTGGCGCCGACCATTTGGCCGAGCCGTGGGCGCTACCCTTGCAAGAAGCCAAGTTGTCGACTTTTTTGGCGCAAGACCAGCAGTTGCGCGAAGGCGATCCTGAGGTCTTTCTGTCGGGACAGGTCACCGATGCACAAAGCCGACTCAACCTGAGCAATTGGTATGAGGCGGCAGATGGCCAGCGCATGGGCCAATTGAACCCCAGCATGCAAGCGGCCTTGAGCCGTTTGTTCAGTGTGCTGGGCTTGCCCGCCGCAGAATTGACCCTGTTGTCGCGTGAGTGGTTGGCCGCAGCGCAGGCTTCTCGCACACCGCTGGGCGCCTCAAGCGCGTCCTCTGGTAGCAGCACGGCAGGCGCTGCATTGCTACCGCAACAAGTGCCGCAGCTGCAGTGGCTGGGCCTCAGCCGCGACACCGTGACCCGCTTGGCAACCCATGTCACCATCCTGCCCGAAGTGACCCCTGTCAATCTAAACACCGCCAGTGCCGAGGTCATTTACGCCAGCGTCCCCGGTTTGGACTTGGCCGCCGCCCAGCAATTTGTGCAGCAGCGAGCCCGCGCACACTTCAGCAACTTGCCTGATGCCAGCAAAGCACTAGGGGGTAAGCCCTTAGAAGCAAGATGGCACACCGTGGGCTCTCGTTTCTTCCAAGTTTGGGGTCGATTGCGCATGGAAGAGCGCACCCAAGAAGAAACCGCCCTGATTTTGCGAGATGCAGGCAACGTCAGCTTTGTCTGGCGCCAAAAAATTGCGGGAATTCTCCCTCCTCCCAAGCGTGAGTCGCTTCTACAATCAAGCCAGCCATGAGCACTCTCCTTTTTACGCTGCCAATGCAGGCTGCCAACGGCAGCGCCCCTCCTCAACTTGTCTTGTCGACACATGAGGCTGGCGCGCGCGACAAAGAAATTTGGGCCATCGTGCCCGCCACCGCCCTGTCATGGCAGCGGATCGAATTGCCCGCGGGTCTGCAACGTCAAACACAGCGGTTGCAAACGGCGCTGCACAGTTTGCTTGAAGAGCCTTTGTTAGATGAAGCCGACGCCGTGCACATGGCACTGCAACCCAACTGGCAAGCGGGACAAAGCACATGGGTGGCGGTGTGCAACAAGGCTTGGCTTCAAGGTCACTTGGCGCAATTGCAAGCAGGTGGGCACACCGTGCACCGCATCGTGCCCGAGTGGGCACCTTCGATGGGCGCTACAGCTGGCATCAGTGCTTGGATAGGTGGCACCGCTGCCGATGCACAGCTCTGGGTTCAAGACGCGCAAGGTACATGGCATTTGCCCTTGCAAGCGGGCCTGCAACACTGGGCCGATCAACTCAACAAAATGGCCAGCACTGGCATCGACAAGCTGGCGTTGAACGTCACCGTATTGGCCGACCCCGCTGTGGCCGACTTGGCCCTCAAAGCCTTAAGCACCTTGCAAGCACAAACACACAGCGCTGTGTCGGAGCGACTTCAGTCATGGCGCATTCAAGTCACGCCTGCAATCTCGCGTTATCGACAAGCAGCAGACACTCAATGGGATTTGGCGCAGTTTGAATTTGCCGCCAACGGCAGCGCCAGATGGCGTCAAGCCGCGCAACGCATTTGGCAAAACATCCTGCGCAATCCTGAATGGCGTCCCGTACGTTGGTGCGCCGGACTTTTAGTGGCCACGCAGTTGGTGGGCCTGAACATGGCGGCATGGCAACTCAATGCCCAAGTAGCCTCACAAAAAGAATTGCAAAAAAACATCCTCAAGCAAAGCTTCCCCAATGTCACGGTGGTGGATGCGCCTTTGCAAATGGCCAAAGAATTGAGCTTGCTGCAAAGTGCTTCGGGTACGTTGACATCGCGCGATTTAGAGCATGCTCTGCAAGCCACAGGCGCTGCATTGCCTGCGGGACAAAGCATCACGGGCATTGATTACACAGCGCAAGGCCAAGCCGAAACCAAACTTCAAGGCCTGCAATTGAGTGGCGCGCAAGCACCTGCTTTTGCGCAAGCCCTGCGTGCGCAACAGTTGGATGCGCAAGCCAATGGCGTGCAATGGCGCATCACCCCCCAGAAGGAGACGCCATGAGCTTAGAAGTTTCAAGCGCCTTCAAAAACATGCCGGCCCAAGACAAACAACGTCTGCAATGGGCAGCCCTTGTTTTGGGTGCAGTGCTGCTGTGGACCTTCAATGTGGCGCCGGCCCTGAAAACTTTGCGCGATGTGCCGCCGCAATTGGCCAAGCTGGATGCGCAAACACAAACACTCAAAACACTGCAGACGCAAGCGCAGGCTTTGCAAAAATCACCGCGCTTAAACCCCTCAGATGCCGCCACCTTGCTACAACAAAGCAGTCGTGAACTCTTGGGGACGGGCGCACAACTGAACATCCAAGGCGCACGTGCAAGCGTGACCTTGACCGGTGTGTCGGCTGACAACTTGGCGCAATTCTTGGCCACAGCACGAACACAGTCGCGTGCCTTGCCCATCGAAGCGCATTTGCAAAAGTTCACTGGCACCGGTGCCAACGCCAAAGAACTTTGGCGAGGTGCCCTCATTTTGAATTTACCCACCACAGGCTCATGAACCGCGCCCGCACCCCATCCCTCGCCCACAGGCCCTCCGGCTGGGCTTGGGCATGGTCGGGCATCTTCATTGGCGGGTTGGCCTCCTTGTTGATGCATTGGCCCGCGCAATGGCTGGGCACAAGTTTGTCGCAAGCCACACAAGGACAAGTGCAGTTGCAAGAAGCGCAAGGTTCTGTTTGGCAAGGTTCTGGCAAATTGGTTTTGACGGGCGGCGAAGGCAGCCGAGATGCCATGGCACTGCCAGGTCGCATTGAATGGCAATTGCAGCTTCGTCCTCAAGGTTTGAACTTGCCCAGTTTGAATTTGCAATTGCTGGCAGCTTGCTGCATGACACAGCCTGCGTTGGTTCAAATCAATGCACAACTTGGCAATGCGTCATGGCAATTGCACATGAACGATCACCGCTCGCAATGGCCTGCGCATTTGTTAAGTGGTTTGGGCGCCCCTTGGAACACCCTGCAGCCCGAAGGTCACTTGAATCTGGTGACAGAACAACTCCAACTTCAAGGATTGCCCGGCCGCATCGACATGCAAGGTCGCATGGTGCTGACCGCCGACAACATGTCCTCTAAATTAAGCACCTTGCGACCCATGGGCACCTACCAAGTAAGCCTAGGCAAGCTTGGCACGGCTGGCAATGACTCGGCATCGACAGCGTCGCCTGCATTGACTTTGAGCACACTGTCGGGCAGTCTGCTGTTAAGTGGCCAGGGTCAGTGGCAAAACAACCGACTTCAATTTCGCGGCGAAGCGTCTGCAGTGCCTGAGCACGCAGCCGCTTTGTCAAATTTACTGAACATCATTGGACGGCGCCAAGGCGCGCGCAGCTTGCTCTCATTGGGTTGAACATCATGGCCTCACGCACACACACCTCCAAACACATGCAGCAAAGCAAACCGCTCACAACACTGTGGGTCAGCCTCAGCGTCTGCTTGCCCTTGGCATTCACTGCGGGCAGCGTGAGCGCGCAGGCACCCAAGGCCAACAAAAAAACCAGTGCCAACGCCAATAACAACACCCCCGCCAAAGCCACGCAAGAACCCGTCACGTTGAACTTCAACAATGCCGAGATTGAAGCTGTGGCCAAAACCTTGGCCACCTTGTCGGGCCACAACGTGGTGGTGGACCCTCGCGTCAAAGGCACCATCACCCTGACCAGCACCGTGCCTGTGGCACCTGCCCAAGCACTGCGTTTGTTTGCAGCCCAACTGCGCACGCAAAGTTTTGCACTGGTGGAATCAGCGGGCTTGTATTTGGTCGTGCCCGAGGCCGATGCCAAGCTCCAAAGCGGTGGCGTCTCGGCCGGTGCAGTGCCTGCCTCCAACGGCCAAATCATCACGCAAATTTTTCAGCTGAACCATGAAAGCGCCAACAACTTGGTGCCGATCTTGCGTCCTCTCATCAGCCCTAACAACACCGTCAACGTGAACCCTGGCACCAATGCCTTGGTGATCACCGATTACGCGGACAACTTGCAGCGCTTGGGTCGCATCATCACTGCCCTTGATGTGGCCAATGCCACCGGCGTCGAAGTGGTTCATTTGAAGCATGCGCTGGCCAGTGATGTGGTGCCCATGCTGCAACGTTTGTTAGACACTGGCGCAGCCAGTGGCGGTGCACCTGCTGCGGGCCAAACAGACGCATCGTTCAAAACCACCGTGATGGCCGAAGCGCGCAGCAACTCTCTCATCGTGCGTGCGGCCAATACAGCGCGCATGGCCTTGGCGCGTTCACTCATTGCGCAATTGGACCAACCCTCTGATTCCGGTCCCAACGCGGCCAGCGGCAACATCCATGTGGTGTATTTGAAGAATGCAGACGCGACCAAATTGGCGGCCACTTTGCGCGCCGCCATGTCTGCACAAGGCGGATCAGGCAATGCCAACGCAGCCGGCGCCGCCATGCCAACGGCAACACCAGCAGCCAACAACACCAACAATGCAGGCGGCGCCAATGCCAGCTTCAACAACGGCTCGCAACCCTCTACGGGCGGTCAAATTCAAGCCGACCCCTCCACCAACGCGCTCATCATCACAGCGCCCGAACCCCAATACCGCCAACTGCGCGCCGTCATCGACAAGCTGGATGCGCGTCGCGCCCAAGTGTTTGTGGAAAGCCTGATTGCCGAAGTGAGTGCCGAAAAAGCCGCCGAGTTTGGCGTGCAATGGCAAGGCCCTGTGGGCGGCAAGGGCGACAACAACATTGGTTTGTTGGGCACCAATTTCAAAGTGGGCGGCGCTAACATCATCTCCTTGGCAGCGCAAGGCGCCAGTGGCAATGTGGCACCGTCCTCTGGCTTGAACATTGGCGTGGCGCACAACAACAACGGCACCTACGTGCTGGGTTTCTTAGCGCGCTTCTTGCAAACCACCGGTGACGGCAATGTTCTTTCAACGCCAAACCTGCTCACCCTTGACAACGAAGAAGCCAAAATTGTGATTGGCCAAAACGTGCCCTTTGTCACGGGTCAGTACACCAACAACAACACCAATTCTGGCGCGGTCAATCCGTTCCAAACCATTGAACGCAAAGATGTGGGCCTGACCTTGCGCGTCAAACCGCAAATCAGCGAGAACGGCACCGTCAAATTGCAAATCTACCAAGAGGTCAGTCGCCTCGATCCTGCCTCGATCAACTCAGCCACAGGTTTGATCACCAACAAGCGCTCCATTGAATCCAGCGTGCTGGTTGAAGATGGCGCCATTGTGGTTCTGGGTGGTTTGTTGCAAGACGACTATGGCAACAGCCAAGAACGCGTGCCTGGCTTGGGCGATGTGCCTTTGTTTGGCAACCTGTTCCGTGCCGAATCACGCAGCCGCAAAAAGACCAATCTGATGGTGTTCTTAAGACCCGTGGTGGTGCGTGATGGCGCCGCCACTGAAGGCTTGTCCTTGAACCGCTATGAGCAAATGCGTGGCACCCAAATTGAAGCCCAGCCCGGCACCAGCACCGGCCTTCCCGCCATGGGCGCACCGATCTTGCCCGAAGCCTCGCGCAAACCTTGAACACCCAGATGGCGAACAAATACCCTCTGCCCTACGCATTTGCGCGCAGCCACCAACTGCTGTTGGAGGATGACGGGACGCGCCTGACCTTGTGGCTTTGCCCTGACAGTGCGGCCAACGCCATCTCTGAGGTGATGCGCAAATGGGGCAACGACAACGCAAGTTTAGACATTGCACGCAAGGACACATTGGCATTGAAACAACGCATCAGCCAGGCCTACACCACGCAATACGGCCCTGGCGAATCCAGCGCGGCCGCTGTGGTGAGCGAGGTGGAATCGGAAGCCGACCTGTCGCGCATGATGCAAGAGCTGCCCGCGGTGGAAGATTTGCTAGAAACCAGCGACGACGCCCCCATCATTCGCATGCTGAACGCGCTCTTGACGCAAGCTGCGCGTGACGGTGCCAGCGACATTCACATCGAGCCTTATGAGCGCCACTCCAGTGTGCGCTTTCGCGTCGATGGCAATTTGCGTGAAGTGGTGCAACCCAACCGAGCTTTGCACGCAGCCCTGATTTCTCGTTTGAAAATCATGGCGGAACTCGACATCGCAGAAAAACGTTTGCCGCAAGATGGCCGCATCAGTTTGCGCTTGGGTTCACGCGCGGTGGATGTGCGCGTCTCCACCTTGCCCAGTGCCCATGGCGAGCGCGCCGTGCTGCGCTTGCTCGACAAATCTGAAACCCGCCTGAGTTTGGCATCGGTGGGCATGCAAGGCCGCACACTGGAACGTTTCCAACAGCTGGTCACACAGCCGCATGGTTTGATTTTGGTCACAGGCCCCACGGGTTCTGGCAAAACCACCACGCTGTATGCGGCACTGCAAAGTTTGGACGCCTCAGGCAGCAACATCATGACGGTGGAAGACCCCATCGAATATGAGTTGGCCGGCGTGGGCCAAACGCAAGTGAATGCCAAAATTGACTTGACCTTTGCCAAGGCCTTGCGCGCCATTCTGCGTCAAGACCCCGACATCATCATGATCGGCGAGATTCGCGATTTTGAAACCGCTCAAATTGCCATACAAGCGTCCATGACGGGCCACTTGGTGCTGGCCACGTTGCACACCAACGATGCCGCCAGTGCCGTCACACGCCTCACCGACATGGGCATTGAACCTTTCTTGCTCAGCTCCTCTTTGTTGGGTGTGTTGGCGCAGCGCTTGGTGCGCAAAGTTTGCAAGCATTGCCAAGGCACAGGCTGCACACACTGCGGCCAAACCGGCTATGCCGGTCGCACGGGCATCTTTGAACTGCTGGTGACTGACGACGCACTGCGCGCACAAATTCACGCCAAGCAATCGGAGGCCAGCATTCGCGATGCAGCGGTGGCCGGCGGCATGGTGCTCATGCGCGAAGATGGCGAACGACTGGTGCAATTGGGCATCACCAAACCCGAAGAATTGCTGCGTGTGACACGCGACTGAGCCTCACATGCACACCTTGATCTCTCGCCTCTGCTCGCCCCTTGGACAGTTGCGCACGCCATTCCTCATGGCTGTGTGTCTGTCGGCTTGCCTTGGCCTGAAGCCATCGCACAGCATGGCGCAGACGGCATCCGTGACCGCAGAGACAGACGCGACAACAAAGACATCAGAGACGGTCGAACCCCTGCATGAAGCCAGCACGCTTCACTACACCTTGGGCTTGCGACTGCGTGCTGACGACATCAACCAAGACACCCACAGTGCCAAACTCCGACCTGTCTTGGGTTTGCGCTATGGCCGTTGGCGGGTGGGCATTGGCGATGGCCAAGAATGGCTGCGCTTCAACAGTTTTCGAAAAGAGCCCAGTCTGAGCTATCAGTGGGTTGAAAAAAGCGACATCAGCTTGGGCCTGTCGATGCGCATTCACAACCTCAACACGGGCGAGGCCTTTGACGTGTTCGAGCCCGGTCGCAAGACACTGCGCAGCCGCGTGCTGGCCAATGTGCGCCTCACAGACCGCTGGTCTGCCGGTGTGGAGTGGACGCAAGACCTGCTCAACCGCGGTGACAGCAGCACCTTGGGTTTGGGCGTTTCTTATGCGTGGCCCTTGACGCAACACAGCGAGCTCAGTCTCAACACAGGCCTGACCTGGGCCCCTGCCGAACATTGGCGCACCGCTGCAGGTGTCAACCGCATTGGCGCGGGTGGCCTCACCACTGGCACAGGCGCCGTCGGTTCTGGCCTGAGCTACAAACACAGCCTGTCCAAGCAATGGGCCTGGTACAGCACCCTGGGTGTCAACAAAGAAGTCGGCAACGTGGCCAAATTGTCTGGGCCCCACAGCTTGGTCAGCGGTCAAATTGGCTTGCTTTACTTTGACCGATAAACACCCGCCCTCTCAAACAAGCCATGCCTGCTTATTCTTATGAAGCCCTGCAAAACGATGGCGCCTTGCGCAAAGGCGTGATCGAGGCCGACAGTGCCAAGGCAGCGCGCAGTCAATTGCGCGCGCAGTCTTTGGTGCCACTCTCGGTTCAGGCCTTGGGGGCCAGCAACTCAAATCAAAACGGTCAAAGCATCTGGCAATACAACATCGGCTCTCGCCAATGCTTCTCAGCCAATGCGTTGGCGGTGTGGACTCGGCAACTGGCCAGCTTGGTCAGCAGTGGTCTGCCGTTGGAACGCGCGTTGGCCGCCTTGGGGGACGAGGCCGAATCAGAAAAGCAAGCGCATCTGGTGGCGCAATTGCGCGCTGAGGTCAATGCCGGCTTGGGCCTGGCCAAGGCCATGACACAACATCCTCGAGAGTTTTCTGCGCTCTACACCGCCGTCATCAGCGCCGGCGAGCAAGGTGGCAATTTGGGCCAAGTGCTCACCCAACTGGCCGATGATTTGCAAGACCAGCAAACGCTCAAGGCCAAACTGTTGAGTGCATCTTTGTATCCCGCCATCGTCAGTGCCATTGCCCTGCTCATTGTCATTTTCTTGCTCAGCACCGTAGTGCCCCAAGTGGCGCAAGTATTCACTGGCAGTCAACGCAAGTTGCCTGGACTCACCGTGGCCATGCTGGCCCTCAGTGATTTTGTGCGCAACCATGGCTGGACTTTGTTGCTGTTGATGGCCCTGTCTTGGCTGGGTGTTCACCAAGCATTAAAGCAGCCGCGCTTGCGCATTCAATTTGATGCGGCATTTTTAAAGCTCCCCATTTTGGGCCGTCTGGCCACAGGCTACAACACGGCCCGATTTGCCAGCACTTTGGCCATGCTCACGTCCGCAGGCGTGCCCATTTTGAAAGCCATGCAATCAGCGGCCGACACCTTGTCGAACCAGGCCATGCGTGACGATGTGCTCGATGCCCTGGTCTTGGTGCGTGAAGGTGCGCCTCTGGCCATGGCCATCGGGCAAAAGAAACGCTTCCCCAGTTTGCTGGCCATGTTTGCGCGCTTGGGCGAGCAAACGGGCCAATTGCCGGTGATGTTGCAACGTGCTGCGCAGCAACTCTCGGCCGACGTGCAACGCCGCGCCATGGCCTTGGCCACCATTTTGGAACCCTTGCTGATTGTGGCCATGGGCGCTGTGGTCATGCTGATTGTGTTGGCGGTTTTGATGCCCATCATGGAATTGAATCAATGGGTTCGTTAAGTTCTCTTCACCTGAGGAATGCACCATGGCAGCCAGCTTAGAAGGTCAATTGGTGGTGGCGATTTCGTCGCGTGCCTTGTTTGACTTTGAAGAAGAGAACCAGGTTTTTGAGCAAGGCGATGACCGCGCCTACATGAAGTTACAGCTAGAACGTTTGGAGGAACCCGCCAAACCGGGCGTGGCATTTTCTTTGGTCAAAAAGTTGCTGGCCTTCAATGACGCGCAATCACAACGTGTTGAAGTGGTCATTTTGTCGCGCAACGATCCGGTGTCTGGCATGCGGGTGTTCAGATCAGCGCAGCACTATGGCTTGCCCATTCAGCGCGGCAGCTTCACACGCGGTCAATCGCCTTGGCGGTATTTGAAGCCACTCAATGCCAACTTGTTTTTGTCAACGCATTTGTCAGATGTGCGCGCGGCATTGGACGCAGGCGTGCCAGCTGCACAGGTCTACCCACACTCGGCACACGCGTCTGAAGCGCACCCTCACGAAGTGCGCATTGCCTTTGACGGTGATGCGGTTTTGTTTTCTGACGAAGCCGAGCGCGTGTTTCAAGCCGAAGGCTTGTCGGCGTTTCAAGCGCATGAGCGCGCCAAAGCCGCTCAGCCCTTGTTGGCAGGCCCGTTCAAACCTTTGTTGGCAGCGCTTCACCGCTTGCAACAAGAAGGCACACCGGCCATGCGGATTCGCACCGCCCTGGTCACCGCACGCAGTGCGCCTGCGCACGAACGCGCCATTCGCACCCTGATGGAATGGAACATTGAAGTGGACGAAGCCATGTTCTTGGGCGGCTTGCCCAAAGGCGAGTTTTTGAAAGAGTTTGAGCCTGACTTTTTCTTTGACGACCAAACGGGCCACATTGAATCGGCAGCACAACACGTGCCTGCAGGCCACGTGGCCAGTGGCATCAGCAATCCACCGCTGGCGATTTAAGTTTCGGAAGAGTTTGTGGCGGCAGGCAGTTCACGCCTGCGGCCTTCGCGGCGCGCAATCCACACCGTGGACACCAAAATCACAGCCGCGCCAAGCCAGGTCCACTGGCTGGGCACATCGCCAAACACCAACCAGCCCATCAAAGAGGCCCAGACCAAGTCTAAGAACCTGAGTGATTGCGTGGCAGAAATATCGGCGATGCTGAACGCCCGCGTGAGGCTGTAATGCCCCAAGGTACCCAGGACACCGGCCACCATGAAACCCGCCCATTGCCACAGCGTTGGGGCTTGCCAATGCATCAATGCCAAAGGCAGACTGAACAAAGTCACCGTGATGGATTGCCACATCACAATCACACCCGGCTTTTCTGTGCGCGTGAGGTGTTTGGTGATGAGAAAGGACGCGGCAAAAATAGGTGACGAGGCCAGCATGACCAGGTTGTACCAACCGCCTGTGCCCGTGAGTTTGGGCAAGACCACCACCAACACACCGGCAAAGCCAATGCCCGCCGCAATCCAGCGGTCTTTGCGCATGGGCTCGCCCAAGAACCATGCAGCACCCAACATGATGAAGATGGGCCCGGTGAAACCAATGGCCGTCATGTCGGCCAAAGGGATTTTGGGCAACGCAATGAACCACAACATCAAGCCCAGGGTATGAACACCACCACGCCAAAATTGGCCCTTGATGTCATTGGGAACATAGGCGGCCAACCCTTGATGCCAGAGCAAAGGCAGCATGATCAAGAGGCCACAAAAATAACGCAAGAACTGGGCTTCGAACGGGTCCATTTGCATCGAAAAAGACCGTGCAATGGTGTTCAGCAATGAAAACGTCAAACCGCCCAAGGCCATCCACGCCATGCCGCGAACAGGCGCGGGCAAACGCTCAAATCGCCGGGTGTTTTGCAATCGCGTGAGGGTCAGCAAGCGCTGAAGTGGGGTCGGGAAAAATCTGGACACCCTCAGACTATATAGGAGCAACAAGGCCCTCAAAGTCTCGTGCGTTACCGCCGAAAAAACTTCACAGGCCGCACTCAAAAAAAACGGGCCACAAGGGCCCGTTGGTCAGAAGCGCTGTCAATGATCAGCTGTTTTGCAACGCCGCAATGCGCTCTTCAATGGGCGGATGGGTTGAGAACAACTGCCCAATGCCACCGGCAATGCCCATGGCGGCCACGCTCTTGGGCAATTCAGCCGTGTGCAGGCCACCCAAGCGCGCCAGCGCGTTCATCATGGGTTGCTTGCGGCCCATCAACTGCGCGGCACCCGCATCGGCGCGGAACTCGCGCTGACGGCTGAACCACGCCACCACAATGGCCGCAGCAAAGCCCAGCACAATGTCCAAGACGATGGTGGTGATCCAGTAGCCCATGCCAGGACCTGTGTTTTCTTCGTCGTTTTTACGCAAGAAGCTGTCGACCGCATAGCCGATGACGCGAGACAAGAACACCACAAAGGTGTTCATCACGCCCTGAATGAGGGTCATGGTGACCATGTCGCCATTGGCGATGTGTGCCACCTCGTGACCCAACACGGCTTCAATTTCTTCGTGGGTCATGTTTTGCAACAAGCCTGTGGACACGGCCACCAGCGCGGAGTCACGGAAGGCGCCTGTGGCAAAGGCGTTGGGGTCACCTTCAAAGATGCCAACCTCGGGCATGCCGATGCCCGCTTTTTCAGACAAATGACGCACCGTGTCAACCAGCCATTTTTCGTCGGCATTGCCAGGCTGCTCAATCACTTGAACACCTGAACTCCATTTGGCCACCGGCTTGCTAATGAGCAAGGAGATGATGGCGCCGCCAAAACCCATGATGAGGGCATAGCCCAGCAATGCACCCAAGTTCAAACCATTGGCGGTGAGGTAGCGGTTCACGCCCAACAAACTGGCCACCACACCCAAGACCAGCACCACAGCCAAGTTGGTCAGCACAAATAAAAAAATACGTTTCATAGGATATTCAGATCCACCATCCGACGAAGGTCGAATGCACAGTTCGAATATTAGGTGGGCCTTCCATAAAATCAAGTGAGGCCATTTAATTCCTCACAATTCAACGGAATTAAGCAGCGCGCGGAAGCCGAAAGACGCTTTTGTCTTCGTAAAAATCAGGCCGTTCATTGTCTGGCCACCATGCGGGAATGCCCAACACGGGCGTCGGCAAGAATGGCTTTTGCGCCAATTTCTCTGGCCGTAAATCTTGCGCCAACCAAGCATCCCAATCTGACAGGGGCAGGTCATTGGGCACACGCCACATGTGCACGGTGATGGCTTTGTAAGGGGCCACCAGCTTCTCCAGTGCTGCATGGCCGAAAATTTGTACGCCGGCTTCTTGCCACAGTGCGCGGTGCCTCACAAAGGCGGATTGCCAATCGCGTCGCACCAGGGCGTCCCACAGCACATCCGGCACTTGCAACAAACAAGCGTTCTCATCCAACACCGTCACCGCATCGCGCACCGGGCCGCGCACAGCACCCACCCCTTGCGCATGAATCGCTGCGGCTTGAATCTGATTGAGCTTTTGTTTGGCCAGCGGAAAGTGCAGCCAGCACACCGCATTGAAAAAATCGTGCAGCCCATCGCGCGTGGGTACAGCTTGATGTTCAAAGATGAATTGCTCGTAAGCCATGCCCTCGGGCAACAGGTCTTGCGGCACAAACTGCACAGGGCACACAGGCTTGGCCGTCGGCGTCTGCTTCGCCTTCAAACGCTGAGCGGCCAGTGCGTCATTGCAGGCCTGCGCCACCGAAGCGCCTTGCGATACTTGCTGCGCGATGCACTCGCCCACAGTGCGCCAAGGCTGAAGCCAAGGCGCAGACCAATCAATGCGGCTTAGGCCACACGCCATGGCAGGGCTTCACCGGAACGCAAGGGCTTCAACTCGGCTTCGCCAAACTGGAAACTCTCGGGCGGTGTCCAGGCTTCACGCTTCAAGGTGATGGTGCCGGTGTTGCGAGGCAAGCCGTAAAAATCGGCGCCATTGAAACTGGCAAAGGCTTCGAGTTGGTCTAACTTGCCCACGGTGTCAAAGGCTTCGGCGTACATCTCAATGGCCGCGTGGGCGGTGTAGCAACCCGCACAGCCAGAGGCATGTTCTTTGAGGTGCGCTGGATGCGGCGCACTGTCGGTGCCCAAGAAGAAACGGGGGTTACCCGAGGTGGCCGCGTTCAGCAAAGCCACGCGGTGCGTTTCACGCTTGAGCACGGGCAAGCAGTAATAGTGGGGTCGAATACCGCCCGTGAAAATGGCATTGCGGTTGTACAGCAAATGATGCGCAGTCAGCGTGGCGCCCACAAAGCGGTCGGCCGCCATCACATAGTCGGCTGCATCCTTGGTGGTGATGTGCTCAAACACAATTTTGAGTTCCGGAAAATCGCGGCGCAGCGGAATCAACTGCGTGTCAATGAAGGCGGCTTCACGGTCAAACAAATCAATGTCGCTGCTGGTCACCTCGCCGTGCACCAGCAACAACATGCCCACCTTTTGCATGGCTTCCAGGGTGGGGTAAATCTTTTTCAGGTCGGTCACGCCCGCATCGCTGTTGGTGGTGGCACCTGCTGGATAAAGTTTGCAGGCCACCACACCCGCGGCTTTGGCTTTGACAATTTCTTCGGGGGGCAGGTTGTCTGTGAGGTACAGCGTCATGAGCGGCTCAAAGGCCACGCCCTGGGGCACAGCCGCCAAGATGCGCGCCTTGTAGGCCAAGGCCAACTCAGCCGTGGTGACGGGTGGTTTGAGGTTGGGCATGATGATGGCGCGGCCAAATTGTGCAGCGGTGTGCGGCACCACGGTTTGCAAAGCAGCGCCATCGCGCACATGCAAGTGCCAGTCATCGGGACGGGTGAGTGTGAGTGTTGAAGTCATTGTGTATTGCCTCTCAAGATTTTTGCCATGCGGGATCGAGCAAAGCGACCAGGTCTTGTTCTGCCAAGCCTTGTGAATGCACCAAGTCTCGGGTGTTGTGCAAGGACTGTAAAAGTTCCAGGGCCAGCGTGTACAGCGTTTCGCCTGCCGCCGTCAGAGACGTGGGATAAGCGCTGCGGTCGATCAAGACCACGCCCGCCCACGCTTCCAGTGACTGAATGCGCCTTGAAAACGCCGGCTGTGTGACATGGCGAAGTTGCGCCGACCGGCTGAAACTGCGCGTTTCAGCCAAGCTCACAAAGTCTTCAAGCCACTTGGTTTCCATGCCCGCATTATCCCGCAGTTGCCAAGGCTCAAGCGCCCTCTGCCAAAGGCATGCGGGTGTCTGCGCCCGCTTCTGAGTTTTGCTGCAAGGCCCACATTTGCGCGTAGCGGCCATTCAGCTGCAGGAGCTGTGCATGGTTGCCGCGCTCAATGATGTGACCGGCCTCCATCACCAAAATTTCATGCGCATCGACCACGGTGGACAGGCGGTGGGCAATGACCAAGGTGGTTTTGTTTTGCGCGGCGCTGGCCAGTTCGGCTTGAATGGCACGCTCATTGGCCGAATCAAGCGCCGAGGTGGCCTCGTCAAAGACCAAGATGGGTGGGTTTTTGAGCAAGGTGCGGGCAATCGCCACGCGTTGTTTTTCGCCGCCAGACAGTTTCAGGCCGCGCTCCCCCACCGAGGTGGCGTAGCCTTTGGGCGTGGACACAATGAAATCATGAATGCGCGCGGCTTTGGCGGCAGTTTCAATTTCTGCTTGCGTGGCACCCGTGCGGCCGTAGCCGATGTTGTAGGCAACCGTGTCATTGAACAGCACAGTGTCTTGTGGCACGATGCCCAAAGACTTGCGCACACTGTGCTGTGTCACCTGCCGAATGTCTTGGCCATTGATGCTGATGCGGCCTTGTTGCACGTCGTAGAAGCGGAACATCAAGCGCGCCAGCGTGGACTTGCCTGAACCCGAGGGCCCCACCACCGCCACCGTTTGACCGGGTGGAATTTCAAAGCTGATGTTTTGCAAAATGGGCCGGTCGGACTCGTACGCAAATGACACGTTTTCAAATTTCAAATGCGCGCTGTGTTGGCAGTTGAGGTCGGGCGCATTTGACACATCGGCCACTTCACGCTCGCGGTCCATTAAGGCAAACATCTTGTCGAGGTCGGTCAAGCTCTGTTTGATTTCTCGGTACAGCACGCCCAAGAAATTCAGCGGAATGTAGAGCTGAATCATGAAGGCATTGATCATGACCAAATCCCCTAAGGTCATGCGACCCTCCACCACGCCTTGCGTTGCGCGCCACAACATGCCCACCAAGGCCGCAGCAATGATGAGCTGTTGGCCTGTATTGAGCAGCGACAAGGACGTTTGCGCTTTGAGTCGGGCTTTTCGCAAACGCTCCAAACTTTCGTCGTAACGACTGGCTTCATAGGCTTCGTTGCCGAAGTACTTGACCGTTTCGTAATTGAGCAAAGAGTCAATGGCTTTGGTGTGCGCGGCTGAATCAAACTCGTTGGCCTGCTTTCTAAAGTGCGTACGCCACTCGGTGACGCGCACCGTGAAGAAGATGTAGAAAGACAAAGCAGCCAAAGTGATCCACGCAAACCAAGCGTCAAACTTGATGGCCAAAATCGACAACACCAAGGCCACTTCAATGAGGGTGGGCACGATGCTGTACAGCGAATAAGAAATGAGGGACTCGATGCCGCGGACACCTCGTTCAATGTCACGGGTCATGCCACCGGTTTGCCTTGCCAAATGAAAACGCAAACTCAGCGCATGCAAATGCTGAAAGGTTTCCAAGGCAATGCTGCGTGCCGCACCTTGTGTGGCTTTGGCAAACACCAGCTCGCGCAACTCGGTAAAGGCCGAGGTCATCAAACGCAGGGCGCCATAGCCCAACAGCAAGGCAACCGGCACCACCAACACTTGTGCAGGGTCGTTGGGCTTGAAGCTCATGGCGTCAACCAAGTTTTTCAACAAAATGGGCACACTGACGTTGGCCAGTTTGGCACCCACCATGAACAGCAAGGCCGCGGCGACGCGCCACTTGTAGGTCAGCAAATAGGGCAGCAAGCGCTTGAGCGTTCGGCCATCGTGGTCTTGCTGGGCGGGCTTGGCAGGCGCAGACGCGGGGGTTCCCGGCGTGGCATTGGCCGATTTGGCGGAGGAACTTTCACCGTGATGGCGCATGGGTCACAATCTGAATCAAAATCAAGGCAACATTGTGCTCCTGTCTTGAAGATCTCTACGAAGGCCACGTTATGAACCCTCCAGAAAAAGTCGCTTTGCCCACGGACCAAGAACTGGTGCTCAAAGTCATTCCCATGCCAGCCGACTGCAACGCCAATGGCGACATTTTTGGCGGCTGGGTCATGGCACAGGTTGACTTGGCCGGTGCAGTGCTGCCCGCAAGGCTGGTGCGAGGCCGTATGGCCACTGTGGCGGTGAATGAGTTCATCTTCAAACAACCGGTGAAAGTGGGTGATTTGCTCTCTTTCTTTTCGCGCATCACCCGCGTCGGTCGCACCTCCATCACGGTTCAAGTCGAGGTCTTTGCTGAGCGCTTTTCAAACCAAGGTGAGTTCATCAAGGTGACCGAAGCACGCTTGACCTACGTGGCCATTGACACAGAAGGCAAACCCACCCCTGTGCCCGTGCGCTAAGACCTTGGTCGCGGCCAGCGCGTCAAGGTTTAAGACGTGAGATAGGCCGCCGTGCCCGTCGACAGCAACTTGCCATCGGCCGCACGAAACGCCATGCGGGCATTGCCCACGCGTGCGCCCACACGAACGGCTTCGGCATGGATGACGAAGCTGTCACCAATGCCTGGGCGCAAATAGTCAATTCGCAAATCGATGGTGCTGTGCCGCGCAAAGCGCTCCAGACGTTTGGCCGGCACTTCGTCCATGTGCTTGGCGCCCAAGGCCGCCAATACCGCCAAACTGCCCATGGCATCGAGCGCAGCGCTGATCACACCGCCATGAATGCGGTGGTAGGCAAAGTGCCCCACCAACTCGGGCTTCATGGTCAGGTGCGCCACGATGCCCGTGGCTTGAATGCTTTCGATTTTCAAACCCATCCATTGGTTGAAGAGAATTTTCTCCTCATAAATCTCGCGCAGACCTTCGATGAACTCAGGCTCAAAAGCCACATCAAGAGGGGTGTCTGCGCGGGAAGAAGTCATGGCGGGTTCTAAATTGAAACGTCAACTTAGATTTTAGAGAAGTCGGGTTTGCGTTTTTCCATGAACGCACCGAAAGCTTCACGGGCTGCGGGTTCGGTCAGCATGCGACGGAAACTTTGACCCTCTTCGCCCATGCGCTCAATCAAGGCCTTGGACTGGCCACTCTTCATCAAGCGCTTGGTTTCCACCAAGGCAGACAAAGGCTTGGCTGCCAGTTTTTTGGCTTGCGCCTGGGCATAACCATTCACTTCTGTGGGGGGCACCACACGGTTGACCAAGCCAATTTCCAAAGCCGCTTCGGCAAAGAACGCCTCGCCCAGCAGCAAGGCTTCGGCCGCGCGGTGGTAACCAAACATTTGGGGCGCCAACACGCTGGAGGCAAATTCAGGGCACAAACCCAAGTTCACGAAGGGCATGGAGAACGCAGCGTTGTCACCGGCATACACCAAATCGCAATGGAACAGCAAGGTGGTGCCAATGCCCACGGCCGGGCCGGCCACAGCCGCAATCACAGGCTTTTCAAACGTGGTGAGTGCACGCATGAAATGAAATACAGGCGAGTCCACGGTGGACGGTGGCTTGTTCAAAAAATCACCAATGTCATTGCCGGCGCTGAAGATCGACTCATGGCCTTGGATCACCAACACACGCGTTGCCGGGTCGGCTTGGGCTTTGTCGATTGCTTGGGCCATGGCAGCGTACATGTCGCCCGTGATGGAGTTCTTTTTGTCGAGGCGATTGAAGGTGAGGGTCATCACCCCGGCATCGAGGTGGGTCAAGATGTCTGACATGTTGTTGTGTCTTTCAGTTCAAAATTAATTTCAGTTGGTGCCGGGCACACGCACCCAGGTTTGGGTTCTGCCAAAGGGGCCGATCGAGCCACGCACTTCCAATTTCGCACCACTCTCAATGGGCGTCAGGCGCAGACCATAGGTTTTGCCGTTTTCGGGGTCCAGAATTTCACCGTCTTCCCAGACGTTTTTATTGCTGACTTTTTTGGCGCCGCGAATGATCTCCAGCCCCACCACCGGTTGGTTTTTGCGATCGTCGCTGCACTTGTCGCACTTCATGCTCGGATCAGCATCTTTGCGCAGCAATTTTTCTACACGGCCTTTCATCACACCTTGTTGCTCCATGATGACCACCAGGCTTTTAGGCTCGCCCGTCTTGTCATCGATGGTGTGCCATTGACCTACTGGTGAATTGGCCATGGCGGTGGCGGCAAACGCTGAAGCTGCCAGCATCACGCCAACCTTCACGATGAACGGCAAATTAAACGAGGGTTGCATGGCAGTCTCCTGAATGGTTTTCGATGGGTATCAACTCACGCCAACGCCAGATCTGTGTCCATCAACACATCGGCGCCAGAGCGCGCGGTGTTCATGAGGCTCAGTGTTTCGGGCAACAAGCGTGCAAAGTAAAAACGTGCGGTTTGCAGTTTAGCTTTATAAAACGGATCGGGGCGCTGCGCCTCTTCTTCGGCCGCTGCAATTTTGGCCAGGGCCACTTGCGCCATGCGAGCCCAGA
>CALEYZ010000128.1 GCA_937928195.1 uncultured Limnohabitans sp.
CCCAACCCCGACTTTTTAAGTTACACCTTGTCCAAAGCCGCGCTGGAAGCGGCCAACACCTTGTTGGCGCAAGCGTTGGCCCCTCTGGTGCGCGTGGTGGGTGTGGCCCCTGGCCTCACCCTCACCAGCCACTTGCTGGCCGACGACAAGTTTCAAGAACTTCACAAGCTCAGTCCCTTGGGACGCTCTTCTTCCGCTGAAGATGTTGTCAGCACCGTGGTGTTTGCCCTGCACAACCGCGCCATCACAGGCACCACTTTGTTGGTTGATGGTGGACAGCACTTGATGAAATTCGAGCGCGACTTTTCTTTGATGTGAGCACCTCATGACTGCCAATCACAATGCCTCTTCGGGCAACCAAACCCTCACGCTGACGGGTCTGCGCTTTGATGCCAACTTGGGCATTTTGGAGCACGAGAAAACAGCCCCTCAGCCCATTCAAGTGGACGCCGAACTCAACCTCGGCCCTCAGCCTTTGCTGCCGCATGACGACGACATCAGCAATGTGTTGGACTACCGCAAGGTGCGCAAAATCATCATCGATGAATGCACCGCCGAGCATGTCAACTTGCTCGAAAGCCTCATCGGCAAACTTGCGCACCGCCTCATGCAGTTGCATGGCGTTAAAGGCGTGCGCGTGAAGATTGCCAAACTCGAAATTTTTGAAGATTGCGAAGTTGCCATTCGCATGGAAACAGGACAATGGTGAACCCATGAATGCACCCACCCAAAACAGCTGGCTAGAAGCCGCAGCCGATGAGGCAGAAGAACAAGCCGAACAAAAGGCCAAGGCCCTCAAAATTGAACGCGAAACGCACAAGCTCGAAAAACGCCTGTGCCGCCAGGTGGGTCAGGCCATCAGCGAGTTCAACATGATCGAAGAAGGCGACCGCATCATGGTCTGCATGTCGGGCGGCAAAGACAGCTACGGCATGCTCGACATCTTGATGAAAATGAAGCAACGCGCGCCTGTGAACTTTGAGCTCATTGCCGTCAACTTGGATCAAAAGCAGCCCGGCTTTCCTGCTGAAATTCTGCCCAACTATTTGGGTCAGCTGGGCATTCCGTTTCACATTGAAACGCAAGACACCTACTCCATCGTGAAGGACAAAATTCCTGAAGGCAAAACCATGTGCAGTTTGTGCAGCCGGTTGCGCCGCGGTATTTTGTACAAAGTGGCAGGCCAACTCAAATGCAACAAGTTAGCTTTGGGTCATCACCGCGATGACATGCTGCAAACCTTTTTCCTCAACATGT
This sequence comes from uncultured Limnohabitans sp., assembly GCA_937928195.1. Lineage (GTDB taxonomy): Bacteria > Pseudomonadota > Gammaproteobacteria > Burkholderiales > Burkholderiaceae_C > Limnohabitans_A. The sequence goes on from CALEYZ010000128.1 coordinate 1,258, forward strand.
TCTTTGGTGGCAAGCTCAAAGGCATGCCGCCCAAATTGCTGAGTGACAATGGCGAGTTCATGGTCATTCGCCCGCTGGCCCATGTGGCCGAGGCCGACTTGTCGCGCTGGGCCGAGCACCGCCAGTTCCCCATCATTCCTTGCACTTTGTGCGGCAGCCAGGAAAACTTGCAGCGCGTTCAAATTGGCAACATGATTCGCGAATGGCAAAAGAAATTTCCAGGCCGCATTGAAAACATGTTTGCCGCTTTGCAAAATGTGGTGCCATCCCATTTGATGGACGCCCAGTTGCACGACTTTAAAAACTTGAAAATCACTGGCAAGCCCGATCCCAATGGCGACAAAGCATTTGACGACGAAAGTTTTGAAGCGCCCAATGTGATGGCCAGTTTGCAAGGCGTGCAAGTGGTGCAGCTTTGAGCTGAACTTTTTTGCCGATGTTATTTTCTCAACGGGGGCGCTCATGAACCAGTCGTCAATTTTGCAAACTTTCCAGCGCAGCAAACGCGTAGCCATGTCTTTGGCCATGGTTGCCGGCATGCTGTTGCTCAGCGCTTGCACCAACGTGCGCATCATTGAAAGCCACGTGCAGAGCACGCCCCAATGGACAACGCCGGCACCCACCAAAGCGTTTTACCGTTGGGACCGCTTGCCCGCAGATGCCAACAACCCCCAAGCCGGTTGGGCCGAAGTTCAGCTTGAAGCTGCATTGGCCCCTCTGGGCTGGACGCGCAACGACATCGAAGCCCAATACAGCGTGTGGGTGGGTGTGCGCACAGCAGAGTTCATTGCAGACCCTTGGGGCAGACCGGTTCGCAGTCCTTGGACCAACCACTTTCAAGTCAGTGTGGGCACAGGCTATCGACCCCATGGTGTGGGTGTCGGACTTGGCATGAGCACAGGCTTGCCACCTTTTGGTCGCAGTGGCTTTCCACCCCCCTCAGGCTATGCCCAAGAAGTCAGCATCATCATTCGCGACTTGCACACCAGCAATGTGGTGTACCAAACCAAGGCAACGCATGAAGGACCTTGGGCAGATCACTCGCCCATTTTGCAAGCCATGCTGTCTGCCGCATTGCAAGGATTTCCCAATCCACAAGTGCTCAAGCGCCGCGTCGACACCACCATCTCTCGCTGACTGTTTACTCCCAATTACTGCGCATGCAAGCCACCCGAATCCTTGCCATCCGTCACGGCGAAACCGCCTGGAATGTGGACACCCGCATCCAAGGCCAACTTGACATTCCTCTCAACGCCAAAGGCGAGTGGCAAGCCGCGCAATTGGCCAAAGCCTTGGCCGCGCAAGACCCCTTGCATGCGGTGTACACCAG
>CALEYZ010000129.1 GCA_937928195.1 uncultured Limnohabitans sp.
AAAAAAAGTGAGGTTTCAACTTGGCGCGGTCAGCGACACCGCCTAGAGTGGACACCATCCACTGAAAGAAGAAGGAATTGTGATGCACCCATCCTCCAACACATCCCCCGAAAACTACACGGTGGACACCGATGCCCCTCTGACCAATTTCAGCCACTGCCACATCGGCATCCTGCACCAGGTGGACCGTCTGTCAGAACTGCCGGCCCTCTTGGGTCCTGCCATGTTGGCTCAAAAAATTGCCTCTCAAGCCGTTGATTTTTTCCATCGCGGCATGTTTGCGCACCACCAAGAGGAAGAACGTGAGTTGTTTCCAGCCGTTCAACACAGTGCCCAGGTTGGCGAGGAACGCTTGCGGGTAGACCAGTTGGTTGAAAACTTGGTGCATGAACACCGTGCGCTGGAACAGCTGTGGGCATCCCTCGAACCGGCACTCAAAAAAGTCGCCAAAGGCCAAGAATCCCATCTGGACACAGCCAGCCTAGAGGCCTTGGTCACGCGATACAGCGCACACGCGGACGCGGAAGAACAGGTTTTTTTGCCTCTGGCAGAAAAAATCTTGGGACGCAACAGCAACCACATGGCCGCCCTTGGCTTGTCTCTGCACATGCGTCATGCACCTCGGGTTTTGAGCCACATCTGAGTTTTTCATAGAATGGGCGTCTAGCTACTGCCCATTTATGTTCCGATTCTTCCGCTCCTCTCCCAAACCAGCCGCTGCTGAGACCCCCACACCGACGCCCATTGCGTCGACGGGGCAAGCTGTTGCTGCGCCCGATGTCGCCGCCGATACTGCGCCAGCGCCTCGTCAGTCCTGGCTGAGCAAACTCAAAGCAGGTCTACGCAAAACGGGCGGCAGCATTGCGGCCGTTTTCACCGGCACGCAAATTGACGATGCGCTGTATGAGGAGTTGGAAACAGCCCTGCTCATGGCCGATACCGGCGTGAAGGCCACAGAACACTTGCTGAACGATTTGAAAGCCCGGGTCAAAGCGGCCAAAGCCACCGAGCCGTCTGCCGTCAAAGCGCTTTTGATTGAGGCCATCACAGACATGCTGATGCCCTTGCAAAAACAACTGCAAATTGGCGATCAAAAACCCATGGTGCTGATGGTGGCCGGTGTCAACGGCGCTGGCAAAACCACTTCCATCGGTAAACTGACCCATCATTTGGCTGACCAAGGTGCCAGCGTCTTGTTGGCCGCTGCCGACACCTTTCGCGCAGCCGCACGTGAACAACTGGCCGTGTGGGCACAGCGCAATACCGTGGAAATCGTCAGCCAAGAAGGTGGCGATCCTGCCGCTGTGAGCTTTGACGCCGTCTCTGCGGGCAAAGCGCGCGGACGTGACGTGGTGCTGGTCGACACGGCCGGCCGGTTGCCCACCCAACTGCACTTGATGGAAGAGCTGAAAAAAATCAAACGGGTGGTGCAAAAAGCCGATGCACAAGCGCCTCATGAGGTGCTGCTGGTGATTGATGGCAACACCGGACAAAACGCCCTCACCCAGGTCAAAGCCTTTGATGACGCTCTGGGTCTCACAGGTTTGATCGTGACCAAATTGGATGGCACCGCCAAAGGTGGCGTGCTGTGCGCCATTGCCCGCGAAAAACCCATTCCGGTTTATTTCATCGGCGTGGGCGAGCAACTTGACGACTTACAGACCTTCGATGCGCATGAATTTGCGCAGGCTTTGCTCAGTTAAAGCGGGCAGGACTGAAGGGGGCGGGGTTGATGCTGGTGCTTTCACCCGCCATCAACTCCGACAACAAAACACCGGTGCCCGGCCCCGTGCTAAAACCAATGTGCTGGTGACCAAACGCCAACCACAAGCCTGGACATTGCGGCATCTCACCAATCACAGGCCGGCTGTCGGGTGTGGTGGGACGCGAACCCATCCAATCCGAACCCGTCACAGCTTCCTTTAAAGGAATGACACGTCGAACGGCATTCTCGGCGGCTTCTAATTGCGCGTAATTGGGGGCAGCATCACGGCCTGCCAATTCCACACCGGTGGTCATTCTGAACACAGGTTCGCCTTGCGCGTTCACCATGGGTGACAACACATAGGCACCCGCCGTGTCATAAACTGGCCGCTGAAGCGTCACGCCCGTCACCGGTTTGAAATGTCGGTGATAGCCGCGCTCAAAAGCCATGTTGACGCTGAACGCTGAAGGCAATTGGCTGGCCTTGAGCAAGGTCTCAGACCAAGGTCCCATTGCCAATACGACATTGGGTGTCCAGTGCGGTGCGCCGGCGGCATCTTGCCATTGCCAGCCTTGTGGTTGCCGCTGCAACACACGAACCTCGGCTTGTTGGACCACACCGCCCAACTTCACGAACTGTTGGGCATACGCCTTGACCACGGCACCTGGGTTGTCCACCGATGCCGCGTCTTTGATCCAAAGTCCATGCGCAAATGCGGTCGCCAGGTGCGGCTCTAGGTTTTGAATTTCGCGATCCCGTAGCACCTCCGTGGCGACTGAAAAATCCTGCAGAACCTCTCGCGAAAATGCGCTGCTGTCCCAGGCGGCATCATTTTGAAACAGCCAAAGCCAACCCGTCTCGCGCAATCGGTGTTGCTCAGCCGTTTGCGCCAACCACGTTTTGTGGGTCAGCCCAGACAATTGAATCAGGCCATCCAAGGCCACCGTGGTGATGTCAAATGAGTGGCGTCTGGCGTGCCACAAAAAACGCCACATGAAGTTCCAATGCGCCAAGGCACTGGGCCGCACCTGCAAGCTGGGTCCCTGCTTCAGCAGCATGCGAGGCAAACTTTGCCAAAGGCCGGGGCGGTTAAAAGGCAACAGCGAACTGCGTGACAAGACACCCGCATTGCCCGCGGAGGTTTCTTCACCCGGCTCGCGTTTGTCGACCAAGGTCACTTGCCAGCCTTGGGCCTGCAAAGCCAAGGCACACGACACGCCCACCATGCCCGCACCGAGTACCGTCACCTGACGACTGGTTTCATAAAAATTCATGCCATCATTTTGCGCGAAAACCCTTAGACGAATTATTTTCCAATCGAAGACGCTTTCTGCTCACCCGCACGTTTACAGACAGCCTCATGGCCTTTATAGTTCTAGAACCCGTATGCAACTTGGTATTCACCTGCTCCCAATTCAATGAAACGTTCTCGCAAACTGCTGATAGGCCTGGCTTTGATGTCGGCAGTACTGGGCTTGGGTTATGCCAATCGCATGCTGGTATTGCAATACAGTTTGGGCTGGTTCACCGACTGGGCCCACCCCAGATCGGCGCCACAAGATGTCCATTGGGCACAAGGCCCCACCGAAGCCCCATCATCACCCGATCAACGCCCGCCCAACATCATCGTCATCTTGGCAGACGACTTGGGCATCAATGACGTCTCCTTGCACGGTGGCGGACGCACGGCTGAAGGCGTGCCCACACCCAACATCGATGGCATTGCCAAAGCCGGCGTGCGGTTCAACCAAGCCTATGCAGGCAGTGCCGTTTGCACGGTTTCCCGCGCGGCGCTTCTGACAGGCCGCTACCCATGGCGCTTTGGTGTGGAGTTCACACCCACCCCAGGGCAGATGGCACGCGTGGCGGGCACGCTCTACGCCAACCCCAACAACCTCCACCCCGTCAATGTTGATCATGACAAAGCCAAGGCCACGCCAGAGTTTGACCATTTGGGCATGCCGCCTTCAGAGCAAACCGTGGCAGAACTTCTGAAAACGCGGGGCTATCACAACATTCACATTGGCAAATGGCACTTGGGCAGCACGCCCGAGATGCGGCCCAACAACCAAGGCTTTGACGAAAGCCTGTTCATGGAAAGTGGTTTGTATTTGCCAGAAAAAGATCCTCGGGTCGTCAATTCCAAACAAGACTTTGACCCCATCGATCGTTTCTTGTGGCCCAACATGCGCTTTGGCGTGAGCTACAACGGTGGCCACTGGTTTGAGCCCAAACGCTACCTCACCGACTATTTCACTGACGAAGCCGTCAGTGCCATTGGCAAAAATAAAAACCGCCCTTTCTTCATGTATTTGGCACATTGGGGCGTTCACACGCCTTTGCAAGCCAGCAAAGAAGACTATGACGCTTTGCCGCAAATCAAAGACCACCGCCGCCGTGTGTATGGCGCCATGATTCGATCCGTCGATCGCAGTGTGGGCCGTGTATTGCAGGCCTTGAAAGACAATGGCTTGGACCAAAACACTCTCGTCATTTTTTCCAGTGACAACGGCGCACCCGGCTACATTGGCATCCCCGATGTCAATCAACCGTACCGAGGTTGGAAACTCACTTTCTTTGAAGGCGGCTTGCGCGTACCCACCGCCATGCAATGGCCTGCTCAAATTGCGGCAGGTCAGCAATTCAATCAACCCACCTCTCACATCGACATCACCCCCACCGTGGTGGCGGCAGCAGGCGCCAGCATGCCCACAGACCGAAGCATCGATGGCATAAACCTTCTGAGCGCCTTGAAACACACCCGTGCCAACGCGCAAAAATCTGCACCTCAGCCACTGCCCGCGCGCGGCCTCTTTTGGCGCGATGGCGGAATGCGCGCTGTCCAAGTCAATCAGTGGAAGCTCATTCATTCCCACAAACCCGACAAAGACTTTCTCTACGACTTGCAATCAGACCCCACCGAGAAACAGAATTTAGCGGCCACCCACCCCGCCAAATTGGCAGAACTGAAAACCTTGTTGGCCACCCACCATCAGGGCATGGCCGAACCTTTGTGGCCCACATTCATTGAAATGCCGATCTTCATTGACAAAACGGCTGACCAGGTCCAAAACCGGGAAGACGAGTACACCTACTGGTACAACTGAATGCCACGTTTGAACGCGCGCCAAAGTTGGATGGCAGGCTTGTTTTGCATGGCCTTGCTTGCCGCCCTTGTCTGGCCATTGAAACCGTCTTCAAAAACAGAAGCGCGCTCAACAAGCAAACTGCAATGCGATTTGCCGGCCCTGGATACCTCGGCACCCCACCCCGGCATGGCATGGGTGCCTCCTGGCAGTTTTGACATGGGCGATACGGTGTATGCCGAAGAGAAACCGGTGCGCAATGTGAAGGTCAAAGGCTTTTGGATGGACCGCACCGAAGTCACCAACCAAGAATTTGCAGCCTTTGTCAAAGCCACTGGCTATGTCACCGTGGCCGAACGGCCTGTCGATCCCAAGTACCACGACAACTTGCCCGAAGCCATGCGCCATGCAGGCGCGGTGGTGTTCAAAATGCCAGCCAAGCTCACACAAGGTGACGATCCGAGGCAATGGTGGCACTACGTGCCGGGCGCCAATTGGCAGCATCCCGCAGGGCCGCAGTCCCACATTGAACAACATGGTCACTTTCCAGTGGTTCACATCACCTACGAAGACGCCATGGCCTATGCCAAATGGAAAGGCCACACACTGCCCACAGAAGCTCAGTGGGAGTGGGCGGCCCGCGCAGGTGCCACAGAACTGCCCAATCAGCACGACCAGCCCAGCAGCGCCAACACATGGCAAGGAATTTTTCCGACGGCCAATTCTGCAGAAGATGGCTTTGCAGGCCTGGCGCCTGTTGGCTGCTATGGCGCCAACGCATGGGGCTTGTTCGACATGATTGGCAATGTGTGGGAACTCACCGCAGATGTGTTTGTGGCCGAGCGACCCAGCGCAGTCAAGGGTCAAGGGCTGGATCCGGATGCTGCACAAAAGCCACCCGTTTTCAAAGCGGGCATGCCAACAGCACGGGTGATCAAAGGGGGTTCATTTTTATGTGCCCCCAACTATTGCATGCGCTACCGGGCGGGCTCTCGCCAACCGCAAGAAGACGATTTAGCCGTCAGCCATTTGGGCTTTAGAACCATTTTTCAACCTTGAAATTCCAGCCGTGAAAACTTCCACCATGGCCATTGCCAAGCGCGTCTTGCTGATCACACTTGGCCTTGTCATTCTCATCGCTGCCTTGCTGGCTGCGTTCAAAGAGAAAATCATGTTGGGGGCTGAAGCCTACTTGTATGGTTACCCCTTGGTGATGATGGACACCACGCGGGTGCACAGTGGCCACTTCATTGGCCCTGAAAATGAATTGCGACGGGTGCGGCAATTTCCTGACGCCAGCTTCAAGGATGTGGTTCGTCCCAACGTCGACACGCTGTACACCACCGCATTTTTCAGCATGAAAGAAGGCCCGTGGGTATTTGACATGCCCGCGAACACGCAGCGTTACGAGTTGATGCCCTTCATGGATGCTTGGACCCACGTGTTTGCAACGCCAGGCACGCGCACCAGTGGCCAAGCGGCAGCCACCTACTTGTTGGTCGGCCCCGATTGGCAAGGCGAAGTGCCGCGTGGCATGACCCTGCTCCAATCGCCCACCGACATGGTGTGGCTGATTGGCCGCACCCAAACCAACGGCGTGGCCGATTTTGAAACCGTGCACCGTTTGCAAGACCGACTTCAAGTGAGAAAACTCACTTCGGCAGCGCAGTCAAACGCCCCCACAACTTGGCAGCGCAGTGAGGTCGCAGCAGCGCCGCCCGTGACACAAATGCGGAACATGTCCACCTCTGAATTTTTTGCACGGATGATGGCCTTGATGGTCAGTAATCCATCGCATGCCGACGATGAACCGATGCGCAAGCGTCTGGCTTATGTGAAATTGATGCCGGGTCATGCCGTTCAGTTGAATGCGTTGGATCTCACATGCTTTGCACTGGGTCGTTGGCTGGCAGACTACAAAGTCCACCAAACTCTGCATGCCAAGTCATCCGATGGCACCTGGTCCACGCCCCCGTTGAACTTGGGGACCTATGGCACAGACTACAACACCCGTGCGGCCGTGGCCATGGTGGGCTTGGGGGCTAATTTGCCTCAAGATGCGCTGTACCCCAACACCAGTGTCGACCAACGGGGCCAACAACTTTCCGGTCAGTACCGTTACCGTTTGCATTTCAAGTCGGGGCAACTGCCACCCGTCAAAGCCTTTTGGTCTGTCACGGCCTACGGTGCCGATGAATTTTTAATTGAGAACCCGCTCAAGCGCTATGCCTTGGGTGACCGCGATCCTCTGACTTACAACCCCGATGGCTCCTTGGACATTTGGATCCAGGCCACTGAACCTGCGCAAGCCTCGCAACGTCAAAATTGGTTGCCGGTGAAAGACAAAGCCGCGTTTTTACTCAACGCTCGTCTTTACTGGCCCCAAGAGAATGCACTTCAAGGCTCATGGAAAATGCCAGCCGTTGAACGCCTTGACTGACGCGTTTCAGGTCACTTGTTTGGCCACCAAATAATCCGAAATCAAGGTTCTCAAATACGCGCGAATGTTGGGCGGGTTGGCGGGGCGACTCAATGCTTGAAAGCCGCCGGCAATGGCCAGATAAAGCAGTGCCGCCAAGTCACGCGCTTTGTTGACATCTTTCACCAGCACCAAAAACTTGGACTGAAACAAATCCATGCGACCCGCATCCACTTCAACCAGCAACTGCTCGGCCACAGGATGGTGGTGACTGAGTGCGCGCATGGCTTGCTCAAAACGCAAGTTTTCAAGCTCCGAGCCTGCTTGCAGGAATGCCGCATCCACCACCAAGTCAAGGTCTTTGAGCGCATCACCACTTTGCATTGATTTCAGTTTGGCATCCAAGGCCAGCTGCGCCACTTTCCAGCGCATGAGCAAGCTGCCAATAAGGTCTGCGTGATCGGTGAAGTGCCAATAAAAGCTGCCGCGCGTCACCTTGAGTTTTTCAGCTAGGGACAGCACCTTGACGTTGTCAAAACCACCGACCACCACGGCCTTGAAGGCCTCGTCCAACCAATCGTCTCGTGTCAAACGTGAAGCTTCGTTCGGCATGGATATCCTATTTTTATTTTCTTGTTTGGTGGCCATGTTCATCATTCGGTATTTTGCAGCACTCGCCAGAAGGCCCTCCATTTCCGGCCGCTAGCGAAAACCCTCAACACAGATCATCTTTGCTGTGCTAGAGTGATCTGTCAATACACCTGTGTACTGAATGACCCTTACTCACCTTGGAGACACCCATGATTCACTCAATGCAAACAGCAAAGTCCCGTCCGTTCATTCTTGCCACATTGCCATGGGTCTGCCTCTTAGCCTGTAGCTTGAATGCACAAGCTGCTGAAAGTTACAAATTGCGCCAAGCACCTGTCGGCGCTTTTGGCGGAGAAATTGCAGCAGCGGCAGACAATCCAGGCTTCTTCGGCACGGCCAGCCTGACACAGTTGCAGATCTACAAAATTGCAGATGCGGCTGGCAACAACGTAGCTCCCGCACCCATTGCGCCCATTCAATTGAACCCTGCGCTGCCCTACAAAGTGGCCTTCCCAGCAGGCAGCCTGGCATTCAACCAAGATCAAACACAGTTGAATGTCGTGGGTGGTTACCTCACTGAAAGCACTTATGGCGATGGCCACATGGTCTTTGCCTTCAACGTACCTTTCATTCAACAAAAGCGCAGCTTTGTGGTCACTCAGCCCAGCGGTACCCTGACACCCGCCCCAACAACACCGCCGTTGAGTCCCGCCATTGTCGGCCAGCTCAATGCAGGTGCCGCACAAGCGAATGCAGCGGTTCAAGCCAAAGTCTTGGCAGCAGGCGCCAACCAAAATTTAGAAACCTCTGGTGTGGGCGACACCGAACTGTCGACCGTGTGGGTGCGCCACGTTGACCGCCTGAAAGTGGCGGCCGGTGTTTCTTTGTTTGTGCCAACAGGCTCATACGACAAGAACCGTGGTCCCAACCCTGGCTTTGGCAACTTCTACACCTTGCGACCTGGTGTTGCAGTCACCTACAACCTGAACCCCAAGCATTCCGATGAAGCATGGGACTCTGGTGTCACCATTGCAGGCCGATTTTCCTACGGCATCAACAGCCGCAACAAAGACACCGATTACAAAAGTGGCAACTTCATCTACAGTGAAGGCGGCGTCGTCAAGGTCAATGGCAATTGGGCTTATGGCTTGAATGTGTTTTCCATTCAGCAAATTTCCGATGACACAGGGACGGGCGCCACACTGGGTGGCAATCGCTACAAAACCAATGGCGTGGGTCCGTTTGTGTCCTTCAAATTACCGGGCAAAGATGCCGGCTTCAATCTGCAATACAGCGACAACTTTGGTGGCCGCAACGCCATCGTGGCCAAGTCATTGCAATTGCGATTTGTGAAGGCTTGGTAAGACTCTCAGTGAATTGACGACATGTCCTTTCGCAGTTTAAAAAGTTGGCTGATGCCGGTCATCAGCCAACGTTTTTTATC
>CALEYZ010000130.1 GCA_937928195.1 uncultured Limnohabitans sp.
GTCTGGATGCGCAACAAACGCGCATGAACGTCATTTCCAATAACTTGGCCAACGTCAACACCACGGGCTTTAAGCGCGACCGCGCTGTGTTTGAAGATTTGCTCTATCAAAACATTCGCCAAGCAGGCGGCCAAACAGGCGCCAACACCCAAGCCCCAACGGGCCTGATGCTGGGTACCGGTGTGCGCGTGGTTGCCACTGAAAAGCAGCATGCGCAAGGCAACATGGTCAACACCCAAAACCCTTTGGACGTGGCCATTACAGGCGAAGGCTTTTTTCAAATTGCACAACCTGACGGCACCATTGCTTACACCCGCGACGGTAACTTCAAACTGTCCAACACCGGTCAAATTGTGACGGCGTCAGGCGCCTTGCTGCAGCCCGCCATCACCATTCCCAACACCGCCTCCACCGTGACATTCGGTCGCGACGGCACGGTCTCGGTTGAGTTGGTCGCAGGTGGCTCACAGATCATTGGTCAGATTCAATTGGCCCGCTTCGTCAATCCAAGTGGTCTGGAAGCCAAAGGTCAAAACTTGATGAAGGAAACCCCTGCATCAGGCGCACCGCAAGTCTTGCAACCCGGCACCACAGGTGCTGGCAGCTTGATGCAAGGCACGCTGGAAGCGTCCAACGTGAACGTGGTGGAAGAGATGGTCAACATGATCGAAACCCAACGCGCTTACGAAATCAACTCCAAGGCCATCTCTGCGGTCGACGGCATGTTGAAGTTCATCAACAACAACCTCTAAGGCGTCGCATCATGAGCTTGCTTTCAACTGCTGCCAATTCTTTTTGCCATGCCTGCGGCCGTCGTGCCGCTGTGCTGGGCAGTGTGTTGCTGGCCATGTCGCTAACCGCCTGCACCAACGTGATGCCGCCACAAGCGCTCACACACTCACCGCAATTCGAGCCTGTGTATCCCGTGCAAAACGCACGCGAAACCATGGCCACAGGCGCCATTTATGTCGGCCGTCAAAGCGACAGCTGGTTTGGCAAAGGCCGCAACTTCCAAGTGGGCGATGTCATTACTGTGTTGTTGAACGAATCCACACAGGCAGCGCGCACGCAAAACGGCTCCATCACGCGCGACTCTTCCAACAACTTGGTGCCCACCGGTTTGCAAAACTATGGCGCCGGTTTGGGTGGCTTCATGAAAGGCATCAACCTGACTGGCGGCTCAGTGTCCAACAAGGGCACCGGCGCAGCAGACCAGCAAGCCAGCTTGAGCGGCTCGGTGGCGGTGGCCGTGGTGGAAGTGATGCCCAACGGCAACTTGGTGTTGCGCGGCGAGAAACAATTGGCACTGACCGAAGGCTCTGAAGTGATTCAAGTGGCCGGCATCATCCGCCCCGAAGACGTTGCACCGAACAACACCGTGCAATCACGCCGTTTGGCCAATGCCCAAATTGCTTACCGTGGCACCGGCGACTTGGCCAATGCCACGCGCGCAGGCTGGGGCACCAGTGCCCTGCTGAAACTCTGGCCTTTCTAAGCATTGGCCCTTTCCAACACCGAGCACGTCATGAAAAAAATTGCCTCCTTCTGCACCGCACCTTGGGCAACGCTTGCATTGGTGCTCTCACTCAGCTGCACCAGCGCGTTGGCCGATCGCATCAAAGACCTCACCAGCTTGGCCGCCATGCGTTCCAACCAACTCATTGGTTACGGTTTGGTGGTGGGCTTGCAAGGCACGGGCGATGGCGCCGACGTGTCCTTCACCGCGCAAAGCATGAAAACCTTGCTCAACCGCTTGGGTGTGAGTTTGGAAGGCCCCTTGTCCGACTTTGAAACCGCCACCAGCGCCGGCAAAGTGGACATCAAAAACGTGGCCGCTGTGATGGTGACTGCCGAGCTGCCTGGCTTTGCCAAGCCTGGCCAAAAAATTGACGTCAACGTGTCGGCCATCGGCAAGGCCAGCAACTTGCGCGGCGGCACCTTGCTGCTCAGCAGCTTGCGCGGCGTGGACGGCGAAATTTATGCCTTGGCCCAAGGCTCACTGACTGCCACCGGCATTGATGCCGCAGCAGCAGGCTCCAAGGTCACCATTGGCGTGCCCACGGCTGCACGCATTCCCTCTGGCGCCACCGTCGAGCGCATTGTCGACAACCCCTTCGACAAAGCTGAACGCATTGTGCTGAACGTGCGTGAAAGTGATTTCACCACCACCAATGCCATCGTGAACGCCATCAATGGTCGCTTTGGCAACGATGTGGCGCGCGCTTTGGACGGCGTATCTATCACCTTGCAAGCACCGCAAGATTTAACGCAACGTGTGGCCTTCATGAGCATGATTGAAAACATGGACGTGATGCCAGGCGAGCCTACTGCGCGTGTGGTGGTCAACGCCAAAACCGGCACAGTGGTCATCAGCCGCAATGTGCGCGTGACGGCTGCAGCGGTCACGCACGGCTCGATCAGCGTGTCCATTGCGGCCACCAATGAAGTCTCGCAACCCGGCCCATTCAGCCAAGGTCAAACCACGGCCGTTCAAAACGCCGAGGTCAAAGTGACCGAGTCCAACAAACCCATGTTCATGTTCCAACCGGGCGTGGACTTGCGACAAATTGTGGACGCGGTGAATCAGGTCGGCGCCTCACCTTCTTCCTTGATTGCCATTTTGGAAGCGCTCAAAAGTTCGGGCAGCTTGCGCGCCGAACTGATCGTGATCTAAAGCACACGCACACCGGCAATAGAACGACACCCACACTGGCACAAGATTTGCTGATCTAGATCACTCACTGACCTTTACAGCACTTCACAAAGCACATCATGGACGCCATCAGCACTCCCGCCCCCAACTCTTACCTCGACTTTGACGGTCTGGGTCAGCTGAAGGGACAAGCACGTACCGATGCCAAGGGTGCCATCAAGGAAACAGCGCAGCAATTTGAAGCCTTGTTCCTGCAAATGATGATGAAGTCCATGCGCGACTCCATTGAGAAGAGCGAGCTGTCAGAGTCCAGCACCATGGACACGTTCCAAGGCATGTTTGACAAAGAAGTCTCGGTGCAACTGGCCAAAAAGAACAGCATGGGCCTGGCCGACATGCTGGTAAAGAACTTAGAACAACAACAAGCCAACCTTGCCACCACGGCCGACATTTTGAAACAGCGGCAAGACCCTGCCGCTTTCAATGCCGCTGCCAAAGGCTTGGCCCTCAATCCCAAGTCCATGGGCATGTCCATGGACAAACTGAGCGACAAGCCCGGTGGCATGGCTTTGCCCAAAGCGCAAATCCTGCCCTTGAACTTGCCCCCCAGGCCCATTAGCGGGAGCGGCACATGACCGACTTAGTCAGCGTCGCCTCCAATGCGGTCCAGTCGTACCAACGTGCGCTGGGCACCGTGTCCAACAACATTGCCAACGTTTCGACGGATGGCTACTCACGCCAAGAAGTGGTGTTGGCCGCCAACCCGGTGGCCAAAGTCGGTACGGTTTATTTGGGCACCGGTGTCACGGTCGATACCGTCAAACGCCAATACGACATCTTTGCCGAAGCCAATCTGCGCAACAGCAACAGCCAACTCACCAGCCAAGAGCCCATGGTCAACTACGCCAACCGCGTGATCGACATCATGGGCAGCACCTCCATGGGCTTGAGCGGTGCCTTGGATCAATTCTTCAACGCCGCGCGCGACTTGTCTTCCGACCCCGCCTCCACCGTGATGCGCGGCAGCTTCTTGCGCGACTCCGAAAACTTGGCCGCGCGCTTTGGCGAACTCTCCAGCCAACTTGATTTGGTTCAAAACGAAACCGACGAAGCCGTGAAGGGCTACGTCAATTCGATGAACACCATCTTCAAACAGCTGGCAGCGGTGAACACACAGCTCACCAAACAAAAGTCAGTGGACTTGCAACCAGCCGATTTGCTGGACCAGCGCGATGTGCTGTTGAAAGACCTCTCCAGCTACGCGCACATCAACACTGGTTTTGCAGAAAACGGTGCTGTCACCGTGAGCTTGGGCCCCTCCCTGACGCGCGATGTCGCCGTGGATGGTGTGAACTCTTTCATGCTGGGCACCAACTTCAATTCTGCAGCGCCAGAAAAAGTCAGCCTGGTGCTAGACCCCTACGGCAATGCCACACCCTTGACGGGTTTGAGTGGCGGCAAGCTGGCCGGCATCATGAGCTTTCGCGAGCAAGTGCTGGGCAGCAGCCGCAGCTCGCTGGACACCTTGGCCAACAACTTCGTGAAAGAAGTGAATGCCATTCATACCGCAGGCATTGATGCCTATGGCAACAATGGCACAGACTTGTTCAGCATTGACGCCTCTGGTGTGGGCGCTGCCGGCACCGTCAAAGTCAACATCACAGATGCATTGAAAGTGTCTGCAGCAGCCCAGTTCAGGGTGATTGAGGCGCCCAACAACACAGGCGGCGCCGATGCCGGCATTGCCTATGTGGGCAACCCCACGGAAGGTCCACCGGACCTGACCACCGTGATGGCCAACAACCCCAGCGCTTCTGCCGCCATCACAGTCAAAGCCACCCTCACACGACCTGTTGCGGCGGTGGCCACCATTCCCAATGGTTTGCAAAACATCAGCGTGATGATGGGCGAGGCAGACCCTGGCCAACAACTGCAAATTTTCACACGCGATGGCCGCCAGTTGGTGGGCACGCCCGTTGACGAAGCCACACAGAGCTTGGTCATGACGCAAGCCAATGGCTTTGCAGAAGGCGCCACCTACAGCAGCGACTACCTCAATGTGAACGGCGTCAACAGCTACAAAGATCTGCAAATTTTCTATGGTGCCAAAGCCAACATGGGCACCGTGTTACAGGCCGACCCCACAGAAACCGATCCCACCAAGCACACCGCCTTGGCCAAAGTGGCAGTGCCTGCCACCTTGCAAAGCGATCGCATTCAAACGGGCCTGACCAGCATTGCATCAGGTCTGTTCAAACTCAATGGCGTGACCTTGAGTGGCATCAGTGCAACATCGGGCACCTTGCAAGCCTCCGACATTGCAGCGGGCATTCAAGCCAACGGCATTGCAGGCATTACCGCCACTGCCAAAAATGAAATCCGCATTCCAGTCAACCAACTGAAATTGGATTTGCCTTTGTCGCTCAAAAGCGGCAACGCTGCTGGCTTCACAGTGATCAAGGCTGTGCCCACAGGGCTCAACACCGTACAAGGCTTGGTCGATGCCATCAACGCCAAAAGCAGCGCCAGCGGCGTGCGCGCCTACATGGGTGATGACGGCGATCTGGTGTTAACCAACACAGCCGGCAACGAAGGCAAAGACATCGCCATCGATGCGGCAGCCACGCCCAATGCATTGGGCTTGAAAGCGGCCAACTACGGCGGCCAAATCAGCATCACACGGGCCTTGGTGGACGGCACCAACACCCCCGTCGAGCTGGGCTTTGCCAATGGCACCCCGGCCGATCTGGCCAAGATGGGTTTCAAAACCGGCGCTTACATCTCGGGCACTGCCAACGAAGATTTGCTGGTGTTTGTGACAGGCCCTGGCGAAGCCAAACTGTCAACAGGCTACACAGGCGCACCCCTTAGCGCCAAGCAAGCCCTGCGCAACCAACCACTGCAAGTGAAATTTGATTCACCCACACACTTCAACATTGTGGATGTGAACACCGAGACTGTGGTTGCTTCGCGCAACTTTGACCCCAACAAATTAGAGCCGGCCTTTACTTACCAAGGCATCCAAATTTCGTTTTCCACACCGCCCAAAACGGGCGATGTGTTCACCATCGATGGCAACAAAGATGGCACAGGCAACAACGAGAACATGTTGAAGATCATCGATCTGGAGTCCGAGCCTGTCATGGGCGGCGGCAAAACATTCTCAGCCTCTTACATCGACAACGTGAACGACATGGGCAACATTGCCCGGCAAGCATCTATTTCTCAATCGGCCCTGAAAGTGGTCTACGACCAGGCCGTCTCAGCACGCGACCAAGTGTCGGGCGTGAGCTTGGACCAAGAAGCCGCCGACCTGGTGCGCTACCAACAAGCCTACCAAGCGGCTGCCAAAATTTTGCAAGTGGCCAGCCAGCTGTTTGACAGCGTGCTGCAAGTTCGTT
>CALEYZ010000131.1 GCA_937928195.1 uncultured Limnohabitans sp.
CGACGAGGCAACAAGGTCACCAAACCTTCGCGCTCCAAAATCCTCAGCGCATCTCGAATGGGACCACGACTGACCTTGAATTCTTCGCTCAGCTCTACTTCACCGATTCGAGCACCCGCCATCATGACACCCGACAAGATGCGATCGCCCAGTTTGGCGGCGATTTGTTCTGGCACCGTTAATGTCGGAATATCTTGATCGGCAAACAGACGGAAAGCCACAGTGCTTTCAGCGGCTCTGTAGGCATCTTCTGGTAAGTCGTGCATCTTCATGATTTACACCAAATGGACCACGACTTGATCTTCTGCAACGGGGTCCCCCTCTGCCACGAAGATCTCGGACACTTGCCCTGACCGTTCTGCCGCAATCGGGATTTCCATCTTCATGGACTCCACAATGACCAACACCTCATCGGCCTCGACATTTTGTCCAGCACTGACGAGCACTTTCCAGACTGTTCCGGTCACTTCAGATTTAATTTTCAACATATGTTAATTTTAAGATTGTTAACAATATTATGAAATCAAAAATGAAGTCGCCTATCGGCGATTACCCTAGGCAACAATCAATGGCTTAAGTTGAAAGATTCAAAAACACGCGCCCGTTTTCAATCTTCACAGGCCAAGATTTAACCGGCTCGGTGGCAGGTCCGCACTGAACACTGCCATCTCGCACATCGAACAGGGCTTGATGGAAGGGACACTCCACATGATTGCCTTCCACAAAGCCGTCGCACAGCTTGGCATTGCCGTGGCTGCAATCGTTGTTGATGGCGAACACACCCTCCTCCAATTTGAAGATGGCGATGTCATGATTTTGAGGGGTGACTGCAATGCCAGCCCCTTCAAACAAGTCGGCCTCTGCGGCCACGTCAATCCAGTTGCTCATGATCAGATGGGGTAAATGATGGAGTTGGGAATCATCTCGCTGTCGTACACACAAAGACGCTCCGCAAACTTAAAACCATCAGGTGTTGAAACAATGATGTCGAGGTATCGGCCCACATTGAAGACCGTACTTTCTTTGTCCAGCTTGGTTCTGAACACGGCGTAATTGGCTTCGCTGTAGATGCGTCCCGCTTCCACTTTGCGCACGATGGGGGCACCCACCACATGCCTTTGGTAATAGGGATCGTGAAAGATGGTTTCACTGATGCCATACACACGGTCTTTCAGCATGCCTTTGCTGGTCAAAGACAGTGTTGCCAAAGGGAAACCACGCTCATGATTTTCTCGAGGTTGCAATTTGTAAACGCATTGCTCGGTGAAAAACTCGGGCCACAAATTCCATTGTCCGCTGTCAACGGCACTGGCGTAATCGGCATAAAGTTGCTGGATGCCAAACCAAGTTTGCATGTCAACCATCATCAATCCTCCATCACTTTTCGCCAATATTCGTACATGCCTCGAATCAGCGTTTCAGTCACCATGTGGTCAGTGTCGCCAACTTCTTTACCGCCGAGCTCTGCCACCGCACGGTGCGCTTGTTTGGACTCAAACGCTTGTTGAGAAAACTCAATCACTTCCCCATCATCAGCGGATACAAAACCGGCAGGACCAAACAAGTTGGCTTGACGCAATCGACGCTCGGTCATCTCTGGGGTGTCATCTTCAAAGCCAAAGTGCGTCCAGACAAAATCAAAGGCGCCATGCCCGTCAGGCTGAATATGACGTGTTGAGACGCTGTTCACTTGCTGCTGAAAAATCACACTGGGAAACAAAGTCATCATGACGGCCGTGGGTCCGCCCCACCAAGGCTCTGGCACGATGTCCAGAAAGCTGGGGTCATTGAGTTCCATGCTGGCCTTGAAGCTGCTAACTTGTGTCACGTCGGCGGCGCCCCCCGTTGCTTGCCCAGACGATCCGCGTGTCGAGATCATGGCCGCATGGCGATGATGTTCGTCCATTCGCAACTCGCTTTTGTTATCAGCACGCCAAAGCCCAAAGGTCACAAACCAAGTGTGCAACAAACCAGGGTGGTATGGGTCTTTGATGTTCTCTTGCATCAACTTCCAGTTACCTGGAATGCGTTGGCGGTTGTACCCCAAGATCTTCAGTTGGCGGCCATTGAAAAGCCGGTCAAAGTACTTCAAGATGGCCGGCCCCATGTAGTCTTCGAGTGATTCGACTTCGTGGTCAAACGACGCAAACACCACGCCACCACGGACTGCAACTTTCAACGCCGTTAAGCCGTGGTCCTTGGGGTCAAAGTCTGCAGGCATGCCGCCATTGACCTTGCCATCTTGCCGTACGCCTCGCCTGAATGGCACACCCTGCAATTTGCCGTCCAACGCATAGCTCCACTGGTGATAGGGACATACCAGTTCTTTTTTGTTGCCATGACGCTCTCTGCAAAAAGCCATGCCGCGATGGGCGCACACATTTTCAACCACATGAATTTGGCCATCGTGGGAGCGGGTCATGATGACCGATCTTTCGCCGATCACGGTACGCTTGAAATCACCCGCATGAGGGATTTCAACTTCGAGGCCCACATAGCTCCAATGCGCTGTGTAAAAAAAGCGCTCAAGTTCTTTTTGGTGAAGGTCCGAGTTGGTATAGACCGCAAAGGGGATGCGGCTGGTCCCTGATGTTTCCCAATGAATAGGATGTTCCTGCATGTGCATTTGTCTCCACAAGATTCTTGACGTGCATCATGCCAGCCACATTCATTTAGTAAATCTTAATTTACATATAATAATTATTTGAAAATCAAATATTGAGACGCTCCATGGAACTGGCCAAACTGGACTTGAATTTGCTGTTGGTGCTTCACCATTTGCTTATTTTGAAACGCGTCTCCGCCGTGGCAGACCTGTTGAACATGAGTCAACCTGCGGTTAGCAGTGCCTTGGGTCGACTTCGGACCAGCTTAGACGATGAATTGTTCATCAGAACTCAGGCGGGCATGACGCCTACGCCATACGCAGTTCAACTTGCCGAACCGGTGGCGATGGCGCTGGATGTGTTGCAACAAGCTTTGAATGTACGAGGTGCATTTGATCCTCAAACCAGTACGCGCAATTTCACCATCGCTCTCACCGATGTGGGCGAGATGTATTTCTTGCCCGTACTCATGGATGCGCTGTCCAAGGCTGCACCAGGGGTCACTTTGCAAGTGGTCAGCGTGGCAGAGTCTGCACTGAAAGAAGACATGTCAACCGGCAAAATTGACCTGGCCATGGGTCTTTTGCCGCAACTGCAAGCAGGTTTTTTTCAGCAATCTTTGTTCAAACAAAAATACATCTGCTTGATGCGCAAAAAACACCCGATGGCACAAACGAGTCACATCGCCATGTCAGCATTGTTTGCGGCAGAGCATGTTCGCGTTTTGGCCACTGGCACAGGCCATGGCAGAGTCGATTTGGCCCTGGACAAACAAAGACATCAGCGCAAGGTCAGACTGACTGTGCCCCACTATGTGGCCTTGGGTGATGTTTTACAACATGCCAATTTGATAGCAGTGGTGCCAGAGCGGTTTGCGCAGTGCATTGCGAAACCCTTTGATTTGGTCATGCGCGATTTGCCCATCAAACTTGAAGACAGCGCCATACAACAATGCTGGCATGGCCGTCTTCACCGCGACCCGGGACATCAATGGCTTCGGCAACTGATGCGAAAACTGTTTGGTGATCAAGCCTTGTCGGGTGAAGAAAAAGCCATTTGATGAATTAGAACGGCAATCCCACGTAGTTCTCTGCGAGTGAGCTTTGTGCGGCATCTGAGGAGAAGAGATACGCCATCTCAATTTCTTGAAGCTTTTGATCGTACTCACTCGAATCGGGAAACGTGTGCAGCAAGGTTGTGAGCCACCATGAGAAGCGTTGTGCTTTCCATACGCGGGCCAAAGCTTTTTCCGAGTAATTGTCCAAGCCTGTGCTGTCGCCTTTTTGATAATGATTCACGAAGCCGTGGTACAAGTAATAAATATCTGAGCCTGCCGTGTTCAAGCCACGCGCGCCGGTTGGCGGCACAATGTGAGCCGCATCACCCGCCAAGAACATGTTGCCATAACGCATGGGTTCGGCCACAAATGAGCGCAGCGGTGCAATCGATTTTTCAATGGTCGGACCCGTGATCAATTTCTCAGACACTTCGGCTGGCAAGCGTCTCTTCAATTCTTCCCAGAAAGCCTCATCTGACCAATCTTCAACTGAATCCGTTAAGGGCACTTGAATGTAGTAACGGCTCAAAACTTGTGAACGCAAGGAGCACAACGCAAAACCACGGGTGTGCTTGGCGTAAATCAACTCAGGTGAAACAGGTTTGGTTCGCGACAACACACCAAGCCAACCAAAGGGATAGACTTTCTCGTACTCTTTGATCACATCACTTGGAATGGACTTGCGGCTCACACCGTGAAAACCATCTGCGCCAATGATGAAATCACAATCGATGCGCTTGGTTTCGCCTCCAAGCTTGTACGTGACGTAGGGTTTGTCGGACTTCACATCATGCGGCTGAACATCTTCTGCACTGTGAATCACGATGCCTTTCATGCGGTCTCGTGCCTCGTACAAATCGCGTGTTAATTCCGTTTGGCCATAGACCATGACCGAGTTGCCACCGCTGTATTTGTGCAAATCAACGCGGTTCAATCGGCCTTCATGCGCCAAGAAGAAACCATCGTGAATTTCACCTTCTCGGTCCATGCGCTCACCACATTGAGCTTCACGCATGAGTTTGGCAAAACCATTTTCTAAGACGCCCGCACGAATGCGACTGAGCACATAGTCACGGGTTTGACGTTCTAGGACCACTGTCTCAATGCCTTTGAGATGAAGCAACTGGGAAAGCATGAGGCCAGAGGGGCCACCACCAATGATGCAAACTTGAGTTTTCATTTTTTGTCTCCAGAGGAATGGTTTCAAGACGATTTGTCTCTGTGGGCTGAAAGATACGCCGTATCGACTTGCACAGGAATAGCAGAAACCGGCCAAAACTTGTACATTTCGAACATGAAAAATCAATCGGCGTCTATACAGACTTACAGCTTATTTGGAGAATCTACACATTTACCCGATGTGTTGCACTGCGAAACCATTGCCGATCGCTCGGTGCTGCACGACTGGGAACTGGCGCCACACCGACATGCTCGCTTACACCAGGTCTTGTTGGTGCAAAGCGGTGGTGGATCGGTCACCTTGGATGGCAACACCTCCACTTTAAAGTCGGGCTCCTTGGTGAATGTCCCGCCCGGGCATGTGCACGCTTTCCGGTTTGAAAGAGACACACGCGGTTGGGTCACGACCTTTGCGGACGAACTGATGGAGGAACTGTTGGTGGGCGTGGGCACGCTGCGATCTGAGCTCGACCAAACATGCGTATTGAACGCAGACAGGCTCATCGCACAAACTGCGAAGCAAATTTGGCATGAATTCTCTTCGCAAGAGAAAGCCCGCGCATTGGTGTTACGGGGCCTCAGCAGTGTACTTTTAGGCTGGATTGCGCGCCATCTTGCAATGCCTGCGTCAGCCGAAAACAAGCAGAATGACTCTGTGCTGGTTCAGCGCTTCAAAGAATTGATCGAGCAAAACTTCACCGCACATTGGACGGTTGGCCAATATGCCAAAGCGCTGGCCATCTCGCCAACGCACTTGACCAGACTGACACGCGCAGCAAATGGAAGCAGCGCGCTGCGGATGATTGAGGCAAGGTTGATGAGAGAAGCGCGACGAAATTTGGCGTATACCAACCTCAGCATCTCCACAATTGCCTACACACTAGGCTATTCAGACCCCGCTTATTTCTCTAGGGTTTTTTCAAGGGACGCCGGTATTTCCCCCAAGGCGTTCAGAGCGCAGATTTGATTTGGTAATCCAAAAGAATCTGATCGCAGGTCAGCTAGGGGGAATGCGCCAGATAATGCTCAAAAGTCCAACCGCCTTCATCAAATGATTACTTCTCGCGTCCTTCCCCTGACTGTTGCCCTTCTGGCTTTCGATGCCACCGGCGTGCAAGCCACTCAACTTCAGCCAGACGCAAAGGCCATTGAAGCGCGAGAAAAAGATTGGCGCAACGGCGCCATCGTGTATCAAATCTTGGTAGACCGTTTCGTACCATCGGCCAATTTGGCTGCCAAGAAACACCTCTACCCAGCTCCCAAGGTATTGCGTGAATGGCACGAACAGCCCATGCGCGGCGTAGAACTAGAAGATGAAAAGTTGAACAGCCAAGAGCTCGAATTCTGGGGTGGCGACATCCAAAGTGCACAAACACAGCTCAACCATGTGAAGCAACTTGGTGCGACCGCCATTTACCTCAACCCCATCCATCTGGCATGGACCAATCACAAGTATGACGCGTTGGATTACAAGGCCATTTCGCCAGAATTTGGCACTCGCAACGACTTCAAAAATTTTGCAGCGCAAGCGCACCAACTGAGGTTGAAGGTCGTGCTGGACGGGGTGTTCAACCACATGGGCCGCAACGCCCCTCAATTCAAAGATGCGATGACGAACCCTCAAAGCCCTTGGCGAAATTGGTTTGCCATCGGATCGCAATACAAAGGGGGGGCACGCGTTTGGACTGGCTTTCAAAATTTGCCCGAGCTGAACCTTGAAAATCCCGCCGTTCGCAAATATTTGTACGAAGCGCCAGACTCTGTAGTCCGCGGCTATTTGCGAGACGGGGCAGATGGTTGGCGCTTGGACACAGCCTACGAGTTGGGCTTGCCTTACATGCGGGCATTGACGCAAGCTGCGCGCAAAGAAAAGAAAGACGCCGTGGTGGTTGGTGAAATCGTCAACTATCCAGATCAGTGGCTCACAGCCATGGATGGCGTGATGAATTTCACTTTGCGGCAAATTATTTTGAGTGTGGCCCAAGGCGAGTTAAGTCCCAACCTGGCGGCACGCATGACAGAGCGCATGATTCAGGATTCAGGTATTGAGCCCATGCTGAAATCTTGGAACGTCATTGACAACCACGACATCCCTCGAATTGCGACACAGGTGCCTGATGCAAAGCAACGCCGCCTTGTTCAAGCATTGCAGTTCACCCTGCCCGGTTCGCCCAACGTTTACTACGGAAGCGAAGTGGGTATGACAGGCGGCGGTGACCCTGAAAATCGCAACCCGATGCGATGGGACTGGGTCAGTGCGCAGCACCCTGAAATGCTTTGGATGAAAAAACTCATCGGCACGCATCAGCAAAATCTCGCACTTCGTGTCGGCAACTACCGTCGCATTGAAAGTGAACGTCTCTTTGCATTCGAACGCTATACCCACAAAACCCTGGACACACGACTGGTCTTGGCCAACCCCAGCAAGACCGACGTCACGGAACGAATTTTGGTGGCCAATGCGGGCCTGATGGATGACACACCCTTTGTCGACATACTGGGCGAAGACCCACAAAAGCACGTCACAACCATGGGGCCTGGCCTGATCAGCGTCACGGTACCTGCTCAAACTGTGATGGTACTGAAACCCTTAGAGCGTGAATTGGGTGGCTACAGCCGATACAAGCGATCACCTTGAGTTAAAAGCTTGGGACAGGTCAAAGGAGACGCCACGGGCTCAATGCTAAAGTTCGAGTCTGTTGTAATTCACAGTCCAGAGACATGACCCTCCCCAATTGCCCTAAATGCCAATCTGAATTCACCTATGAGGATGGCGAAAATTTTGTCTGCCCAGAATGTGCGCACGAATGGCCCCAGCACATACAAGCCGAAGTAGAAACTGCCAAAGTTTTCAAAGACGCCTCCGGCAACATTTTGCAAGACGGTGACACCGTCACCCTGATCAAGGACCTCAAGCTCAAGGGTTCCTCAAACGTGATCAAGGTCGGCACCAAAGTTAAAAATATCCGTTTGATCGATGGTGACCATGACATCGACTGCAAAATTGACGGCTTCGGTGCGATGCAGCTCAAGACTGAGTTTGTGCGCAAAGCCTGAGTTTCTATTCAACTTCAAACCTAGCAAGCCATGAAAAAACTTTTCTTCATTCTTTCCATGCTATTGATAAGCACACTGAGTGCCTGCGGTGGCGGCAATGGCGAGTCTGCCCCAACCGGTCCGACGCTCCTTCAAATGACGGACGCTACTGTTGGAACTGGCACAGCGGCTGTCGCCGGCAATACGTTGACGGTCAATTACACAGGTTGGCTCTATGACGCCACAGCAGCACAAAATCACGGCAAGCAATTCGACTCCTCTATCGGACGCGCGCCCTTTAGCTTCAAGCTAGGTGCAGGTCAGGTCATTTCAGGATGGGACCAAGGCATGGTCGGCATGAAAGTGGGCGGCAAGCGGACATTGATCATCCCCAGCGCTTTGGGATATGGCAGCGCTGGTGCAGGTGGCGGCTTGATCCCCCCCAACGCAGCGCTGGTCTTTGATGTCGAGCTGATCGCCATTCAATAAATCCCAGATCGGGCAATATTTCATCTTGCGAAATTTTGTCTGGTTTTTTCGAATTTCTCTCATATCAGTACAGTGTCAGGCGCAACTTTTAAGATCTAATACTGGGTTGCACGATTTACTGCTGCACAACAACAACGAGGACGCAAATGGCTAACCAAAAATCCAAAATCATTTACACATTGACCGACGAAGCCCCTTTGCTGGCTACCGCGGCCTTTTTGCCTGTTATCCGCACCTTCACAGAACCTGCGGACATCGAAATTGAAACCAGCGATATCTCTGTTGCTGGCCGTATTTTGGGCGAGTTCCCCGACTACCTCACACCCCAACAACAAATTCCTGACAACTTGGCCGATCTGGGCAAGCGCACGCTTTTGCCAGAAACCAACATCATCAAGTTGCCCAACATCAGCGCCTCTGTGCCTCAGTTGGCCGCGGTGATTAAAGAACTGCAATCCAAGGGCTACCACGTTCCCGATTACCCCGAAGATCCCAAAACAGACGCAGACAAGGCCATCCGTGCGCGCTACTCCAAGTGCTTGGGCAGTGCCGTGAACCCTGTCTTGCGCGAAGGCAACTCAGACCGCCGTGCGCCAGCGGCAGTTAAAAACTTTGCCAAGAAGAACCCTCACAGCATGGGCGAATGGAGCATGGCTTCACGCACTCACGTGGCGCACATGAAACACGGCGATTTCTACCATGGCGAAAAATCCATGACCTTGGACAAAGCCCGTGACGTGCGCATGGAGCTGACCACCCAATCTGGCAACACTGTGGTCCTCAAACCCAAAGTCTCCTTGCTGGCGGGTGAGATCATTGACAGCATGTTCATGAGCAAGAAAGCGCTCTGCGAGTTCTACGAAGAGCAGATGGAAGACGCACGCAAAACTGGCGTGATGTTCTCTTTGCACGTCAAAGCCACCATGATGAAGGTGTCCCACCCCATCGTGTTTGGCCACGCTGTCAAAATTTTCTACAAAGAGGCTTTTGAGAAACACGGTAAGTTGTTTGACGAATTGGGTGTCAACGTCAACAACGGCATGGTCAATCTTTACGACAAGATTGCCACGCTCCCAACTTCAAAGCACGAAGAAATCATTCGTGATTTGCACGCCTGCCACGAACACCGTCCTGAATTGGCCATGGTCGATTCAGCCAAAGGGATCACCAATTTGCACGCCCCTAACGACGTGATTGTTGACGCTTCCATGCCAGCCATGATTCGCATCGGCGGCAAGATGTGGGGTGCAGACGGCAAACCCAAGGACACCAAAGCGGTCATCCCTGAGTCCACATTTGCGCGCATCTACCAAGAAATCATCAACTTTTGCAAAACCAACGGCAATTTCGACCCACGCACCATGGGTACGGTGCCCAACGTGGGTCTGATGGCACAACAGGCCGAAGAATACGGCTCACACGACAAAACGTTTGAGATCGCTGAAGATGGCGTTGCCAACATTGTTGACATTGCAACAGGCGAAGTGCTGTTGTCACAAAATGTGGCGCAAGGCGACATTTGGCGCATGTGCCAGGTCAAAGACGCACCAATTCGCGACTGGGTCAAATTGGCCGTCACACGCGCTCGCAACTCTGGCATGCCTGCTGTGTTCTGGTTGGACGCATACCGTCCTCATGAAGCCGAATTGATCAAAAAAGTAGAAACTTATTTGAAAGATCACGACACCAAAGGTTTGGACATCCAAATCATGTCGCAGGTTCGCGCCATGCGTTACAGCTTGGAGCGCGTGATTCGCGGTTTGGACACGATCTCTGTCACTGGCAACATTTTGCGCGACTACCTGACCGACTTGTTCCCCATCATGGAACTGGGCACCAGTGCCAAGATGCTGTCTGTTGTGCCTTTGATGGCGGGTGGCGGCATGTACGAAACAGGCGCAGGTGGTTCAGCACCCAAACACGTCAAGCAATTGGTTGAAGAAAATCACTTGCGTTGGGACTCTTTGGGTGAGTTCTTGGCCTTGGCCGTTTCACTGGAAGATTTGGGCATCAAAACTGGCAATGAAAAAGCCAAACTGCTGGCCAAAACCTTGGATGCAGCCACCGGCTCATTGCTGGCCAACAATAAAAACCCATCGACTAAAACGGGCGAATTGGACAACCGTGGTAGCCAGTTCTATTTGGCCATGTATTGGGCTCAAGAACTTGCCGCTCAAACGGCTGACAAAGAGCTGCAAGCCAAATTTGCACCCGTTGCTAAAGCATTGACAGACAACGAAAAGAAAATCGTTGAAGAACTGAAAGCTGTTCAGGGCAAACCTGTTGACATTGGCGGTTACTTCAAACCATCCGTCGAATTGCTGGAAAAGGTCATGTGCCCGAGCCCCACATTCAATGCAATCATTCAAGCTGCTAAAGCTTAATGCCACTGAAAAGGCTCTGAGTCACTTTGGTGGTCAGAGTCTCGCCAATCAAAGAAGCCGCTACGAAGCGGCTTTTTTCATGACATGAATCAGGCAGGCGTTATTCAAACAGGTCCGTTTGATTTTCATGCAGGTCTGCGGATTTGGCTTTCCCCTTGCGCTTGCTCTTATCGATGCCATTCACTTTTGTCGCACCTTTGATAGGCGACAGCTCCAAAATAGCCGGCACGTTTGACTTTAAGGCTGGCTTTGGCGTCTCCGGCTTTTGCATCGTATCTGTCAGCCCAGGTGGCCAGCGCTTTAAGCGCTTCAACTCTCCCCTGTTCATACAACGATAGACCGCCACATGCTGGTGAGTTACATCATCCTCGAGGACCACATAATCTTTACCCAAACAGCTTGCTTCACGCCCCTTGATGGCAACACTTGATTCTGTCGATGCCTTCATGTCCGTACGAGAATAGGCCGTGATCGCTCGCAAAATAACTTTGTTCATACGAATCTCTAGTTAATTAACATTAAGTTGATTAACATTATGCCAACCAACTATCGGTTAAACAACTTATCGTCATCAAGCAACCCGTTATAAAACAACGTCTTATCCAGAAAAGGTGTCCCAAATTAATTTAACAGATAGCAAGAACAAACCCGTTTGAACCAGTTTAAAGAACCAAGCATCAGCGATGCGTTTGGTGAGATAGGCGCCTAAAAACGTACCCAAAAGTGCAAAAGGCACCAGTACAGCCACCTTCCAGACATCAGCCTCTGTATACGGACTCAAATTTTGATACGGGCCTATCTTGGCCAAATTGATGATGGCAAACAAAATCGTTGCTGTGCCTGCAAACTCAGCTTTGCTTAACTTTTGCGGCAACACATAAATTTGGAACGGCGGACCACCAGCATGCGCAATGAAACTGGTAAAGCCTGCAACACCACCCCAAAACAGCCCCTTGGGCAAAGAAGCCGGCTTAGGCGTTTCGCTCTGCCCTCTTTTGAACCAAGTCTGCAAACAAAATCCAACGCCCACCAAGCCGATCAGAAACTTGATGGTCAACTCAGAAATCAAGGCTGCAGTCAACCACCCTACCAGCACACCCAGAACACCAGCCGGAACCAAGATTTTTAAATTCACCAGGCTGTATTGCTTTCGATAAAGCCAAATGCCCACGGCATCTGAAATCACAAAAAGGGGCAATAACAACACCGCGGCCTTCACAGGTGACATGACCAATGACAAAACCGGCACAGACATCATTCCGACCAAAGGCAACCCACCTTTGGACATGCCTATCAGCAACGCGGCCAAACTGGCCAGAACCAGATACTGATTGAATTCCATGAAGTCCTTGCTAGCAGCACCGCAAATTTGCGGCTCAATGATGGGGTTGAGGGTATTTCAAAAGTCGCCAGCAACTGAAGGTGGCCATTGATGCAATACCGAGCGTGAGCCAGATGACCCAGTCATATTGACCGGTAAGGTCAAAGACGCGCCCCGCCAACACAGGACCCAATAAGTTGCCCAACGCAGCACCGGTGTACAAGGTACCGATGATGGCGGCAACGGCCTTTCCGCCAAACAAATCCATGCAAATGGCTGGCAAAAGCGACACGATGCTGCCGTAACTCAAACCAAACCACAGCGCAAACGCACCAAATGCCAAGCGGTCTTGTGCAAATGCCCAAATCAGATAAGACAGTCCCATCAAGCCTTGCATCAACATCAAGGTTTTCACTCGACCTACCCTGTCGGCCAGCCATCCAATGGCAAAGCGGCCGACCAAACTGCCAATGCCAATCAGACCGACCAAAGCGACGGCTTGCGCCTCGGGTACGCCAGCATCTCGTGCCGCAGCCGAGATATGTGCAAAGGGGATGAACATGACAGGCGCCCCCAACAGGGTGCCTACATAAAGCCAACGGAATGATGGGGTTTTCAAGGCCTCCGCCAGCGAGAGTCCAGCCATCGCGCCACGAACGCCGTGTCCGGACTGGGGTGCTCTCTCCAGCAAAAATGCAGCCATCAAACCAAAGCACGCAACACCCAAAGCCAAAATTTGCAAGGCCTCACGCCACGTCATGAGGGTCATCAAACTACTGACCACCACTGGCAACACCAGGGTACCAGCCCCCACACCTGAGCTGGCAATGCCCGAGGCCAATCCTCGTCGTTGTGTAAACCACGGTTGAACAGAGGCGATTGAAGGTGTGTAAACCAAGGCAATGCCCAAGCCCACCATCAGACCATAGCTGATGTACAGCGTTGAAAGTGATTCAGCTTGACTGGTGAGGTAGAGGCCCCCCGAGATGATGGCCATGCCCGACATGCAAACCAATCGAGGTCCCCAGCGGTCTGCCAACATGCCGCCAAACGCACCGAGCACAAAGTAAACCAATCCACAAAGACCAAAGATCCAAGAAACATCTGCACGCTGTGCATCAAACTCCTTGGCGAAGTTTTCAAAAAACGCGGCAAAGGAATAGGACACACCAAAGATGATGGCCAGGCAAACAAACGTTGCCCAAACCACCACCCAAGCTTTGCGAGACTCCATCATCGTGCGATGGCCTCAGCTTATTGGGGCTCGAGTTTGGCTTTTTTCACCAAGGCAGCGTATTTGGCCATCTCAGATTTGAAAGCCGCTTGAGCTTGCTCAGGCGAGCTGATGTTGATGCTGTTGCCTTGCTTGGCCATGGTTTCTTTGACGGTCGGGTCGCTGAAGGCCGCGACAATGCCATCGTGAATCCGCTTAACGTTAGCCTGACTCAAGCCTTTGGGACCAATGACGGCGAACCATGCTTCGACCACGTAACCTGGAAGCCCTTGTTCAACAAAGGTGGGCACGTCGGGCGCAGCAGCCACACGCTGGGGTCCACACATGCCAATAGCACGCAAAGCACCCGATTTGATATGTTGCTGAACGCTGGGCAAAGCCACAGTGGCAAATTCAACTTGCCCGCCCAACAAGTCAGTCACCATCGGTCCGACACCCTTGTATGGAATGTGTTTGGCACTCGTCTTTGACTCATCCAAGAACATTTCTGCAGCCAAATGCAAAATGGTGCCATTGCCACCAGAGGCAAAGTTCAACTCGCCCGGCTTGCTTTTGAGCAACGCAATGAACTCTCGGCTATTGGTTGCTGCCACTTTTTGAGGATTGACCACCAATACCATCGGGGTGCTGCCCATCATGGCAATGGGCGTAAAGTCGCCAGGCATGTCAAACGGCAGAGACTTCAAGACGCTGGGAAAAATCACCACATTGTTGGAGACCACGGACAGTGTCTGACCATCTGGCGCAGCCTTGGACAAGGTTTGCAAGCCCACAACGCCGCCTGCACCAGGCTGATTTTCAACCACCACGGACATGCCCAAGGCTTTGGACAGAGCAGGCTGTGCCGCCCGGGTAATGGCATCCACACCTGAACCTGTGGCATTCGGTAACACCAATCGCAAAGGACGGTCTGATTGTGCATGTGCCAATTGCGGTAGTACCGCCATTGCACCCGCCGCGGCCAACTGGCCAATCACCGCGCGGCGACCAGCATCGGGTGAAGCACGTTTCAATGTTTGTGGTTTACGGTTCATACAAGTCTCCCTTAAATCGTGAATTCTGAGGGCTAGTTTAGTATCTTTTGAAGGCAAATGACTTTTTGTCGCCATCCACTGAAACCAAGCCAAAGTCAATTTATGCTCTGAGTCACCAACTCTTCGTGCCTATGTCTCCATTCATGTCTCCCTCACCCATCCGAGTCTTGTTTCTAAGCCAAGACCCTGGCCTCATTCAAAGGCAGTTGAATGGCGAGGTCATCACGCTGGCACAAGCGCGCCCTTTGCGAGATGACGTGTCGACCGACGAAATCACCCCAGTGGCCATTTTGAGTCACTACGATGAAAAATTGGGAGAGTTTGCCCACACGGGCACCCAATGCCAGGGCATCTGCCCGATTGGCAAGGGGGCACTTAAAACCGCGGGCTTTCATGTCATTGTGGCTGGCAAACGCTATGGCAAAGGGTCCTCTCGTGAGCACAGCCCTACGGCTGAAAAGTTGGCCGGGGTACAGCTGGTCATTGCCGAAAGTTTTGAACGAATCTATCGACAAAATGCCGACAACATCGGACTGTTCACAAGCACCGATTTCAAGCTGCTCGAACCCATCGCAAATCAAAAAAATATCACCACCGAACAACTGATCCAAGGACGAGAAGCCTTGGCGGCGGCCATCCTAAGTACGGGCGGCTTACTCCGCTGGGGTGAAAAACATCTTCAACAGACACAGCACCGGTCTGAGGCCATGTCCCACAAGCCTATGAGCTTGTTTGAAAAGATCCTCACGCGTCAACAACTCCAAGCACCCCACACACCTGACCTTGGGATTGCTGGCGATGGCATCTTTGTTCAAGCCCACTGGCGCTTCATTCACGAGTACTACACAGGCATGGCCAACACCCTGATGAAGGCCGCGTTGGGCACAAACTTCTCTCTTCAACGGCCCGAACACATTGTGGTGTTTGAAGACCACTCTTCTTACGTCAATGAAAGCCCTGCCCATGTGAAAAATGGGCTCATTCCCAATATGCACGCCATGCGCGAAGCGCAACGAAGTTTTGCCAAGCAATACCGACTGAAAACCCATCAAACACTCACCGATGATGAAGCTGTTCTGGACGATGGCAGCAACAGTGCAGGCATTTCACACGCCATGATGACTGAACACTATGCCCTGCCAGGTCAAATTGTGGTGGGCACGGATTCACACACACCCCACAGCGGTGCCTTGGGATGCGTGGCATTTGGCGTTGGCACAACAGACATGGCCAATGCATTTGTGACAGGTGCCGTCAGGCTCACCTACCCTCAAATGATTCAAGTCAAGCTGATCGGTGTGATGCCTGAAGGGGTCACGGCGAAAGACCTGATGTTGCACCTCTTGGCAACACCTTGGATCAAAAACGGCCAAGGTGTCGGCAAGGTGTTTGAGTTCACCGGCGCAGGCATCCAGACCTTGTCCATCGATGAGCGTGCCACCCTCACCAACATGACGGCAGAATTGGGCGGACTCACAGGCATCGTGGCCCCTGACGCAGAAACTGTGCGTTTTCTCAAGGAACGTCGAGGCATTGATTTCCAGTTGCAAGATTGGATGCAAAGCGACCCGGGTGCGCAGTACGCCGAGACACTCTCTGTTAATTTGTCAGAACTCAGCCCCATGGTGGCCTCCCCCGGCGACCCAGGCAATGGCCAGCCTTTGAACACCCTCGCGCAAGCGGTTCGAATCGACATCGCCTATGGTGGCTCTTGCACAGCAGGAAAGCGCGAGGATTTTGAGCATTACCATGCTGTCTTGTCATGGGCCCATCAGCGAGGATTGGCAATTCCCGCCCATGTTCAGGTTTTCCTGCAATACGGCACCACAGCCGTTCGAGACCACTGCCGAGAAAAAGGCTACGATGACATCTTCAAAGCCATGGGGGTGCGAATCCTTCAACCCTCTTGTGGTGCCTGTGCCAATTGCGGCCCAGGCTCTTCGACGTCGCCCGACCAAATCACAGTGAGTGCCATCAACCGAAACTTTCCCGGCCGTTCTGGACCGGGTCAAGTTTGGTTGGCAAGCCCTCCCACTGTGATGGCCAGCGCCTTGGCCGGTTACCTCACTTCTTTTGAAGCATTGAAAAGAAAGCACAACGCATGAGTTCTCCCATCACCCCTCGCTTGCCAGGCATTCGCTTTGTGCACTCTCCCGGCCCGACCCATGTGCCTGACGAAGTGATGCACGCCATGCAGCGTCCGATGACAGATTTGGCAGACCCCCGCGTGGCGGCACTCATCAGCGCTTGCGAAAAAGGCATGAAAGAGCTGCTCAAGTCGCCCCAATCGGATGTGTACTTTTATGCCAGCAATGGCCATGGCGTTTGGGAGGCTGTCGCGGCCAACTTGGGCTCTGACCATCACAGCTTGTTAATCGCAGGCTCTGGTCACTTTTCCGACCAGTGGGCAATTCAAACCGAAGGTTTAGGCCTGTCGGTGGTCCGCACTGCACACCAAGATGGTCAGCGCATTGATGTGGCGGCCATCGAAGCCACTCTGCGCGCAGACACAGAACACCGCATCTCCGCAGTGATGGCGGTTCACACAGACACGGCCAGTGGCGTTACCTCTGATTTGGCTGCCATTCGCAAAGCCATCGACGCAGCAGGTCACCCAGCACTGTATGTGGTCGATGTGGTGGCCTCTTTGGGAGCTGCACCGTTTGACATGGACGCTTTGGGTGTCGACGTCTGTTTGGGCAGTTCACAGAAGGGTCTGATGATGCCGCCAGGCCTGGGCTTCGTGGCTGCCAATGCCAAAGCTTTTGCTTGGTCACGCCAGCATGCCAAACCGCGCTTCTACTGGAGTTGGCAAGAACGAAAAACAGACAATCAGTCCGCCAAATTTTGTGGCACCCCACCCCTGGCGCACCTTGCGGGTCTGGAAGTCTCATTGGGCTTGCTGAAAGCTGAAGGCTTGGAAGCGGTGTTTGCACGACACCATCGTTTAGGTGGCGCTGTTCAAGCCGCAGTGCGATGCTGGTCAACTGCTGGCACATTGAAACTCCATTGCAAGGACCCTCTGGGATTTTCTTCGTCAGTCACCGCCGTCGAAGTTTCCCAAGGCATTGACCCCGAGGCTTTGCGTGTGGTTGCTCGAGAGAGATTTCAAGTGGCCATGGCGGGCGGTCTAGGCCCATTGGCGGGTCGCGTGTTTCGCATTGGCCATTTGGGTGACATGAACGAGCCTATGATTTTGGGGGCTTTAGCCGGCATTGAAGCCGCCATGACGGTTCAAAAAATTCCTTACGGCCCCAATGGCATGGCCGCAGCGATTGCCTATTTGGCGCAACACACTCCCTGAAAAATCTCACTTCATCACGGCGCTCAGGACGCGTGATGAGGTATATCCAAAGCCTCGTAGAGGGGCAAAATTTCTTGGCGGATGCGCTGAAAGTAGTGCGCGTAACTTAAAGCTGCCATGAACGCAATGACACCAAAGAGGGCCAAGGCAAATTGGCTCCCAATCAAACTGGCAAGCCAACCAGATGTCAAAGAGCCCACTGGCGACATGCCTAAAAATGACATGACATAGAGCGCAGCAACACGCCCACGCAATTCATCGGGCACAATGCTTTGAAGCACCGTATTGGTGGATGCAGCCGTCAACATCATGCTCAGTGCAGAGATGAACAACATGGGCAGTGCCAACCACAAACTGGGCGCAAACGAAAAGCCTATCAATGTGACACTGGCCACGCCTGCGCTCCAGCCAATGACCTTGAACAGTCCTCGAATGTTGGTGCGTGATGCCAAGTAAAGCATGCCGCAAACGGCACCCAGCCCTGCCGAGCTGTAAAGCAATCCCAGGGTTCGAGAGTCGCCATGAAACCGCTGGCTTGCAAACCAGGGCATCAAAGAACCATACGACTGCAAACAAAAACTGCTGATGGCCAACAAAACCAAAGCACAACGACTTGGGAAAAAGCCGTAAGCGTACTCAATCCCCACCATCAATTGTTTCACGATGCCCGCGTGGCTTTTGCGTGAAACATGCTGGGCGATGTGCGTTGCGTTCAGTGCCGACAAAACAGCCAAGCGCATGACGCAATTGGCGGCAAAACTCCAAACCTCACCAAAGGTGGCCGTTACCAAACCACCGAGCATGGGGCCAATGAAACGAGCGCCATTCATGACCGTTGAATTCAGGGCAATGGCATTGGTCAGCTCTTGCCGGTTGGGCAAGAGCTTTGAGATCAAGGCTTGTCTGGCAGGTGCATCAAAAGCGTTTCCCAAACCCAACACAGCGTTGCCCAACACCACATGCCATGCTTCAATGTGACCACTGACCATGAGCAGCAACATGACCAAGGACTGCAACATGGCCAATGAGTTGGTGGCAAACAAGACCCGTCGCACATCCAAGCGGTCGATGAGCACACCCGCAAATGGCGTGATGAGTAACATGGGAATTTGCAAGCTAAACGCAGACAAGCCCAACATCAGCGTCGAGTTCGACAAACGATAGACCAACCAACTGGTGGCGATCAATTGAACCCAATTGCCGATCTGAGATGTCCCCTGCCCCACAATGAACAAACGAAAATTCCGGTGCTGAAGGGCACGCAGACTGT
>CALEYZ010000132.1 GCA_937928195.1 uncultured Limnohabitans sp.
CAGACCCACGCGCAATGCCATGGCCAAATTGTGCGGGTCGGCTTGGCTGAGCGGGGTGATGTGGGGAATGACGCCAGCGTTGTTGATCAGCGTGGCGCTTTGAAAATTCTGCGCAGATTGTTTTTCAAGCCAGGATTTCAAAGCGGCGCTGGCAGTAGCGCCATCGGCCAAGTCGTGTGTCCACTGCTCTAAATGGGCGCCTGCTTGCTGGGCTTTGACGGTCAAACTGGCTTGTTGATTGCGCGAGATGCAAATGAGGGTGTTGCCCGCTTGCAAGAGCTGCTCGGCAATGGCCAGGCCCATGCCACGGGAGCCGCCTGTGAGAATGTAGAGGTGTTGTGTCATGTCGAGAAGCCTTGCATCAAAGGAATTTCAAACGGCACCTTAAAACGGTACCGTACTCTCAAATGATAGCCATTCTGAGGTGACCGGGTGTTTGAATTGCAATAGCCGGGCATGCAGGTACAAGCGGGGCGCGCGCGCGCAAACTTCTGGCGTGGCATACAAAGCGTCGCCCAAGATGGCGTGTCCCATGGCCATCATGTGCAAACGCAATTGGTGTGTTCTGCCAGTGATGGGGTGAAGTTCGACGCGCGTTGCCCCCGCCATCTCTGGCCCCGATTTGCAGCGCCACTGCGTATGGCTGGGCTTGCCATGTTCCCAATCCACTTTGCTTTTAGGGCGGTTGGGCCAGTCAATCAACAAAGGCAGGTGAATGTCTTGCCAAGCTTCGTTGTCTGTGGCCGGCTTGTTGGCAAGCAGCGGTTGTCCGTCAATCACGGCCTCGTACATTTTGTGCACTTCCCTTTGTGCAAAGGCCTGGCTGAGGCTGCGCTGAATGTCGGCACCGCGTGCCACCACCACAAGGCCTGAAGTGGCCATGTCCAAACGGTGAACGGTGAGGGCGTCGGGCCAGGTTTGTTGGGCGCGCGCTATGAGGCAATCTTGCTTGTCGTCCCCCCGACCTGGCACACTCAGCAAGCCTGAGGGCTTGTTGAGGACCGCCAGGTGTGCATCGGCATAGACCACTTCAAGGTTTATCAATTGGAAACCTGGCAAATGCGGGGCGGTGAGTATGAGGGCATCCCGTAAAGATAACGCCAAAATGCGCTGTTGACTGGCGCGAAAGGCTTTGAATTTCCAAGTCGACTCAGATCAGGCGACAATCTAGGGTTTCATGTAACCCCTTTTTGACCCCAACATCCGTCATGTCCGATTTTGAAGTTCGATTTGCCACCCTCAAAGAAGCCGCTGATGTGGCCCAACTGCATTTGATCGCCAGCCGTGCGGCCTACGCCGGCCAAGTGCCTGAAGCCCACTGGGATGCCACACCCATGGCCAAGCGCGTGTCGTATTGGAAGGAAGCCATTGAGTACGGCGAGCCCCAAGTGATGGTGGCCCTGGAAGGCGGCAGCATTGTGGGTTTTGTGGGCTATGACCGCTCGCGCGACCCCAAATCCAAAAACACCATGGGTGAAATTTGGGCCATCTACGCAGACCCCGACCGTTTGGGCGAAGGCGTGGGCTTGGCACTTTGGGATGCCGCCCGTGAAGGCCTGATCGATGAAGACTGCACCGATGTCAGCATCTGGGTGCCCTTGCTCAACGAGCGCACCGTGCGCTTCCACGAATTGGCCGGCTTCAAGCGTGAAATGAACACAGCGCGCACCGTGCCGATGGGTGCTGTGAAAGTGGAAGAAGTTCGCATGAAGCGTTCTTTGACCTAAACCCTGGCAAGCCTTGCTGGAACTTCTGGCGTTCTAAAGCCGCTGCCACACCCATGAGAATTTTGCTGGCCCCCATGGAAGGCTTGTTGGACCACAGTCTGCGTGACACGCTCACGCGTGTGGGCGGCATTGACCTGTGCGTGTCTGAATTCATTCGTGTCACAGATGCCGTTTTGCCCAAGCGTGCGTTTTACCGTGTGGTGCCCGAACTCTTGAACGCTGGAAAAACAGTTGCCGGTGTGCCCGTCAAGGCGCAATTGCTCGGTTCTGATCCGCAGATATTGGCCGAGAATGCAGCGCGTTTGGCCAAGCTCAATCCTGCGGGCATCGATTTGAATTTTGGTTGCCCCGCCAAAACCGTCAACCGCCATCGCGGCGGTGCGGTGCTGCTGGACGAGCCCGAGCTGATTGGTCAAATTGTGTCGGCGGTGCGCCGTGCGGTTCCCGCCAATGTGCCGGTGTCGGCCAAGATGCGCTTGGGATTCAATGATGACTTGCGCGCTGAAGATTGTGCGCAGGCCATTGAAGGTGCCGGCGCAGACGAGTTGGTGGTTCATGCGCGAACCAAGGCGCATGGTTACAGACCTCCTGCCTATTGGGACCGCATTGCCGATGTGCGTCAGTGCGTTAAATTGCCCATGGTGGCCAATGGCGAAATTTGGACGGTGGCCGATGCCGTGCGCTGCCGAGAAGTGACAGGTTGCCAAGACTTGATGATTGGTCGCGGCATGGTCAACAACCCTGGCCTGGCGTTGGAAATCAAGTTCCACGATGCACAAGTGAAAGGACTGTCTGTGGCGAGTTTGCCGCAGTCATTTTCTTGGGTGCAGCTGTGGCCCTTGCTCAGTGTTTTTTGGAAGCGCATGAGTTTGCACGTGGCTCCGCGCCACCGGGCGGGGCGTTTGAAGCAATGGTTGAATTACTTGCGCCGCCACTACCCAGAAGCACAGCAGGCCTTTGATGCACTTCGTTTGGTGCATGACCCCGTGGTGATGGAGGCGTGGTTGCTGCAACCACCACAGAGCCTTGAGAAGCCCCTTGAGAAGTCCGTTCTGGCCGCTGTTTAAGCCGCCAATTGTTTTTGAACTTCCAACTTCAAAAGTTTTAAATTTGACAGCAAGGCTGCGCTGGCTTGCAGCGCTGCTGCCTGCAAGTCAGGGTTGTCAATGTGTTTGCACAAGCCTTCTGTGCGGTTGATTTCTGCCACCAAAGCGTCGTGGCAAAACACAGGCGCAAAGCCTTTGAGCTGGTGCCAAATTTTTTGCAGTGTTTCGAAATTTTGGTGCGCAATGGCCGAGGTGATTTGAGGCACTTCGGTTTCAAGTGTGTTGTGCAGCGTGGCCAACAATTGCTGCGCGCCGGCTGCATCTCCCAGATACTCAATGGCTTTGGCCATCGATAAAAAAACGGTATCGCTCATAAGGGGCCATGCAGCAAAGCCTCTAAGCCACCCTCGGGCTCAAAGCGCTTGTTGCGAAAGTGCAGGCGCGAAGGTCCAGGCAAGGCGCGGGCGGCCACAGGATGGCGTGGATCACCGGGATAGCAAATGACACGCATGCCTTCTTGGTCAAAAGGTTCGGGCATGATGACGGGGGGGGTGCGTTGCGCGGCTTCTTGCAGGGCCTGCTCAACCGAGTTGAACAAACACAAATGCGATAGGCTCATGATTTGCGGGGGCGCCAACACAATCTGGCCATGCCAATATTGAATGAGTGCATCACGCGGCGTTGACCACAAAATTTCAGTGGTCTCGTGGTCGTCATGCACCGCGGTTTGGGCGTGCGGTGCGCGCGCCAAAAAGAAGCGCGTGTCAAAGCGCTTGGACATCATGGAGGGCATGCGCGGTGTGATCCAGCGCGACCAGGGCTGAAGGTCGGCCGCTTGAATTTGCAGGCCGCATTCTTCGCGGGCTTCACGCAGCGCGGCTACAAACAGGCTGGCGGCATGCAAGGGGGTCAAATCGGGTTCACCCAACCGGGTGTGCAGGTCGACCGCATCTTGTTGCAATTGCGCCAAGGCTTCTGGCGAGCCATCGGATTCATCGCGTTTGCCACCGGGAAACACAAAGGCCCCGCCTAAGTCTTGAGACGCCGCATGGCGTTTGAGCAGCAAGACTTCCATGCCAGCGCTGCCTTCGCGCAGCATGAGCACGGTGGCCGCATCACGCGGCGGGGTGTCAACAATGTGCGAGGTAATTTCCATAAAAAGGCCAAAGAGTTGAAGTCAACAGAATTTATTCAAGCCACTGTCAATCAGGTAACAGTTGCCTGTACCTCCATGGTTTAAAGTGGCCACCATCACAAGGCTATCAGATTGAGGAATCCAAATGAGCATTGATTTTCACGGACGTGTCGCCATTGTCACAGGCGCAGGTGGCGGTTTGGGCAAACAACATGCGTTGGCCCTGGCCAAGCGCGGTGCCAAGGTGCTGGTGAACGACCTGGGCGGCAACGTCCATGGCGAAGGCGGCTCGGTCAGTGCTGCGCAGGCGGTGGTCGATGAGATCATCAAGGCTGGCGGCGAGGCCATTGCCAATGGCGCTTCTGTGACCGATTTTGAAGCCGTCCAAGGCATGGTCAAGCAGGCCATGGACACGTGGGGCCGTGTGGACATCTTGGTCAACAACGCCGGCATTTTGCGTGACAAAAGTTTTTCCAAAATGGAGATCGCCGATTTCCGCTTGGTGATGGAAGTGCACGTGATGGGTGCTTTGCATTGCACCAAAGCCGTTTGGCCCATCATGCAAGCGCAAAACTATGGTCGCGTCATCATGACCACCTCGTCCAGTGGCTTGTATGGCAACTTTGGTCAATCCAATTACGGTGCCGCCAAGATGGCTTTGGCTGGCATGATGCAAACGCTGTCGATTGAGGGTGAGAAGTACAACATCCGTGTCAATTGCTTGGCACCTACGGCGGCCACACGCATGACAGAAGGCTTGATGCCCGAAGCCGTGCTCAAAGCACTGGAGCCGCAAGCGGTGGTGCCAGCGATGGTGGTCATGGCTTCCGAGCAAGCACCCAATCGCACCATTCTGTGCGCAGGCGCGGGCAGTTTTGAAGTGGCCAACATCACGCTCACGCAAGGTGTGTATTTGGGTGTGTCAGACGACACCCCAGAGCAATTGCTGGCGGCGATGTCACAAGTCACCGATCGCACGGGCGAACTGGTGCCCGGCTCAGGTTCAGGTCAGGGGACGTTAGAAGTGGGCAAGGCCATGGCAGCCCACAAGGCTTAAGTTGTTCAAGCCAAGCTCAGCACCACCGGTGTGTGGTCGCTGGGCCGTTCGTTTTTTCGCGGCAATTTGTCAATGACGCAGGCAGTGGCCTGTGCTTTTAAAGTGTCGGTTATCAAAATGTGATCGATGCGAAGGCCTCTGTTGCGGCGAAAACCAAAGTCTCGGTAGTCCCACCAACTGTAACTTTTCTCGGGCTGCTCAAACAAGCGAAAGCTGTCGTGCAGGCCCAAGCCAATCAGGCCATTCAAGTGCGCACGCTCTTCAGGTGTGCAGTGAATGGTGCCGGCCAAAGCCACAGGGTCCCACACATCCAAATCGTCAAAGGTGATGTTGTAGTCGCCCATGAGTACCAGCTTGGGGTGTTGCTTCATTTCTAGTTGCACCCAAGCATGGAGGGCTTCAAGCCATCGCATTTTGTAAACAAACTTGTCGCTGTCGGGCGCTTGGCCATTGGGGAAGTAGGCACCTATGACGCGCACATCACCATAAGTGCCTGCAATCACGCGCGACATGTCGTCTTCAAAACCAGGAATGTTTTTAACCACCTGTGTCGCTGGCAAGCGAGAAATCAGCGCCACACCGTTGTAGGTTTTTTGGCCAAACCACTGTGCGTGGTACCCCGCATCGGTAAAAGCTTGGTGTGGAAACTTGTCATCGGTCATCTTTAATTCTTGCAAGGCCAAGACGTCGATGGCATGGTCTGCACCCAATGCCTCTTGGGCCTTGAGCCAATCAATCACCTGCGGCAAGCGCACCGTGAGCGAGTTGACATTCCAGGTGGCAAGTTTCATAGCGTACTTAGATGTGCAACATTGCCAAGGCGCCAATGGCAACACCCAGAGCGCCCATGCCGTACATGGCCACTTCCAGCCATTTTTTGCGCGTCATCAAAGCGATGGCGGCCATGGCAATCGCCACTTGCAAGGCCGTGGTGGCTTGCGCCCAACGGTGATGCAAATGCATTTCGTTTTCAGACTTGTCGTCCCAGGCTTTGGCTTCGGCCTCTAACTTTTCAGCGCCAAGTTTGATCTCTGATTTCTCAGATTTGTAGCGCTTGATCTCGTCTTGGTAGAACTCTTTCTTGGCAGGTGGCGCCAATTCAATGGCCAGCTCGCTCAAATTTTGTTTGGAGCTTTTGGCCTGGTAATAATTCCATTGGTTGGACGCTTCGGTTTTTTTGATGGCCGCATTGTTTTTGAACAAACCTGCATTGGCCTGAGTGGCGCCGCCCATGTAAGAGAAGATGGCACCCACCGTGGCAATGATGGCCGTGAACATGGCAATTGAGTTGGTGTGGCTGCCGCCGTGCTCGGCATGGCCTTGTGTGGCGTGCTCAATTTCGTGATCGTGAGGGCCGTGAACGTGAAAACCGTGACCTGACATGGCATGTCCTCCTAAATAAAATCAGAGTGATTGACGATATGTGACAAAGCTGAATTTCAAGCCCGTCGTTGAAACATGAGATTCACGTGACACTTCCTGCCACGTTGAGCCGAGTGTGGGTGCAAAGGCGTCACCTTCGTAGGTGGCGTCTATTTCTGTGACAACAGCTTCTTCGGCGATGGCCGCCGCCTGGGCGTAAATTTCTGCGCCGCCCATGACCCATAAATCTTTGCCTTCAGGGCAATGGGCCAGCGCCAGGCTCATGCCTTCTTCCAAAGAGTGAACCGCCATGGCGCCTTCAGCGTGCCAGTTGGCTTGTCTTGTGATGACCAAGTTGGCACGGCCAGGCAAGGGCCTGAATTTGGCGGGGATGGATTCCCAAGTTTTGCGGCCCATCAAAACAGGTGAGCCCATGGTGGTTTGTTTGAAGTGCGCCAAATCTTCGGGCAAGTGCCAAGGCATTTGGTTGTTGTGGCCAATGACGCCATTGGCAGCGCGTGCATAGATCAGTTTGAGCTTCATCAAACGGCCACCGGTGCCTTGATGGCTTCGTGACATTGGTAGTCCAAAACTTCAAAGTCTTCGTATTCGTATTCAAAAATC
The DNA here is from genome assembly GCA_937928195.1 of uncultured Limnohabitans sp. Lineage (GTDB taxonomy): Bacteria > Pseudomonadota > Gammaproteobacteria > Burkholderiales > Burkholderiaceae_C > Limnohabitans_A. The sequence goes on from CALEYZ010000132.1 coordinate 6,952, forward strand.
GAAGCGGGTTTGCGCTTGATGTTCAAGGTGGGGTAGGCGAATGGCGCACGGCTCAATTGCAGGGCCACTTGGTCTTTGTGGTTGCTGTAGATGTGGCAATCGCCACCGGTCCAGATGAAATCGCCCACGTCCAGATCACATTGCTGCGCCATCATGTGCGTGAGCAAGGCGTAGCTGGCAATGTTGAAGGGCACACCCAAGAAAATGTCGGCGCTGCGCTGGTACAACTGGCAGCTGAGTTTGCCTTTGCCACCCGGCGTTTGCGCAGGCGCCACATAAAACTGAAAGAACGCATGGCAGGGCATGAGGGCCATTTTGGACAGCTCGGCCACATTCCAAGCGCTCACAATGATGCGACGCGAATCGGGGTTGGTTTTGAGGGTGCGAATGACGTCTTCAATTTGGTCAATGTGGCCACCATCGGGTGTGGGCCAGCTGCGCCATTGCACACCATACACGGGTCCGAGGTCACCGTCTTCACGCGCCCACTCGTCCCAGATGGTGACACCACGTTCGCGCAGCCAGTTGTTGTTGCTGGAACCTGTGAGGAACCACAAGAGCTCTTGAATGATGGAGCGCAAGTGCACTTTTTTGGTGGTGACCAGCGGAAAGCCCTCGTTCAGATCAAAGCGCATTTGATGGCCAAACACACTGGTGGTGCCCGTGCCGGTGCGATCGGCCTTGAACACGCCATGCTCGTTCACATGGCGCATGAAATCTTCGTATTGCGAGCGGATGGGGCGTGAGGTCATGGGCGGATCAAATGAGGTTGAGTGAAGCTTGGGATGTCAATCAAGGCACCGACCTAAATTTTAATCACTCTGCCGGGGTTCATGATGTTTTGCGGGTCCAAAGCTTGTTTGATGGCCTTCATCATGGCCAAAGCGGTAGGATCTTTGTAATGTTGTAGCTTGTCGGCCTTCAAGCTGCCCACGCCATGCTCTGCACTGATGGAGCCGTCAAACGCTTTAACCTGATCAAAGACCCACGTGTTGACGGTGTCTTCAAAGTCACGCAAAAACGCAGCGCCGTCGGCGCCTTGAGGCGCCTGCACGTTGTAGTGCAGGTTGCCGTCGCCTAAATGGCCAAAATTGACCAAGCGTATGCCAGGAATTTTGGCTTGCAGCAGGGCATCGGTTTCGGCCACAAATTGGGGAATGCGAGACACCGGCACACTGATGTCGTGCTTGATGTTCAGACCTTCATCGGCTTGTGCCAAGGGAATGGTTTCGCGGATTTGCCAAAGCACTTGGGCTTGGGCCAAACTCTCGGCCACCACCGCATCGGTCACCCAGCCTTTGTCCATGGCGGTTTCCATCAAGCCTTCAAAGGCAGCGCGGGCATGTTCTTCTGACTCATGGTCGGAGTTTTCAAGCAGTACACACCAAGGGGTTTCTTGAAATAAGGGCACGCGCAGTTGAGGGTGGTGTTTGTCGACCAAGCTCAAGGCAAACTGGCCCATCACTTCAAAGCCAGTCAGACCAGCGCCTAAGCGCTCATGGGCCAAACCCAACAAAGCCACTGCAGCCTCCATGCTGGGCACAGCAGCCCAAGTGGTGAGCTGTGCTGCAGGCTGTGGGTAAAGCTTCATGCAGGCGGCTGTGATGATGCCCAAGGTGCCTTCACTGCCAATCATCAAGTTGCGCAAATCGTAGCCCGTGTTGTCTTTGCGCAGGCCTGACAAACCGTGCCAAATCTCGCCGCGGGCGGTGACCACCTCCAGACCTAAACACAGTTCACGGGTGTTGCCAAAGCGAACCACTTGCGTGCCACCGGCATTGGTGCCCAAGTTGCCTCCCAAGGTGCAGCTGCCTTCTGCTGCCAGGCTGAGTGGAAACAAGAAGCCGGCTTTGTCGACGTGCTCTTGCACGTTTTGTAAGATGCAGCCGGCTTCAGCAATGACGGTCAGATTGGCCGCATCGACCGCGCGAATTTGGTTCATGCGCTGCAGACTCAGCACCACTTGCTGACCCGATGCATCGGGAACAGAGCCCACCACCAAACCGGTGTTGCCGCCTTGCGGCACGATGCTGGTGAAAGTGTTGGCACAGGCTTTGACCACGGCAGCGACTTCTTGCACGTTGGCGGGACGAACCACTGCCAGTGCACGGCCATGGGCGCGTTTGCGCCAGTCGCGCTCCCAGGCGCTGAGGTCTGTTTGCGGGTCGTCGTGGGTGAGGACGTTGGCATCACCGCAAATGCGGCGCAAATTTTCCAATAAAGCGCTCATGCTTTAAGTTCCTGGGCAGAAGAGTCTGGGTTTGCCAAGGCATTCGCTTTGGCCATTTGAAAGCGCCAGCGCACATGCAAGGCGCAGGCGGTAAACAAGGTGATGCAGAGGGCGGTTTCGGCACCTGCCAGGCCCGCCGACCAGCCTTTGTCGCCCCAAGCGCGCACCACACCCTCAATGAAATACAGCCAGATCATGAGGCTGACCCAGCGGTAGGTGTACATCCGGTTTTTGAGAAGGCCCGCCAAAGGCCAGCACAAGGGCAGTACTTTGAGGGCCAGCCAAGAGCCCCCCGGGCGCAAAGGGGCCAGCCACAGTTCCCAAGCCAAACCCACCAAAATGAGGCCGAGCAGGCTTGCAACGGCCACCCACCGGGTTATTTCGATGGTCTTCGGGCTTAGAAAAGAGGTATTTGGATGAGAGTCGTTCATGGCGATGGCATCATACCGGTCATGAACCCGATTGCATCTCTTCGCGCGACTTTGAATGAATTTAGACAGTTTCCCTGGCGGCAAATGGCGGCCACCTTGTGGCGTCGCTTTCGCGAAGTTCGCCTGGGCATGACCGCCAGCTCCTTGACTTTCACCACGGTTTTGGCATTGGTGCCTTTGTTTACCCTGGGTTTGGCCATTTTCACGGCCTTTCCCATCTTTGCCAAAGTGCAAGACCAGTTGCAGCGCTGGTTGATTGACAGTTTGGTGCCCGAGAGCATTTCTCGGCAGGTGCTGGGATCTCTGACGCAATTCTCCAAAAAAGCCAACCGACTGGGCTTGGTGGGCTTGGTGGCCGTGGTCATGACGTCTTTGGCATTGCTGGTGACCATTGACCGCACGATGGGACAAATTTGGCGCGTCAATCGCCAAAGGCCATGGGCACAACGTGTGTTGATTTATTGGGCCGGTCTGACTTTGGGCCCCTTGTTGCTAGGCGGCAGTCTGGCCATCTCGTCTTATCTGTTCACGGGTTATTTGTCGGACTATGCCAATTGGTTGCCGGTGACGGTGCGCAGTTTGCTGGACGTGGTGGAGTTTGGTTTGTTGGTTGCCACTGTGACGGGTTTGTATTACTACTTGCCCAACACCCGGGTCGATTGGCGACACGCCTTGACGGGCGGTGTGGCCGTGGCCTTGGGCTTGGAATTGGCGAAAAATTTATTGGCCATTTACTTGGCGCAAATGCCCACTTACTCCGCCATCTACGGCGCATTTTCAGCGGTGCCAATTTTGCTGGTGTGGATCTATGTGGCGTGGGTGGTGGTGCTCTTGGGTGCCGTGCTAACGGCCAGTTTGCCGGAGATTGGCCGACAAGCCAAACGCCAAGTGGATGGCCCGGGCTGGTCTTTTCGTTTGGCCCTGGAATGCTTGAGCTTGTTAAGCCAAGCGCGTTTGACCTCACCCCAAGGCTTGCGCTTGAGTGAGATGGCGCAGCAGTTGCACATTGAACACAGGCATGCCCTTCGAGTGCTGGATGCTTTGCATGAATTGGGGTGGGCAGGCCGCTTGGAACAAGCCAATGCCAAAACCGAAGCACCTTGGGTCTTGTTGGTGGACCTGACCTCCACCCCCTTGGCGCCACTGGCTGAAAAGCTGTGGCTGGCGCATCCACAGACTTCTGATTTGCTGTGGCAAAAAACGCAGCTGGGCCACTTGACGGTGGCCGAGGTGATCAAAACTTGATCTTATGTCAGGCCTGTGGCAAAAGGCGCATGCAAGAAGCCACGAAACCTGGCGCGGCCGCCACGAGTGGGGGCTGCTGTCAAATGGTAATTGGGAAAGCGTTGCAGAAAACGGCCAATGGCAATGCGACCTTCTAATCGCGCCAAACTAAGGCCTGCACACTGATGCACGCCAAAGCCAAATGACAAATGCCGATTGTCTGCGCGGCTTAAATCGAGTGTTTCAGGATTTGCAAATTGCGCGGGGTCGCGATTGGCTGCGCCTATGCACAGGGTGACCAATGCGCCTTCAGGTAAATCAACATCACCCACGCGGGTTGCTTGCACGGCACGTCGATTGCCTAATTGATTGGAGGCTTCAAAACGCAAAAATTCGTCAACGGCCGTGTTCAAAATTTGCTGTGCTTGCGCTTCCAGTTTGGCGTGATGCGCTGTTTCAAGCGCAGCCCTTAACAAGTCCTTTTGCGCGGGATGTTCCAGCAAGCACATCAGCGCGTTGCCGATTAAATTGGTGGTGGTTTCATGGCCTGCATTCAACAAAAAGATGCAGTTTTGCAGCAACTCAGTTTCACTCAAGACATTGGCGGGATCATCTGACTCGCCTTGAATCAATCGCGTCAGGACATCCTGTTCTGGATTGCCTGGGTGTTGTCTGCGGTCTGCGACCAGATCGCGCAGATAGCTTAGAAATTCTTGAACACTGCGGTGGCCCAAGGCCTCTTGTTCGGGTGTGATGCGGGGCTCAAGTGCGCCCAGAATGGCCAATGACCAAGCGCGCAATGGCCCACGATCGGTGTGAGGCACGTTCAGCAAATTGCCAATCACCTCGACGGGTATGGCCGATGCAAAGTCTTCAATCAAGTCGCCTTCTCGTCGTTCTTCCAGTTGGTCCAGCAAGCTGTCGACCAATTGAACCAAGCCTGTTTCCATGGCGTCAATGGCACGCCGGGTGAGGGCGCCCATGATGAGCTTGCGAACGCGCGTGTGACGGGGCGCATCGTTGAACACCAGGCTGTTGGTATGGTGCTCATAGAGCGGTGCGTCTTTGCCCGCATCGGCAAAGGGTGGCAAGTTGTAGGGCGCGTGGTTGTACTTGGGGGCAAATTCGATTCGCTTGTCGGAGCTGAAGCGGGCGGCATCTTTGTAGACGCTCACCAAGTCAGCATGGCGTGTGAGAAAGTAAGAGCCATCCGGCATTTGTTTGATGGGCTCTGTTGCACGCAACGCTGCATAGACGGGGTAAGGGTTTGCTAAGAAGTCGGTTGGCAAATTGCGCAAATCGAATTGGCTGCAAATCTCTTGTACACGGTGTGCTGACAATGAAGGGGTTTGCCAAGACATGCTCATGATTTTTTGCAAAATGCCAGCATCGCGGCCAAGCATTCTTCCGGCGCTTCGACCATCAACTGATGTCCGGCTTTGACCAATGACACGCGAGCATCGCGTGCCTTTTGAATCAGACTTTGGGCTGCCTTGGGCGGTGTCATTTGATCTTTGTTGCCCAGCAAAAACAAAGTGGGGCACATGACCTTGGCCATGGCCATCTCGCCTTGGTCGTATTGATCGCAAGCTTTGAAGCCGATGTGGAAAATATTCTCGTGCGGGTTGCTGGCCAGGACGCGTCGCATCAGCGCTTTGCTGCCACCCAACAACCAAGTGCCAGGACCCAATGCGCTAGGGGGCGGCGCCAATGTGGAATGCGAGAACGTGGTCACCATGTCGATGGCCTTGCCAGGGTTGCTGACAGAATTTTCTAGCAGTGCGGGCGATACACGCATGGGGTAAGCGGTGCCCACCATCACCAACTGAGAAACACGTTGTGGGTGTTCTGCCGCGGCATGCATGGCAATGAGAGAGCCAAAACTGTGCCCCATCAAAATGGCTTTGTCGACACCTGCCGCATCCAACAAGGCGATGACGGTTTCTGCGGCCGATTGAACTGAGTCAGGGGCTTTGCCGCCACTTCGGCCGTGGCCAGGCAAGTCAATCGCCATCACGTTCCAACCGTGGTTGGCGAAGTAGCGCGATTGCAAAATCCAGACGCTGTGATCGTTGAGGACACCGTGAATCAAGACGGCGGTGGGTTTGCTGGGATCGAAATTTTTGCCGCCGGTGTACACATACAACGGCGCGCCTTGAACCGTGTAAATCATGCGGCACCTCCTGCAGCAGGGGCTGCTTTTTCGGCGGCCTTCAAGGCACGTTTCAAATCATCGATCAGATCGTCTGGGTCCTCCAAGCCAATCGACAAGCGCACGGTGCCGGGGCCGATGCCAGAGGCCTTCAAGGTTTCGTCGTCCACCCTGAAGTGAGTGGTGCTGGCGGGATGGATCACCAAGGACCTGCAATCGCCCACGTTGGCCAAGTGGCTGAACACTTGCAAGGCTTCAATAAAGGCTTGGCCTTGTTGGCGTGTGCCGCGAATGTCAAAACTGAAGACTGAGCCAGCACCGCGGGGCAGCAGTTGCTTGGCCAATACATGACTGGGGTGGCTTTCCAACATCGGGTGCCCCACGCGACTCACCATGGGATGGGCAGTTAAAAAGTTGACCACTTTTTCGGTGTTGCTGACATGCCTTGCCATGCGCAAGGGCAGCGTTTCGATGCCCTGCAAAATGAGCCAAGCGGTGTGTGGACTCATGCAAGCGCCAAAGTCACGCAGGCCTTCACGCCGCGCGCGCAGCAAGAATGCGCCGACGGTGCTTTCCTCGGTGAACACCATGTTGTGAAAGCCCTCGTAGGCTTGCGTCAATTCGGCAAATTTGCCTTGTGTGTGCGGGCCAGACCAGTCAAAGCTGCCGCCATCGACCACCAAGCCGCCAATGACGGTGCCATGGCCCGACAAAAATTTGGTGGCCGAATGCACCACCAAATCGGCACCGTGTGACAAAGGCTTCATGAGCCAAGGTGAGGTGAGGGTGGCGTCCACCAACAAGGGCACACCTGCTTGATGCGCGATTTGGCTGACGGCCGGTAAGTCCAGCACATCCATGCCGGGATTGCCCACGGTTTCGCCAAAAAACAATTTGGTGTTGGGTTGAACGGCATCTCGCCAAGCTTGTAAATCGCCGGGCTTGACGAAAGTGGTGTCAATGCCAAAACGGCGCAAGGTGTAGTGCAGCAAGTTGTGGGAGCCGCCGTACAGGGCCGATGAGGCAACGATGTGGGAGCCCGCACCCATCAGGGTGCTGATGGCCAGGTGCAAGGCTGCTTGGCCACTGGCGGTGGCAATGGCACCAATGCCACCTTCTAAGGCTGCAATGCGTTGCTCGAGTACCGCATTGGTGGGATTGCTGATGCGACTGTAAACATGACCCGCGCGCTCTAAGTTGAACAGCGATGCCGCTTGATCACTGGATTCAAATACAAAAGAAGTGGTGAGGTGAATCGGTACGGCCCGTGCGCCAGTGGCGGGGTCGGGGGCTGCACCAGCGTGCAAGGCCAAGGTGTCAAAACCGGGATCTGAGTAACCAGGCATGGGTTGTCTCCAACGAGAGGCTGAAAGTTTCAGGCAAGTGCCCAAGGGTAAGCTATTGATATTCCGAGTCAAGATTGTGGGCTATATTTAACGCTCAATAGGAGAACTCCCCATGAAAGTCAGTGACATCCTTCGCGTTAAGGGTCATAGCCTGATCACCGTTACCCCCGATGAGAGTTTGGCCACGGCCATTGAAATCATGTCTGAAAAAGACATTGGCTCTTTGGTGGTCATGGAACACGGTGATTTGGTGGGCATGCTGACGTTTCGCGAAGTGATGCAGGCGCTGGCCAAAAACGGGGGGTCGCTTGGCAATGTCTCTGTGCGCAAAGCCATGGACGATGCGCCCATGACGTGCACCAGTGAAACCGAGATGGACGAGGTTCGCCGCATGATGCTGAACAATCATTCGCGCTACATGCCGGTCATGGACAAACGCATGCTGATGGGGGTGATTAGCTTCTATGACGTGGCCAAAGCCGTTGTGGACAGTCAAAATTTTGAAAACAAAATGCTCAAGGCCTACATTCGCGATTGGCCAGAGCGAGATCAAATGGACGGCCCAGACACGCCCGCCCTCTGAGATAATGGCTGCCTATGAGCGGTAATACCTTCGGCACCCTTTTTTCGGTCACCAACTTTGGTGAATCCCACGGCCCAGCCATCGGCTGTGTCATTGACGGATGCCCTCCCGGCATGCCGTTGTCTGAATCAGACATCCAGCCCGACCTCGATCGCAGGCGGCCTGGTACTTCCAAATTTGTCACGCAACGCAACGAGCCCGACACGGTGCAAATCCTGTCGGGGGTTTATCAGGGCCTGACCACCGGCACCCCCATTGCGTTGCTGATTCAAAACACCGACCAGCGCAGCAAAGACTACGGCGACATTGTGCAAACTTTCCGCCCAGGTCACGCCGACTTTACCTACTGGCGCAAATACGGCCTGCGCGATCCACGCGGCGGTGGCCGATCTTCGGCCCGCCTCACGGCCCCCATGGTGGCCGCTGGCGCCGTGGCCAAAAAATGGTTGACCCTGCAATACGGCACCACCTTCAAAGGCTGCATGACCCAAATTGGTGAAGTGCCCATTGGTTTTGAGAGTTGGGACCATGTTCACAACAACCCCTTCTTTGCGCCTGTGGCCGATGTCACTGCGCTTGAAGACTACATGAACGCTTTGCGCAAGTCGGGCGACTCTTGCGGTGCGCGCTTGCGAGTGGTGGCACAAGGCATGCCGGTCGGCTTAGGCCAGCCTTTGTTTGACAAACTCGATGCCGACATTGCTTACGCCATGATGGGCATCAATGCCGTCAAAGGTGTCGAGATCGGTGCCGGTTTTGCGTCTGTCACACAAAAGGGCAGCGAGCATGGCGATCCCATCACGCGCGATGGTTTTGTGGGCAACAACTCAGGTGGCGTGCTGGGCGGTATCAGCACAGGTCAAGACTTGGAAGTGGCCATTGCCGTCAAACCCACCAGCTCGATTCTCATTCCTCGTCCGTCCATTGACACGCAAGGTCAAGCGGTCGAAGTCTTGACCAAAGGCCGTCACGATCCTTGTGTTGGCATTCGTGCCACTCCCATTGCTGAAGCCATGTTGGCGTTGGTGGTGATCGAGCATGCCCTACAGCACCGCGCACAATGCGGTGATGTGGCGCCACCCGCACATCTGTAAGGGGCCTTCATGCCCAATGCTTCCGCGGCCAACCGCCGGCAATTGATTCCTTTTGCCGCGGTCTCTGCCAGTTATTTTGCCCACATCGGTTTTTTCAATCCCTACTTGCCCCTGTGGCTGAAAGAGCTGGGATTTGGTTTGTTCGCCATCAGCATTTTGACTTCGGTGCAAGCTGCAACGCGTTTGTTTGCACCCTATGGTTGGGGCTGGCTCAGTGACCACACGGGTGAGCGTGTGAAGTTGCTGCGCTACGGCGCCACCATGGCTTTGATTTGCGCCTGCATTTTGTTTTTCGACTTGGGGCCTGTGGGCTTAGGCTTGGTGCTGTTGTTGATGTTCACGCACACCAGTTCCATGATGCCCATGAGCGAGGCCGCCATGGCGCACTTGGTCAGTCAAGGCGGCGCATTCGATGCCAAGCGTTATGGCCGTGTGCGGCTTTGTGGCTCTTTGGGATTTTTGGTGACGGTGTTCATGGCGGGTGCTTGGTTTGAGCACTTTGGCATGAAACATTTTCCAGGTTGGACGGTGCTGAGTTTGGCCGCAGTCACCGCCAGCGTGTGGTGGTTGCCCGATTTGAAAGAGGCGGTGCCGACACACGAGGCCAAGCTCTCGGTGTGGCCTGTGCTCAAACAAAAACCGGTGATGTGGTTTTTCATCACGGCTTTTTTCCACGTACTGTCTCACATCAGTGTCTATGTGTTTTTCTCTTTGTACCTCGATTCATTGGGCTACAACAAAGTCTGGATCGGCATGCTGTGGGCGGTGTCGGTCATTGTCGAAATTGTTTGGTTTTTCACGCAAGCCAAATGGATGCCCAAATTGCCACTGACCGGTTGGCTTGTGGTGTGTTCTGGGGCCATGACTTTGCGCATGGGCGTGACCGCGCAATGGGCCGATGTGCTGTGGGTCTTGTTGCTGGCGCAAACACTGCATGCCTTGACATTTGCGGCCAATCACACGGTATGCATCGCCTTGTTGTCACACCATTTTCCAGCCCGTTTGCGCGGTCGGGGACAAGCTTTGTACACCGTGATTGCTTATGGTTTTCCTGGTGTGCTGGGCGGCTTGGTGGGCGGTTTGATGAGCGATCGTTTGGGTTTGCAAAGTGTTTATTGGGCGTCGATGTGCACAGCGGCGATGGCCACTTTTGCAGCTTACAAAGTGTGGCGTTTGCAACACCCTGCGCAAGCGCTTAAGCCGGCCGCATGAGTTTCAGTACCGCACCCATCGACATTGCGCCATTGGTGCTGTCGCACTTGCCATCCGATGCGGTGGCCGTGTTGCAGACGGGACAACGATTGACCTTGCCAGGTTCCATGGTGTGGCATGCGTGGGGTCCTGAGGAGGGCCCTGTGGTGGTGTTGCTGCATGGCGGCAGTGGCAGTTGGATGCATTGGATTCGCAACATTGCCCCCATGGTGGCACAAGGCTTTCGTGTCTTGGCCGTCGATTTGCCGGGCTTTGGTGATTCCGCATCACCCACGCAAGGCGGTGATGTCGATGTGTTGATTGAACCCTTGCATGCGGCTTGGCAGTTGCTCAAGCGGCCCGGTGTTCAAAACAACTTCGTGGGTTTTTCATTCGGCGCCATGACGGCCGCACTGTGGCTGGCCGCCCATCCTGAAGATGCACAAGGTTTGGTGATGGTGGGCTCGCCTGGCTTAGGATTGACGGTGCCCGATCGGATCCCATTGAAAGGCTGGCGCCATCTGCCCACCGAAGTCATGCAGGCTGAAGCCCATCGTCACAACTTGATGGCCTTGATGCTGCGTCATGAAGACAGCTTGGATGCGTTGGCCATGGCCGTGCACACAGCCAATGTCCAGCGTGACCGCATGCCGCGCCGTCGCCTTTCGTCGACGCCCATCGTGGTGGGCGCATTACCGCATATCCAATGCCCCTTGCATGTGATTTATGGCGAGTGGGATGCGCTCTACAAAGGACGATGGCCAGAAGTAGAAGCCATGTTCAGAAGCAAAACGCCTCAATTGGCCTCATGGCAACAGGTGCCAGACGCAGGTCACTGGGTGCAGTACGAACGTGCGGAGGCGTTTCAGCTGGCCTTGTTGGCTTGCACCGCCGACACTGCGGCGCGCAATCCCAGCAAATAACTGTCGACGCCAAAGCCGGCAATTTGGCCTTTGGCAATTTCACCAATCACGGAGTGGTGACGGAAGGCTTCTCGCGCATGGATGTTGGACATGTGCACTTCAATGATGGGGCACTTCAAAATGGCCAAGGCATCGCGAATGCCATAGCTGTAGTGAGTCCATGCGCCTGCATTGATCATGACCGCGTCAACGCCATCGGCATGGGCTTGGTGGATTTTCTCCGCCATGGCACCTTCAAAATTGGTTTGAAAGCATTCCACTTGGGCGCCCAAAGTTTGGCCGAGTTGGGTCACTTGCGCATCGATTTCTGCCAAGGTGATGGTGCCGTATTGGGCGGGATCACGCTTGCCAAACATGTTCAAGTTGATGCCGTTCAAACACAAAATTTTCATGGTCTTCCTCTGAGGTGGGGCGCTCTTAGATCCCTTGTCAAAACATGGAATCTGCGCTCAAGGTCCCGATTTTCCAATATTTGAGGCAATATCGCGCTTTTCACCCAAAAACTTTTTGCCATCTAACTGAATGTGGATTCTCTTTGCTAAAAATGCTGATAACAAAGCGCCTATAGCGACACCTACTACCTGCCAAGTAATCCAAGCATTCAAGGGCTTGCCCTCCTCAACCATTCCACCCAAGTAGTCGTTTGCATTAGTTGCTACTGGAGCGACATGCATTCCAATCCAAGCTACTAGGCGTGTTGTAAAGCCTGTAGCCCCGAGCCCATGACCAGTAACTACAAAGGTAGCCAATAGAACTATTCCCAGCAGAATTCCCGCTAGATCGGAAGAGCACACG
>CALEYZ010000133.1 GCA_937928195.1 uncultured Limnohabitans sp.
GGCAATTGGGCGCAGCGTTTGGGCGAGATCTGGTCTTCCATGTGAATGGCGGCCACCCCAGCAGCTTCAAATTCCTCGATGGTGCGACGCACGCCCACCACATTGCCGTAGCCGGTGTCGGCATCGCAAATGAGCGGCAAGTTGACGCACGCGGCCACGCGGCGGGCATGACCTGACATCAAAGACAAGTCCACCAAACCGACATCGGGCCGGCCCAACAAGGTGGCCGACACGCCGTTGCCTGTCATGTAAACGGCCTCAAATCCAAGCTGCTGCACCATGCGTGCACCATAGCCGTCGTACACGCCAGGCGCCACGACAGCAGGGCCGCCTTGCTGTGCTTGCTTGAGTTTGGCGCGCAGCTGTTGTCTGAGCTGTGTTGGTGTAAGTGCGCGCTGACTTTCTGCAGAGATTGGATTTGTGCTCATGCTGTGATTTTCCAATCGGGGTATTTTTTCAAAAAAGGAATGAGCCCGCCTTCGGCCAAGATGGCCAGAATGGCCTCTGGCACGGCGCCCAATGGACGCACCACCTTGCGGTTGGTGACCTCTAATTGTTGCCCTGCCATGTCGATGCGCAAGGTGTCGCCGTCTTCAATGCTCGCCACATCGCACTCGATCACGGGCAGACCATTGTTGATGGCGTTGCGGAAAAATTGACGGCCAAAGGACGGCGCCACAATGGCCGCCACACCCATGCGTCGCAAAATGTGAACCGCTTGTTCGCGCGACGAATTGATGCCAAAGTGCGTGCCCGCCACGATGATGCTGCCCGCCACAAAGCGGGACGCAAAACCTGGCGACACGGCGTCAAAGGCTTGTGCGGCAATGAAGGCTTCGTCTTTGCCGGGCAAGTACTTGCCTGAACAGTTGAGGTCGGTGTTGACGTCGTCACCCAATCGGTAAACGCGGCCTTGCAAGGTCTGATCAAGCATGTGAAGCCTCCCATTGGCCGCCCGCCACAGTGCGGGGATCGGTGATGTAGCCGGTCAAAGCCGAAGCTGCCACGGTGGCGGCAGAGCCCAACCAAATGTCAGCGTCGTGGTTGCCCAAGCGGCCTTGGAAATTGCGATTGGCACTGGAGATCACCACTTCGCGGTCGCCCGGAATCAGGTGGTTGGTAATGCCCACGCAGGTGCCGCAACCCGCGGCCTCCACCGAGGCACCCGCCTCGGTCAAGGCTTCGATCAGGCCTTCACGCGCCGCTGCCAAATAAATTTGACGCGATGCGGGCGTGATGATCATGCGAACGCCTTTGGCCACGCGCTTGCCTTTGAGCACAGCCGCGGCCTGGCGAATGTCATCTAAGCGGCCGTTGGTGCACGTCCCAATCAAAGCGAAATTGATTTTTTGACCCACCACCTCGTGCGCCGACACGATGTCGTCCACCGAATGTTTGCGCGCCACTTGCGGCGCCAGCTGCGACGCATCAATTTCAAAGTGATCCGCGTAATGCGCATCGGCATCGGCACTCAAAGGTGCTGGCGGTTTGGCGCCATGGGCTTGGAGCCAGGCAAAGGTTTTTTCATCGGCCTCCAGCAATGCGGCTTTGGCGCCCAGCTCGGCGGCGTGGTTGCACAGCGTCATGCGGTCATCGATTTCCATGGCCTGCACAGCCGAGCCCACATACTCAATGGCCCGGTAGTTCAAACCCTCTGCACCAAATTTGCCCAACATGTGCAAGGTCACATCTTTGGCCCAGACACCGGGTTGCAAGCGGCCCTTGAGGGTGACGCGCACAGACTCGGGAACTCGCAGCCACACTTTGCCCGTGGCCATCACGGCGCTGACGTCGGTGCCTTCGATGCCCGTGCCAAACGCGTTGAAAGCGCCATACGTCACGGAGTGCGTGTCGGTGCCGACAATCAAATCGCCACAGGTGAGGTGCCCGCCTTCCGGCATGACTTGGTGGCAAATGCCATCGCCAATGTCGTACAGCACACTGCCGTGTTCATCGGCAAACTTGCGCATGGCCGTGTGGCCTTGCGCCGCCTCGACAGTAGGTGGTGGCGAAAAGTGATCGAGCACCCACGCTGTTTTGTTGGCAAAGGGCAAAGACTTGGCGCCCATTTTTTCAACCATGCGAATGGCATTGGGCGCACGCGCATCGTGCACCATGGCGAAGCTGACATTGGCCACCACCAAGTCACCCGCACGGGTGGTGGGCAAGCCGGCATGGCGCGCCAATAATTTTTCTGCGAGGGTCAAACCCATGATGTGCTTTCTGAAAATTAACTGCCTTTGATGTTCGCTTTGCGAACCACATTGCCCCACTTCTCGCTCTCTGCCTTGATGTAGCGCGTGGCTTCAGCGGGTGTGGTGGGTGTTGGCTCTAAACCCAATTTGCGCAGCTGCGCCACCACGCCAGGATCTTTCAATGTGGTCACCAATGCCGCATTCAAACGCTTGATGACTTCAGGCGAGGTTTTGGCCGGTGCCGCAAAAGCGTACCAGTTGGTGGCTTCAAAGCCAGGAAAGCCCGATTCGGCGATGGTGGGCACGTTGGGCAAGGCCTCCAAGCGCTTGGCGCCGGTAGTGGCCAGAGGTCGCAGTTTGCCCGACTGAATGTGCTGAACAGCGTCAGTGGGGCTTGAGAAAATGGAGGGCAAAACACCCCCCAACAAATCGTTCATGGCCGGTGCACCGCCGCGATACGCCACGTGTTGGTTGTTGAGGTTGGCGGCAATTTTGAGCAGCTCACCGGCCAAATGGCCACCGCCTCCAATGCCCGAAGAACCAAAGGACATTTTGGAATTTTCTTGGCGCGCTTGCTTCAAGTAGTCGTCAAAGGTTTTCACGTCGCTGGCCGAGTTGACCACCAGAACATTGCTGAACACCACGCACAAGCTCAGCGCAGCTGTATCGGTCACGGGGTCATAGTTCAACTTGTTCATGTGCTGATTCACAGACAAAGAGCCCACAGTGCCCAGCATGATGGTGTGGCCATCCGGCGCGGCTTTGGTCAACAAGTCAGTGGCAATGTTGCCGCCCGCTCCAGGTTTGTTGTCAATCACCACGCTCTGCTTGAACAACTCCGTGAGCTTGGGCACCATGATGCGAGCCACCGTGTCAGAGCTGCCGCCAGGCGCAAAACCGACCAAAATCTTGATGCTTTGCGAAGGGAAATTACTGTCCGCCGTGGTGTTCTGTGCATGCGCAGGCAGCAGTGTTTGGGCACCGAGCAAGGCCACAGTTAACAAAGCGTTGCGGCGTGCGGAAGCAAAGGTGAATGGCATGGGTTGTCTCTCCTGATTGGGAATGCAGTGAGTGTAGGCCCAAGCCCGATCTTTTCAATCAAAGCCCTGGTGCTTGAAGGCTCGTCTGTGAGTTGCCCTCACAGTGGCACAAGGGTCAGGGCCGTCAGTTTTTTACGGCACAGGCGCTGGCCACACGCAAGGCCAAACGGTTCAGTGCCTGCCACGGATCGGTGGGCCAGTCGGCCACTTTCAAACCTTTGACAATGCCGTCCACTTGATGGGCGTTTTGCAGCAA
>CALEYZ010000134.1 GCA_937928195.1 uncultured Limnohabitans sp.
CCATACCGATTCGGTGTGATAGGCCTCTGAGGTTTCATAAACGTGCGCCCATTTCAATTTGGTTTGCGCTTGCGCCAGGCCGCTGCCCATGGCGCCTAACAGCCCTAAGGCCACGACGCTGGCGGTGGCGAGCGATTTCAGAGCATTTCGTTTGGTGTTCATGTTGTCTCCTGTGGGTTGAAATAAAGAATTGCTGGCGAGAAAACTAAATTCGAGAAGGTGCGCTTCGCCAGCTAGCGCTGAATCGTTTGTGGGCTTGGTTCAAATGCTTTTGCATGGTTTTTCGTGCGCGTTGTGGGTCGCGCGTCTCGATGGCATCTAAAACTTCTTGGTGCTCCGCAATGGCCGCAGCCCAAGACGTGGGCGATTCAAAGTAATCGCCCAAACGTTCGAACAAGGGGCCATTTCTGGCTTCTAAATAAAGTTCAAGAGTGTCATGCATCACGCTGTTGGCGCAGGCATTGGCAACAGCCATGTGAAATGCAATGTCGCTGTCCCGGGGAATGCGGCCCGCGTTGGCATCTTTTTGCATGGCCTTCAGTGCGGTGGCCATTGCTTTGACATCTTGCGCGCTGGCGTATTCAGCGGCCAGTGCGGCTATTTCCGCCTCAATCAACGAACGTGCCCGCATGACTTCCAAGGGACCCCATTCGGCCGGTGTGTTGAGGGCGTTTGCTTGGGCCGGTTTTTTCTTGCCCAGTGTTTTGACATAAATGCCGGAGCCTGTGCGCACTTCAATCACACCTTCCACTTCCAAAGCAATCAGGGCTTCACGGACAGAGGGACGGCTGAAACCGAGTTGGGTGGCCAAGTCTCTCTCGGCTGGTAAACGTGAGCCCACCGCAAATTCACCCGAGGAAATGAGGCCTTGGATTTGCTTGGCGATTTGGCGGTACAGCCTTTGGGGTTCAGAAGTTTTCAAAGCTCAGGGAATACGAGGATTGGACAATTGGTCAGACCAGTTGCACAATCTTCACATGGAACCTGAGCGAGGGTCAAGCCAGTTTTGATACGCATAAACCCGAACTCGTTACAACATTTTTCAACATGACTTCAGTCACCATCGATCGCGTTCATTTGCGCCAAGTCAACTTGCCGCCCAAGGTCGTTCGCACCGATGCGATTCAATCTTTTGTCACGCAAGAAACTTTATTGCTCACCTTGGTGTGCAGTGATGGCATTGAAGCCACGGGTTACGCCTACACCATTGGCACCGGCGGCAGTTCGGTCATTGCCTTGTTGAACGACCATCTGGTGCCGCGCCTCATTGGCAAAAACCCCGTTCATGTTGAAGCCATTTGGAAAGATTTGTTTTTCCATACACACGCCACCGCTGTCGGTGCCATGACCAGTTTGGCGCTGGCCTGCGTTGACACAGCCTTGTGGGATTGGCGCGCGCAAAGTCAACAATTGCCCTTGTGGCAATTGCTCGGAGGTGCGCAAAGCAAGGTGCCGCTGTACACCACCGAAGGTGGGTGGCTGCATTTGTCACCCGAAGAACTGGTGGCGCAAACTTTACAGGCGAGGGCCGACGGTTTCAAAGGCGCCAAGATCAAAATAGGCCGCCCCCATGTCAGCGAAGACGTGGCGCGTTTGTCGGCCGTGCGTGATGCCGTGGGGCCAGGCTTTGACATCATGACCGATGCCAACCAAGGCTTCCATCGCGCAGAGGTGGTCAGAAGGGCCAAGGCCTTCGAGGGGCTCGACCTGGCTTGGCTAGAAGAGCCACTGCCTGCAGAGGACGTTTCGGGGCACAGACACTTGCGTGAGCACACGCCCATCCCTGTGGCGGTGGGCGAGTCGATGTACCACCCGATGCAGTTCAGAGAATACTTAGAGCAGGGCGCCTGCAGCGTGGTGCAGCCCGACGTGGCGCGCATTGGCGGTATCACCCCTTGGCTCAAAACAGCGCACTTGGCCGAAACCTTCGATGTGCCCGTGTGCCCGCACTTTTTGATGGAACTGCATGTGAGTTTGTGCGCTGCAGTTCCCAATGCCACTTGGGTGGAATACATTCCCCAACTCGACGACATCACGCATTCGCGCATGAAGGTTCAAGACGGCTTTGCTTATCCACCTGACACACCAGGTTTGGGCATTGACTGGAATTGGGAAGCCATTGCAAAGCGTCAAACGATTCATTTGGAGATCAAAACGTGAGATTGAAAAACAAGAACATTTTGGTGACCGCTGCCGGGCAAGGCATTGGCCATGCGGCCGTGCTGGCCATGGTGGCCGAAGGCGCCACGGTGTGGGCTACCGACATCAATGCCGAATTGCTCAAGACCTATGACGGTGTGGCCAACGTGCACACCGCCGTGTTGGACGTGATGAGCAAAGACGACATTCAAAAACAAGTGGCCCTCATCCCACGCATCGATGCCTTGTTCAATTGTGCCGGTGTAGTGCATGGCGGCACCATTTTGCAAGCCACTGACAAAGACTGGGACTTCGCTTTCAACCTGAATGCACGCGGTCAGTTTTGGATGATTCAAGCGGTCTTGCCCAAGATGCTGGCGCAAGGCGGTGGCAGCATTGTCAACATGGCCAGTGTGTGCTCCAGTGTCAAGGGTTTGCCCAATCGCTTCATCTACGGCGCCTCCAAGGCCGCTGTGATTGGCCTCACCAAAAGTGTGGCCGCCGACTTTGTGGCACAAGGCATTCGCTGCAATGCCATTTGTCCTGGCACTGTCGACACACCTTCTCTGCAAGACCGCATCAATGCAGAAGCCGATCCGGTGCAGGCGCGCAAAAACTTTGTGGCACGTCAGCCCATGGGCCGCATTGCGCAGGCCCATGAAATTGCGCCCATCGTGGTCTTCTTGATCTCCGATGAAGCGGCTTTCACCACCGGCAATGCCTACATGGTCGATGGCGGCATGACCATTTAATTTTCAAACTTGACGACATTTTTTTGCAAAGAAACACCATGAACCAATACGACATGAAGGGCCGCCACGCGGTCATTACCGGTGGCGCCACAGGCCTGGGCTATGCCATTGCCGAGCGTGTGCTGGCCTCGGGCGGCAGCGTCACCTTGTGGGACCGCGATGAAGCCGGCATGGCCAAAGCCGCCGCCAGCTTGAAGCATCCAGGCTTGGTTCACACCGTGAAGGTGGATGTGGCGCAGCATGCGTCCGTGGTTGCGGCCACAGAAGCCACTTTGAAAAACGGCCCCGTCGATGCGGTGGTGAATTGCGCGGGCATCACGGGTCCCAACACGCAAGTTTGGAACTACCCTGTGGATGCTTGGCAGCAGGTGATGGACGTCAACATCAATGGGGTATTTCATTGCTGCCGAGAATGGGCACCGCATTTGCGCGAGCGGCCTGCGGGTCGCATCGTCAACATTGCCTCGGTCGCGGGCAAAGATGGCAATCCCAATGCCAGTGCCTACAGTGCCAGCAAGGCCGCGGTGATGGCCATTACCAAATCATTGGGCAAAGAATTGGCCAACACCAACGTGCGAGTGAACTGCGTCACGCCCGCTGCGGTAAAAACGGCCATCTTCGATCAAATGACGCCAGAGCACATCCAGTTCATGCTTTCCAAAATTCCCATGGGCCGCTTTGGCACCCCGGAAGAAGTGGCCGCCATGGTGACGTGGCTGCTCACGGAAGATTGCTCGTTCTCGACCGGTGCCATTTTTGATTTGTCGGGTGGCCGCTCAACGTATTGAGCGCTTATCGATCACAATCAGCCTCACTCCCAATTTGAATTTACCTTCTCGTCCCATTTTTACTCAAAGGAAGTTTTCATGAAACTCGTGCGTTATGGCCAACCCGGCAAAGAAAAACCAGGTCTCATTGACGCCGCAGGCAAACTGCGCGACTTAAGCGGTGTGGTGGCCGACATTGGCCCCGACCAACTGTCTGACAAGGTATTGGCCAAACTGGCCAAGCTCAAAACCGACAAACTGCCCTTGGTGAAAGGCAAGCCCCGCATGGGCTGCCCTGTGGCCCATGTGCGCAAGTTCATTGCCATTGGTTTGAACTATGCCGATCACGCCGCTGAATCCAACTTGCCCGTGCCCAAAGAACCCATCGTGTTCATGAAGGCCACTTCTTGCATTCAAGGCCCCAACGACGAGGTCATGTTGCCTAAAGGTTCTGTGAAGTCAGACTGGGAAGTGGAGTTGGGCATCGTCATTGGCAAGCAAGCCAGCTATGTGTCTCAAAAAGAAGCCCTCGATTACGTGGCGGGCTATTGCACCATCAACGACGTTAGCGAGCGCGAATACCAAATCGAGCGCGGCGGCACCTGGGACAAGGGCAAGGGTTGCGACACCTTCGGCCCCAT
>CALEYZ010000135.1 GCA_937928195.1 uncultured Limnohabitans sp.
GTGCCTTCATGGATCATGTTCAGGCGGTTGTCGCGCCAGTACTGCTCGACAGGAAAGTCTCGGGTGTAGCCGTAACCGCCATGAATTTGAATGGCCAAGCTGTTGGCTTCCAGGCACCATTCACTGGGCCAGCTTTTGGCGATGGGGGTTAAGACCTCAAGCAACAAACGTGCTTCATCGGCCGTCTCAAGTGAGCCTGTGTGCTGCTCGTCGACCAACTTGGCGCAATACAACTCGAGTGCCAGCGCACCTTCGCAATAAGACTTTTGGGCCAGCAACATGCGTTTGATGTCGGCGTGCTCAATGATGCGAACCTGCGCTTGCGCAGCATCTTTCACCACCTTTTGTGTGCCACCCGCGACAGGACGACCCTGAGGACGGTTTTTGGCGTAATCCAAACTGGCTTCATAACCGGCCATGCCCAGCATGGTGGCCGCCAAGCCCACGCCAATGCGCGCTTCGTTCATCATGTGGAACATGTAGCCCAAACCGCGCCCAGGTTCCCCTACAAGATAACCGACAGCACCCGACCCATCGGAGTCTGTGTTGTCTGTTGTAACTTTGAACTTGCCTTCACCGAAGTTCAGCAGCGTGTTGGTGGTGCCACGCCAGCCACACTTGTGGTTCAGACCTGCCAAAGCCACATCGTTGCGAACGCCCGTCAATTGGCCTTCGGTGTTCACCATTTTCTTGGGAACAATGAACAATGAAATGCCTTTGACGCCAGGTACGAGCTTGCCATCAGGCCCTGGAATTTTGGCCAACACCAAATGGACGATGTTCTCTGTCAGTTCGTGTTCGCCGGCCGATATCCACATCTTGTTGCCTTTGAGGCGATAGCGCGCACCCAAAGGATCTTGCTGATAGGCTGCGCCATCAGGTGTGGCGCGTGTCATCACGTCGCTCAATGATGAGCCCGCTTGGGGTTCAGACAAGCACATGGTGCCAGACCATCGACCGGAAAATTCATTCAACGCAAAAACTTCTCTTTGCAACTCAGAGCCATGTGCCATGAGTAAATTGGCGTTGCCGACCGTCAGCAAGCCAGAGCCCATGCTGACCGATGCCATTGCAAAAAATGTATTGGCTGCAGCCTCCACGGTGTAGGGCAACTGCATGCCACCAATTTCATAGTCTTGCGCTGCGCTCAGCATGCCAGATGCAGCGTAAGCTTTCTGCGCATCATGCGTTGCCTGCGGCAAGATGACTTTTTCACCATCGAAGCGCGGTTCTTCTGTGTCCACCAAACGATTGAACGGCGCATATTTTTCGCGCGCGATGCGTTCGCAAGTGTCTAACACCGCATCAAATGTTTCTTGGCTGTGGTCTGCAAAGCGTTCGCGTTGCTGGAGTTGGTTCACGTCCAACCATTCGTACAACAAAAAATTCAGCGTAGTCCGAAGGCTCATGGCAAATAGGTCTCAGTCGAAATAAAAACGGGCGGCCTGCATGGATAGCGGGTCGCCCGTGGAAGCTTAGCGCGTGGGTTTAGAGCACTTCAAAAATACCGCAAGCGCCCATGCCACCACCAATGCACATGGTGACTGCGACACGTTTGGCACCGCGGCGTTTGCCTTCGATCAAAGCGTGGCCAGTCAAACGCTGACCGCTCACGCCGTAAGGGTGACCCACAGCAATGGCGCCGCCATTGACGTTGAGGCGATCGGGTGGAATGCCCAGGGTGTCACGGCAGTACAAAACTTGCACCGCGAAGGCTTCGTTCAGTTCCCACAAATCAATGTCGGAAACTTTGAGGCCCAAACGTGACAAGGCTTTCGGCACGGCGTAAACGGGGCCAATGCCCATTTCGTCGGGTTCGCAACCAGCCACCGCAAAGCCCAAGAAACGGCCCAGAGGTTTCAGACCCCGTTGTTCAGCCAATTTTTCGTCCATCAGCACGCAAGCACCTGCACCGTCAGAAAACTGGCTGGCGTTACCTGCAGTGACCAAGCCACCTGGCAAGGCTGAGCGCAGGCCAGAAATGGCCTCGACGGTGGTGCCTTCGCGCAGACCTTCGTCAACGCTGACGGTCACTTGCTTGGTCATCAAACCCATGGTTTTGTCGATGACGCCAGCAGACACTGTGATGGGCGCAATTTCGTCGTTGAACAAACCAGCGGCTTGCGCGGCACACGCTTTTTGTTGGCTGGCTGCACCGTACTCGTCCATGCGATCACGGCCAATTTTGTAGCGCTTGGCCACTTGCTCGGCCGTTTGCAACATGTTCCAGTAAATCTCTGGCTTCATTTTGGCCAAAGACAAATCTTGCAACATGTGCTGGTTCATTTCCTGTTGAACACATGAAATGCTCTCAACACCGCCTGCAACGTACACTTGGCCTTCGCCAGCGATGATGCGCTGAGCCGCCAAAGCAATGGTCTGCAGACCCGACGAGCAGAAGCGGTTGACGGTGAGACCCGACACGGAAATAGGCAAACCAGCTTTCAATGCAATTTGACGTGCAATGTTGGCACCCGTAGCGCCTTCAGGCGTGGCACACCCCATGATGACGTCTTCAACTTCAGCAGCATCAATGCCTGCGCGTTGAACGGCGTGTTGAACTGCATGGCCACCCAATGTGGCGCCATGGGTCATGTTGAAAGCACCCTTCCAGCTCTTGGCCAGAGGTGTGCGTGCGGTCGAAACAATGACGGCGTTGGTCATATTGAATACCTCTGATCAGTTGAATGTTTTGCCGTCTGCCACCAAGCGGGCAAGCAGCGGAGCGGGTTGCCAGAAAGCGGCATCGTCGCGTGGGTTTTTGGCAAAGCGCTTCATGGCTTCGGCCACGTTGAACAAACCAACTTGGTCTGCGTACAACATAGGGCCACCACGGAAGATGGGGAAGCCATAACCCGTGAGGTAAACCATGTCGATGTCGCTGGCCTTGCTGGCGATGCCTTCTTCCAAAATGTGAGCAGCTTCGTTCACCAACGAGAACACCAAACGCTGCACAATTTCTTCATCAGAAATCTTGCGCGGTGTAATGCCTTCGGCAGCTCGGTGCTTCTCGATCATCTCCACCACCAATGCGCTGGGGATGGCGTCGCGTTTGCCCGCTTGGTAGTCGTACCAGCCTGCACCTGTCTTTTGACCGAATCGGCCCATCTCGCACAAGAGGTCAGCAGTTTTGCTGTACTTCATGCCTGGACGCTCAACATTGCGACGCTTGCGAATGGCCCAGCCAATGTCGTTGCCAGCCAAGTCACCCATGCGGAAAGGTCCCATGGCGAAACCAAATTTCTCCACAGCCTTGTCGACTTGTGCTGGTGTGCAGCCTTCTTCGATGAGGAAGCCCGCTTGACGGCTGTACTGCTCGATCATGCGATTGCCAATAAAGCCATCACACACGCCAGACACCACAGCTGTTTTCTTGATCTTCTTGCCCAAAGCCATGACCGTGGCCAACACATCTTTGCTGGTTTTGGCGCCACGAATCACTTCCAACAATTTCATGACGTTGGCAGGGCTGAAGAAGTGCATGCCGACCACATCTTCTGGACGCTTGGTGAACGAGGCAATCTTGTTAACGTCCAGTGTGGACGTGTTGGAGGCCAAGATAGCACCGGGCTTCATCACTTCATCGAGTTTCTTGAAGACGGCTTCTTTCACGCCCATCTCTTCAAAAACCGCTTCAATGACCAGGTCGGCGCTGCCAATGTCGTCATAGCTCAAAGTGGTTGTGAGCAAGGCCATGCGTTGCTCGTATTTGTCTTGCTTGAGCTTGCCTTTTTTAACCTGCGCTTCGTAGTTCTTGCGAATGGTGGCGACACCACGGTCCAGTGCCTCTTGCTTCATTTCCAACATCTTGACGGGAATGCCCGCGTTCAAGAAGTTCATGGAAATACCGCCACCCATGGTGCCGGCGCCAATGACGGCGACAGACGCAATGTTGCGCTTAGGAGTGTCTTCTGGCACATCAGGAATCTTGGATGCAGCACGATCGGCCATGAAGATGTGACGCAATGCACGGCACTCTGGGGTCCACATCAGGTTGGTAAAAATTTCACGCTCGAAGACCATGCCGTCTTCGAATTTTTTCTTGGTCGCAGCTTCTACAGCATCCACACACTTGGGGGGCGCTGGGAAGTTTTTGGCCATGCCTTTGACCATGTTGCGTGCGAACTGGAAGTACGCATCACCTTGGGGGTGCTTGCAAGGCAAATTGCGAACCAAGGGCAACGCAGAACCATCAGCGTGTTGTACGGCCAACTCTTTGGCGTAAGCCAATGCTTCAGCAGCCAAAGATTCGGCAGATGTCGCCATGCGGTCGAACAACTTTTGACCGGGCAACATGGCCAGCATTTCGCTGTTGATAGGTTCACCACTCACGATCATGTTGAGCGCTGGCTCGACACCGATGACGCGTGGCAAACGTTGTGTGCCACCCGCGCCAGGAATCAAGCCCAGTTTGACTTCAGGCAAAGCCACTTTGCAGCCCGGCGCAGCAATGCGGTAATGGCAACCTAAGGCCAGTTCCAAACCGCCCCCCATGGCGACTGAGTGCACAGCGGCCAAAACAGGCTTGGCAGAGTTTTCGCAGGCGCGAATGACACTCAGCAGGTTGGGTTCTTGAATGGCTTTGGGTGAACCAAATTCACGGATGTCAGCACCGCCTGAAAAGGCTTTGCCAGCACCTGTGATGACGATGGATTTGACGGCAGCATCGCTGTTGGCTTGGGTCAAGCCGTCCGTAATGCCAACGCGGGTTGCAAGTCCTAGCCCATTGACGGGCGGGTTGCTCATGGTGATCACGGCGACATCGCCAATGACTTTGTATTCAGCGGTCATGCTGTTTTCCTCTAAAGGTGGTGTCAATCCCAAAATAGAACGGCCGTTCTATTTTGGCTGATTCTAGAATGTTTCTGAACAGGTGTGTAGGGGAAATGTCGCTCACGGGACGATGCTGGTCGGCCCCAATGGCACGTCAAACCTCCAGCCACTCCTTGCGAATGTAAGTGTTCTGAGTCAGCTCCGCGGGCGTGCCTTCAAACACAATGCTGCCATGCCCCATGACAAGGGCGCGATCTGAAATTTTCATGGCAATGGTGAGCTTTTGCTCAATCAGCAACACCGAGATGCCCCGGTCTTTGAGCTTCTTGAGGTACTCGCCAACCAGTTCCACAATTTTGGGGGCCAAACCCTCTGTTGGCTCGTCAATGATGATGAGATCGGGGTCGCCCATGAGGGTGCGACACAGGGTCAGCATTTGCTGCTCGCCGCCCGACAACACACCTGCTTCAGTGTGCTGACGCTCTAGCAGCCGTGGGAACATTTGGTACATGTCATCAAAACTCCAGCGACTGCCCTTCCCTGTGCCCTTTTGACCCAGCAACAAATTCTGGTGCACGGTAAGTTTGGGGAAAATGTCGCGGTTTTCAGGAACATAACCAATGCCGAGGTGAGCAATTTCGAAGGCTTTCTTGCCCACAATCGGGCTGCCCTTCCAATCAATTTGGCCTTGGCAATCAACCAAGCCCATGATGGCCTTGGCGGTTGTTGAACGGCCAGAGCCATTGCGTCCCAACAAGGCCACAATTTCGCCTGGCTTCACATTGAAACTGACACCATGCAACACATGGCTTTTGCCGTAGAAGGCATGAAGATTGTCGATGTGCAACATGTCAGTGGCCTCCTGCTTGTTCATCGGCCACATGAGAGCCCAAGTAGGCCTCTTGCACCCGTGCGTTGGACCTGACGGCCTCGGGCGTGTCAAAGGCAATCACCTCGCCATACACCACCACGGCAATTTTATCGGCCAAGCCAAACACCACGCCCATGTCGTGCTCGACCGTCAGGAGTGTTTTGCCCACAGTGACTTCTTTGATCAAACTGATGAAGCGGCTGGTTTCACTTTTGCTCATGCCGGCAGTGGGCTCGTCTAGCAAAATCACATCAGCGCCACCGGCAATGGTGATGCCAATTTCCAAAGCACGTTGCTCGGCGTAGGTCAGGTTCATGGCCAGCAAGTCACGCTTCTTGTCGAGGCGAATCATTGCCATGTACTTCTCAGCCAGTTCATTGGCGTCCTTCAAGCCCGACAAGAACTTTAAAAAAGTGTACTTGTAACCCAGGCTCCAAAGTACAGCACAGCGCAGGTTTTCAAAGACACTGAGCTTGGGAAAGATGTTGGTAATTTGAAAGCTGCGCGACAAGCCCATGCGGTTGATTTCGTAAGGGGCTTTGTGGTCAATGCGTTGGCCATTCAGCAAAATCTCACCGCTGGTGGGACCGAAGCGTCCACTGATCAAGTTGAACAAAGTGGATTTGCCCGCACCATTGGGGCCAATGATGGCCACACGCTCACCCGCATTGACAGCCAAATTGGCGCCACGAATGATTTCTGTTTTTCCGAAGTTTTTTCGGAGATCTTTGAGTTCTAGCGCATAAGACATCACGCTGTCTCCCGACGTTTAATTTCTTTTTCAATGTCGATCTGGATGTCACTCCACTCGATCAGGAAGTGGCGACGGGCTGCTTCAAACAGGCCCAGGCCCGTGAGCATGACAAAAATCGAGCCCACCCAGCTGTCAACGCCCTTGGCATTCAGCGTCACGCCCATGAATTTCAATGTGTCACCCAAGGCAGAGTTGAGTTGCAAGTGGTACACCATTTCGATCATGGCGCCGGCACCGATCAGTGCCACAAAGGCGGTGGCAAACAAGCCCAGGTAACTCACCCAGATTTGTTTGAGTTTGCCAAACGAAGCTACACGCAAGTTCATCATGATGAGGCTGGCAATACCTCCCGGTGCATACATCACCATGAACAGAAACAGCAAGCCCAAATACAGCAACCACGCTTTGGTCAGCTCAGACAACAACACAAAGGCCAGAACCATCAAGATACCGCCGATGATGGGGCCAAAGAAGAACGTGGCGCCGCCCAAGAAAGTAAACAACAGGTAACCGCCAGAACGTCCGGCACCAACCACCTCAGCGGTCACAATTTCAAAGTTCAGGGCACCGAGTCCGCCAGAGATGCCGGCAAAGAAACCTGCAATGATGAATGCAAAATACCGCACACGCTGCGTGTTGTAGCCAATGAATTCAACGCGTTCTGGGTTGTCGCGAACGGCATTCAAAATGCGCCCCAAAGGCGTCTGGGTAAAGGCATACATGAGCGCCACACACACAAAGGTGTAGATGGCAATCAAATAGTAGATTTGTGTTTGAGGGCCAAAGGTAATGCCCATGAAGGCTTGACCTGCAACCCTGTTGCCAGAAATGCCCGCTTCGCCGCCAAAGAATTCAGAGAACATCAAGGACATGGCAAAAACCAGTTCAGCAACACCCAGAGTGATCATGGAGAACGGCGTCCCTGCTTTTTTGGTGGTGACATAGCCCAGCAACACAGCAAAGCCAATGCCTGCCAAGCCACCCACGAGTGGGATTAAACTGACGGGGATATTGGACTGGCCGGCACTGACGGCATTCAGCGCATGAATGGCCACAAAGGAGCCAAGCCCCGTGTAGACCGCATGACCGAAACTCAACATGCCACCCTGCCCCAACAAAATGTTGTAAGAGAGACAAGCGATGATGGCAATGCCCATTTGGGCCAACATGGTGCCGGACAAACTGCTGGTGAAAACCAAAGGTGCGCAAACAAGCACGATGGCAAACAGACTCCAGATGACCCATCGGCCAACGTTGTAAGGTTTGAATTTATAGGTACTCATCACATCATCCTTCGCGGGTACCCAAAAGTCCCTTCGGACGGAAAATCAAAATCAAGACCAAGAACAAGTAAGGCAAGATAGGCGCCACTTGAGATACGGTCAGCTTTAAAACGGAATTGTTGACCAGGGCATCCGACAAAGTGAACCCCATGTTCTTGGCGACACTGATGACCGAGTAATCGAATGCAATGGCAAAAGTTTGAATCACGCCGATCAAAACAGAGGCCAAAAAGGCACCCGAGAGTGAACCCATCCCGCCCACCACTACCACCACAAAAATGACCGAGCCCACGGTCGCCGCCATGGCAGGCTCTGTCACGAAAGTACTGCCGCCAATGACACCCGCCAGACCTGCAAGGCCTGTACCGGCGCCGAAGACCATCATGAACACACGAGGCACATTGTGTCCCAGTGATTCGACAGTTTCTGGATGCGTGAGGGCCGCCTGAATGACCAAGCCAATCCGCGTTTTGGTCAGCAAAAGCCAGAGTGACAACAACATCAACAAGGCCACCAACATCATGAAACCCCGCGTGGCAGGGAATGGTGTGCAAACCAAGCGAACAGCGGCATCGACCGTTGAACACATTTCTGCTGGGGCTGCTCCCCAAACAACTTGCAGCCCCTGGATGGAATGATTCACAAGGGTAAAGGCGGAACCTTTCAGCAAGTCGGGTGGTACAAACTCGACGGCTGTTCTGCCCCAAATGAGCTGAACCAGTTCGTAAACGATGTAAGACAAACCGAATGTCACCAGCAGTTCTGGGACATGGCCAAATTTATGAACTTTGCGCAATGTCAGCCGTTCAAAAATAACGCCAACACCGCCAACCAAAAAAGGCGCCACCAGCAAGGCTGGCCAGAAGCCAATCACGCTGGTAAGTGTGTAACCAAAATAAGCACCAATCATGTAGAAGGATGCGTGAGCAAAATTCAAAACGCCCATCATGCTGAAAATCAGGGTTAAGCCTGAACTGAGCATGAATAACAACAACCCGTAGCTCAATCCATTGAGCATGGAGATGATGAAGAAC
>CALEYZ010000136.1 GCA_937928195.1 uncultured Limnohabitans sp.
CGCCATTTTGAATGCGCAAAAACCTTTATCGCCCGATCACAATGAAATGTTGTTCATCGTGCAGCACCAAACCAGTGAGCTGTGGATGAAGCTCATGCTGCACGAGCTCACAGCGGCCATTCAACACATTGAACAAGACGATTTGCCAGACGCCTTCAAAATGCTGGCACGTGTGTCGCAAATCATGGCGCAGTTGGTGCACGCTTGGGATGTCTTGGCCACCATGACACCGCCTGAGTACAGTGCCATTCGGCCTTATTTGGCGCAGTCCAGTGGTTTTCAAAGCTGGCAATACCGCTGCATTGAATTTTCAATGGGCAATAAAAATGCGGCCATGCTCATGCCGCACGCGCATCGCCCCGACCTGCATGCCATTGTGGAAAAGGCTTACAACGCACCCTCCTTGTACGACGTCAGCTTGAAGCTGATGGCCCGTCGAGGTTTGCCCGTCCCTGCCGAATACCTGAATCGCGATTGGCGTCAAGCTTATGCAGCCAACAACCAAGTGGAAGAAGCCTGGCTAATTGTTTACAGAAATCATAAACAACACTGGGACTTGTACCAATTGGGCGAAGAGCTGGCCGACTTGGAAGATGCCTTCAGGTTGTGGCGCTTCCGACACCTCACCACGGTGGAGCGTGTGATTGGCTTCAAGCGAGGCACTGGCGGTACTGGCGGCGTGAGTTACCTGCGCAAGATGCTGGACGTTGTTTTGTTCCCCGAAATTTGGTCCCTGCGAACAAGCCTTTGAACAGCCAGAAATTGGCTTTTCATGTTGTAATTCGGGAACTTTTTTCCTATTCGGAGTTCCCATGCTGCGTTCCCCTCGTTTGGGTCCTTACCCTTTTGCTTTGTCTTTGATTGCCTGCTTGTGCATTGGCAGCACGCTGGTGGCTTGTAAAAAACCTGATGCAGATGCCGACAAGGCCGCTGAAAGTGTGGCCCTGAGCTTGGGCAATGAAGACATTTTGCAATTGGGCACCTCAGAGCACGGCACCGGCCCTGTCATTTCTGGCTCTTTGCAACCAGAACTCCGCGCCGATTTGCGCGCAGAAGTAAGCGCCATGGTGGTCAAGGTTCACAAAGAAAATGGCGAGCCTGTGCGCAAGGGCGATTTGCTGGTGACCTTGGACAGCAACGTGCTTCGCGACAACCTCAATTCAGCCGAAGAATCTTTGCGTGCAGCCGCACAATCTTTGGACGGCGCGGAGCGCCAGTACCAGCGCATCAAATCGTTGCAAGCGCAAGGCATGGTGTCCATGCAAGGTCTCGAAGAATCTGAGGTCAAACGCAACGCAGCGCAAAGCGAGCACGTGGCCAGCAAAGCCCGCGTGGCAGCCGCCAAGCAGCAACTGGAACGCACCGAAGTGCGCGCGCCATTCAATGGCGTGGTAAGTGCACGCAAAGCCTCTGCGGGCGACACAGCACAAATTGGCAAAGAGTTGATTCAAGTGATCGACCCCAGCAGCATGCGCTTTGAGGGTCAAGTCTCTGCAGACCAAATGGGCGTACTGAAAGTGGGCCAACGCGTCAGCTTCCGCATCAATGGCGTGGCACAAAGTGGCGACCAACTCAGCAGTCGCGGCATCGTCAAGCGCATCGATGGCGCCGCCAATCCCATCACGCGCCAAGTGTCTGTGATTGTGGAGATCAACAGCAAAGACCGCCCGCCTGTGGTCGGCCTTTATGCCGAAGGTGTGGTGGAGACACTCACCAAGCCCGCCGTGATGATTTCAGAAAGCAGTTTGCGCCGCGAAGGCGACAAGGTGTTTGCATGGGTCTTAGATGGCAACAAGATTGTGAAGCGTGCCGTTCAATTGGGTGACCGAGACACGCGTTTGGGCGAATGGGTGGTCACTTCCGGCTTGGCCGCGGGCGACAAAGTGTTGCGCAACAACGGCAGCTCGTTGAAAGACGGACAAGGCTTTGCACTGCGCGCTGACTCAGCCGCCAAAGTGGGTCAATAAACCATGTTTTTGTCCAACTTCAGCGTTAAGAAGCCGGTCGTCACGATCGTTATATTGCTCATGCTCATGGCCGTCGGGCTCATGGCATTGAAGAAACTCAAGGTCAATCAAATTCCAGATGTCGACATGCCCTTGCTGGTCATCGACATCAACTACCCAGGTGCTTCACCCGACACCGTAGAACGTGAAGTGTTGAACCGTGTCGAAAAAGCCTTGCAATCTGTCAATGGCATCAAAGACTTGCGCGGCACTGCCAACGAAGGCAATGCCAACATGCTGGTGTTCTTTGAATTCAAAAAGAACATGGTGGAAGCCACCGACGAAGTGCGCAATGCCATTGGCAAAGTTCGCTACAAACTGCCCACCGAAATTCGGGAGCCTGTCATCTTGCGCATTGACCCGTCTGCGCAACCCATCATGCAATTGGCTTTGTCTTCCTCAAGCCAAAGCCATGCTGAAATCTCGCGCACGGCAGAAGATCAAATTGCAGACAAGTTTCGTGGCATTCAAGGTGTGGCGCAAGTCAATGTGAATGGTGCCCTCAAACGCGAATTGAGCGTCTTGTTGCACGCCCAAAAATTGCGCGAGGTGAATTTGTCTGTCACCGAAGTGGTCAATGCACTTCGCACACAAAATGCAGCGGCACCTGTCGGCAAAATTCGAGGCGCCTTAGAAGACCAAAGCATTCGCTTGCTGGGTCGCATTGAAACACCCGCCGAGTTCAATCAAATTGTGATCAAGCGCAATGGCAACGAGCTCATTCGTTTGGGGCAAGTGGCCACCGTCACAGATGGCTTTGCCGATCTCACCACCTTGAGCGTGCGAAGCGGCAAACCCAACGTCGGCTTGTCAATTACCCGCTCTCGCGATGCCTCGACCGTGGGCGTTGCAAACAAGGTACGCGCCTTGGTCGCGGAGATCAACAAGACATTGCCACAAGGCACGCAAATTGAAATCACCCAAGACGGCGGCACTGAAGCGCAAAACAGTTTGAACAACGTGGTCGATGCGCTCATCTTTGGCGCCGGCCTCACCATCTTTGTGGTCTACGTGTTCTTGAATTCATGGCGCTCGACACTGATCACCGCGTTGTCACTGCCAACCTCCGTCATCACCGCATTCATTGCAGTGTGGCTGTGTGGTTTCACGCTTAACTTCATGAGCTTGCTAGGCTTGTCATTGGCCATCGGGGTCTTGATTGACGACGCCATTGTGGTGCGAGAAAACATTGTGCGGCACATGGAACGTGGCTCCGACAGACGCACCGCCGCCTTGAATGGCACGGCCGAAATTGGCATGGCCGTGGCGGGCACCACGTTTTCTATCGTCGCGGTGTTCATCCCTGTGGGTTTCATGCCGGGTGTGTCAGGTGAATGGTTCCGTCCCTTTGGCCTCACGGTGGTGGCCTCGGTCTTGGTCAGCTTGCTGATCTCCTTCACTTTGGATCCTATGCTGTCAGCCTACTGGGGCGATCCACCTGGCGAGCATCTGAAGCCCAAAACAGGCATCAGCCTGAAACTCCAACAATTCAACGCCTGGTTTGACCGTCAAGCCGATCGTTATGGCGATGTGATTGCATGGGCCTTGCACCACCGTCGTTGGATGATTGCGTTTGCCGTGATCAGTTTCTTTGGCGCCATCTTTTTGCAGTTTCAATTTGGCGGCTCTAGCTTCTTGCCCAAATCGGATGGCAAAACTTTGGCCATTGATGTGCGCTCCCCTGCCAGCAGCAACTTGGAATATTCACGCATGAAGCTGGAAGCAGCCGCCATCATGGCACGCACGCTGCCCGAGACCAAGGCAACCAACAGCTATGTCAATCCGACGGGTGGTCGCATCTATGTGGACATTGGCAAAAGCACCGAACGCAAGCGCACCGCGCAAGACATTGCCATTGAATTGCGCAAACGCACATCGCAATTGGTGGGCGCTGAGTACACCGTACTAGACGACCTCTCAAACGGTGCTGCCAAACCTGTGCAAATTCGCTTCAGCGGCACCGACTCACGCAAACTTTTGGCCATCACCAGCGATTTCATGGCGCAATTGCGCCAAGTACCGGGTGCTGTCGATGTGGGCTTGTCACAGCAAGATCCGCAAAACGAATTGCAAATTGAACTGGACCGCGGCTTGGCCAATTCACTCGGCATCTCTGTCACAGATGCCGCCAATGCATTGCGCGTCGCGTTCGCGGGCATTGAAGTGGGCGACTGGGTCGACCCCACAGGCGAGTCTCGCGATGTGGCCATTCGCTTGGCCCCCGAAGACCGCATGAGTGTGTCCAACATTGAACGTTTGCCCATCACGGTCAGCGGCATGAACACCGTGGTGCCACTGGCGCAAATTGCCAAAGTGTCCATGGGCAAAGCACCTTCGAAAATTGAACACTCCGATGGCAAACGCACCATTGGTGTGTCGGCCAACGTCCAAGGTCGCTCGTCAGGTGAAGTCACTGCCGATGCATTGAAGTTGGCCAACAGCATCAATTTCCCTGAGGGCTACGGCATTGAACTCGATGGCGCGTCCAAAGATCAAAAAGAAGTGTTCACCGAAATGGGCATCGCACTCATTTCTGGCATTGGGCTGATGTACTTCATTTTGGTCATGCAATTCAGCTCTTTCACTGCGCCTTTGGCTGTGATGTTCTCGCTGCCTTTGTCGCTCATTGGCGTGGTGTTGGCATTGTTGCTGACACGTGGCACGCTCAATCTCATGAGCCTGATTGGCGTGATCATGCTGATGGGTTTGGTGGCTAAAAATGCCATTTTGTTATTGGACGCTGCTCGCACCTTAGAAGCAGAAGGCGTAGACCGAGAGGAAGCCTTGATGACAGCGGGTCGCAAACGTTTGCGCCCCATCATCATGACCACCTTTGCCCTGATTGCTGGCATGTTGCCGGTGGCCATCGGCATTGGTGAAGGTGGTGAGTTTTACCGACCTATGGCGGTGGCCATCATTGGCGGCACCATCACTTCCACCTTGCTCACTTTGCTCATCATCCCCAGTTTCTACGACAGCATTGAGTTGTCGCGAGAGGCCTGGGGTCGTCGCTTTCAAGCACTCGGCAAACGCTTCAAGTTCTGATGTGACCACTGCATCACCGTCTTCTTAGACGGTGATGTAGCTGGACTCTTTCACCTCTTCCATCACCACATAGCTGTGCGACTGAGAAGGCACAGGAATTTGATTCAAGATGTTGCTGAGCAAATCTCGGTATTGCGTCATGGCGCTCAAGCGTGCCTTCACCAAGTAATCAAAACTGCCCGAGACCAAGTGGCACTCCAACACTTCCGGCATGTTGGCAATTTGATTTCGCACCTTGTCAAACACCTCGCCCGATTTGGTGCTGAGCGTGATTTCCACAAACACCAGCAAAGGCTTTTCCACCGCTTTGGGATCAATGCGCGCGTGATACCCCGTGATCACACCTTGCCGCTCCATGCGCTTCACCCGCTCAGCGCAGGGCGATGTTGACAAGCCAATTTGCTCGCCCAAGTCCGTCATGGAAATGCGGCCTTGGCGCTGCAGGATGTCGAGGATTTTTCGGTCAATTCGATCTAGCTCAGTCATTTTTCCTGCACTCAGTTGTTTACGCAATTTCTGACAGTTAATTTACCTTCAATATCAGTATAAATCAGCAAAATTTCCCGAGCAAGCATCCATAAACTTCGATTTCATTGTGCAAAACAAGGAAACCGGATGAAAACCATCGTTTTGGGAAGTGGCGTCATTGGCATCACCACCGCTTATTACTTGGCCCGTGCAGGCGTCGATGTCACGGTCATTGACCGTCAACCTCAGGCGGCAGAAGAAACCAGTTTTGCCAATGCTGGACAAATTTCCCCAGGCTATGCCACGCCTTGGGCCGCCCCTGGTATTCCCCTCAAAGCCATGAAGTGGTTGTTTCAGAAACATGCCCCTTTGGCCATTCGACCAGACGGCACTTGGTTTCAAGCGCAGTGGATGGCACAGATGCTGCGCAATTGCACCTCCGCGCGTTACAGCGTGAACAAAGAACGCATGATGCGTTTGTCCGAATACAGCCGTGATTGCCTGCGTCAATTGCGCACAGACACAGGCATTGCTTATGAGCACCGAACAGGCGGCACCCTTCAAGTGTTTCGCAAACAAGCGCAACTCGATGCCGTTGCACGCGACATCGAAGTCTTACAAGAGTGCGGAGTGCCTTACGAAGTTCTAGACCGTGAAGGCTTGTTGAAAGCAGAGCCTGGTTTGCGTCAAGCATGTGAGCCCCATGAAGGCAGCTTGCTGGGTGGTCTGCGTTTACCCAACGACGAAACGGGTGATTGCCGTTTGTTCACATTGCAGTTGGCTGACATGGCGAAAGCATTGGGCGTGAAATTTCGCTATGGTGAATCAGTTGAGCGCATCTTGTCTGACGGCCAGTCAATTCAAGGCATTCAGTTGGCGGGGCCTGACAAAGAGCTTCTGCGCGCAGACCAATATGTGTTGGCGCTGGGCAGCTACAGCCGGCAAATGTTGCAAAGCTTGCACATCGACATTCCCGTCTACCCCGTCAAGGGTTACTCACTCACCATTCCTCTCGTGAATGAAGCCTTGGCCCCTGTGTCGACGGTACTGGACGAGACCTACAAAATTGCCATCACCCGCTTCGACCAACGCATTCGCGTGGGCGGCATGGCCGAGCTCAGTGGCTTTGATTTGCGCTTGAATCCCAAGCGCCGCGCCACCTTAGAAATGGTGGCCAACGATTTGTTCCCAGGTGGCGATGCGGCCCAAGCGCAGTTTTGGACGGGCCTGCGCCCCATGACGCCCGATGGCACGCCCATTGTGGGCGGCACGGCACTTCGCAATTTGTACTTGAACACAGGTCACGGCACTTTGGGTTGGACCATGGCGTGTGGTTCTGGTCGTTACTTGACCGATGTGATCATGGGCCGGCAACCAGAAATCAGCACAGAAGGTTTAAGCCTTGCGCGGTATGCCCAACCAAGTCACGCGCTTACCGCCCGCGAAAAACCGGTTTACGCCTTTCAGCAAACGCCGCACGTCCTTCCGCAAAGTCCTCACTGAGGCTGGTGCGCTCTACGCGGGCGCGCAGCGTTGTGTTGTCGGCCATACCCGTGGCAATTTCGTTGATGGACTTTTTGGTTTCTTCGGCAGCCATGGGCGCAAGAGAAATGATGTCTTGCGTCAGATCCTTCAAGCACGATTGCCAATGCTCGATCTTCACAAAATCTTCAAACAAACCCAGTTTGTCGAGTTGCGTCCAAGTGAACGGACGCGCCGTGAGGAATGCGCGCTGGGTGGCAGCCAAGCCCATGCGATCGATGTAGCGTGACAAGCCACTGGGGTAGTAATGCAAACCAATGGCTGCAGCAGGCATACGCCACTCTATGCCTTGCAGGCCGATGCGCAAGTCGCAGGCCAACACCAGGTCGGTGGCACCACCGTACACACTGCCATTCAACGCGCAAAGGGTGATGGGACGCAGCACGGCCAGTGCCTCCGGTACTTGTTCGAAAGACATGGCGCCTTGGCCTTGCTCGTTGAAGCCACCAATGTCATACCCAGCACAGAACACAGGTTTGGGCTGACCCTGGGTATTGGCGGTGAGAACCAGCATGCGCACACCAAGATCAGCATTCACTTGCTGAAAATGCGCCAGCAAAGTTTGCAGATCTTCGTTTTCTAAGCGATTGCGTTGCGCAGGCCGGTTCAGCGTGATGGTGGCAATGCCATCTTTGATGTGAAGGACGGGGGCGCTAGCCATGTGAAGTGTTTCAGTCATACATTGAATTGCAAAGACGCATTGACATGGCATTCAACAATATAGTGCAACGATTGCACTACTCCTATTACAATGCCTACATTACAAGTATTCTCTCAAAGTCGTGTCGTGATGTTTTTTGGTGATCACCCACCACCTCATGTTCACATTCAACTTTCAGATGGCAGAGATTGCATTGTAGAAATAGAAACACGCCATGTCATTGGCAAAATTTCTTTTCGAGAAATTCGAGAAGCCCTTAACTGGATTGAAATTGAGCAGAAGTTCTTGAGCAGCGAATGGCAAAGGTGCAATTCATGAGCGATTTTTTCTATCCAACCCTGCTCGCGGTCAAAGCACTTGAGCCTTGGGTTGTTCGTACAGTTTGGAACACCGGTGAAACGCTCGATGTCGATCTCGCCCACATATTCAAGCGAAAAGCTTTTACCGAAATACGTCACCCGTCAGTTTTTAAAAAAGTTCATCTTCAAAATGGCGCCATTGAATGGTTTGACACCGAGCTAGGAGCAGACAATGTCTATGCATGGGCTAAAGAGCAATTGGGAGAGGTCAGCCATGAAATGTTCGAATCGTGGATCACACGAAACAACTTATCCCTCACGACTGCAGCGACTGCATTGGGCATCAGTCGCCGCATGGTCAGCTATTACAGAACTGCAGCCAAACCGATTCCTCGCGCCATTTGGTTGGCTTGCCTAGGATGGGAAATTACCAAACCTGCGCTATCGCTCCCCAAGGAATTGCCGTCAACCAAAGAATATGCCGTTTTAAGAGCCGCATAACTCTTTGAAGCATTCATCCACTCAGCGATAATCAAGCCATGCATCAACGTCCTCAACGGGCGCTTGCCCCTCTAGGACTTTCCGATGAAAAAAAACTTCCCCCTGCAAATTGAAGGCAAAAACCCAGACCGCGTGCTGGAAGCCGTCAAGCACGACATTCGCAAATACTTCAAACGCGAACGCAATCGTGT
>CALEYZ010000137.1 GCA_937928195.1 uncultured Limnohabitans sp.
CTTGTGTCTTGACCACGTCTTTGATGACGGCAAAACCACCAGCCATGTCACCGTACAAAGTGCAATAACCCGTGGCCATCTCACTTTTGTTGCCTGTGGTAAGCACGATAGCCCCTGTCTTATTGGACATGGCCATGAGCAAAGTGCCACGCACACGGGCTTGAATGTTCTCTTCCGTGGTGTCTTCGGCCAATCCCTCAAATTGCGCCGACAGTGCCGACTTAAAGCCCTCAAACAAGGGGGCAATCGAGATTTCGTCGTACCGAACATTGAGGCGCTTGACCATGTCTCGGGCGTCAAGCCAACTGATGTCAGCGGTATAGGGAGAAGGCATCATGACTGCATGAATCTTGTCGGCCCCAATGGCATCCACGGCCAACGCCAATACCAATGCCGAGTCAATGCCACCCGACAAGCCGAGAATGGCACCCGGAAACCCATTTTTTCCCAAGTAATCTCGAATACCCAGAACCAAAGCTCGCCAGAGGTCTTCCTCCCATGAACTGTCAGGCACGATGTCATGACCCGACAACTTCACAGAACCCGAAGTCCCCTGAACGTGGATGTATTGGAGGCACTCCTCGAATGCAGGCGCCCTCGCAACGACTTGCGCATTGGCGTCTATGGCAAATGAACGACCTTCAAAAATCACCTCATCTTGTCCACCAACTAGATGTGCATAAACAAGAGGTAGCTGACAATCCTGAACGCGTTGACGCATTTGAACTTCTCGTTCCAAACCTTTGCCCACGTGAAATGGCGAGGCGTTTAAAACAAGCAGAACTTGCGCACCCGCATCTCGTGCCTTCAGGGCGGGTGCTTCAAACCAAGCGTCTTCACAAATCAACAAGCCGAATTTGACACCAGCGACTTCAAAGACACAGGCATCTTGACCTGGGGTGAAATACCGTCGTTCGTCAAATACTTGGTAATTGGGGAGTTCTTGCTTGGCATAAGTGGCCACAGTTTGGCCTTCAGACAAGACCGACGCTCGGTTAAAGCGTTGGGTAATGGCCACGCTTTTGCTTTGAACACCACCGCCCTCTGGGTGCCCCAACACCACATGCATGCCCTTTAACCCGGCCAACTCACGGGCCACTGTTTTCAAGGCATCATCGCAGGCGTCGATGAAGGCAGGCCGCAGCAGCAAATCTTCTGCGGCATAACCACAAATGGCCAACTCTGGCGTGACCAAAATGCGTGCGCCCTGGGCGTAAGCTTGATGGGCCGCATCGATGATTTTGCGGGCATTGCCCGCCATGTCACCCACGACGAAGTTGAGTTGGGCAATACAAAGTTGAAGGGTCATACAGGTGCAGGAATTCAGTTCCAACAATTATGTCATTGCAGTGCAGGATTCCATGCGAAATATCACTGCGCACACCTGGGATTCTTTGCTCTCTTCCCAATCCGAGCCCACGCCATTCATGCGCCATGCCTACTTGCTTGCAATGGAAGACAGCGGCTCTGCCTGCCCTGAAACAGGTTGGACACCCCGTGTGCTCACTCTGCACCAGAACAAGCCCTTGGGCAGTCAAGCCTTGGCCGCCGCCGCCGTGCTGTATGTCAAACCTCATTCTTACGGTGAGTATGTGTTTGACTGGGCCTGGGCGGATGCCTACCAACGGCACGGTCTGAACTACTACCCGAAAGCAGTAGGCGCAGTGCCCTTCACGCCCGTTCCAGGGACGCGATTGCTGGCAGATTCGCCTGACAGCAAAGCTGCGTTGATCAATGCCTTGGTGGCCATGGCCCAACAAGAAGACTGGTCTTCAGTTCATCTTTTGTTTTTGTCGGAGGACGACCAGCAAGCCGCAGCCCAATCAGGTTGGCTTGGCCGACACACCGTGCAGTTTCATTGGCACAACGCTCACTTCGAAGGTTTTGAACAATTTCTGGGCAACTTGAGTCAAGAAAAACGTAAAAAAATACGTCAAGAGCGCCGCAAAGTGAGCGAGGCTGGGGTGACGTTTCAAACACTGCGAGGCCAAGACATTCAAACCGTCGACTGGGATTTCTTTTACAAGTGCTATGCCCAAACCTATTTGGAACACGGCAATGCCCCCTACCTCACCCGCGATTTTTTTCAACGCATGCAAAGCGACATGCCCGAGAACTGGGTGCTGTTCATTGCAGAAAAAGAGGGGCGACGCATGGCCTGTAGCCTCATAGCGGTGCAAGACAAAGTGGCCTACGGTCGTTATTGGGGCGCCCTGGAAAGGGTCGATTGTCTGCACTTTGAGGCTTGCTACTACCAACCCATTGCGTGGTGCATTGCCAATGGCTTTGTCAGATTTGAGGGGGGCGCTCAGGGCGAGCACAAAATGGCTCGAGCTCTGCTTCCAGTCAAGGCCAGCAGTGCGCATTGGCTGGCACACCCCGACTTTGCGGATGCGGTCGAGCGGTATTTAGAAAAAGAAGGCCGCGGAGTTGCGGCCTACCTGGAAAATTTAGAGGCCAGATCACCCTTGAAAAAAGGATGACCTGTTGACCTGAACCTATGGGCGAATTCAGGTGCCTGCCCTGGTCAGAAGGACAAGCCCTGGGATTCTTAGGCGTTGGCCTTTTGGTAATTGGCAATACCGTCCAAAATTTCTTTCTTGGCAGACTCTGGACCTTCCCAACCCAAAATCTTGACCCACTTGCCTTCTTCCAGATCTTTGTAGTGTTCAAAGAAGTGGGCAATGGTTTTCAGGCGCAAAGGATTCAAGTCTTCGGGTTTTTGCCATTGGGTGTAGATGGACAAGATCTTGTCGGTTGGAACTGCCAACACTTTGCCGTCTTCACCGGCTTCATCTTGCATCTTCAAAATGCCGATCGGGCGGCATGGCACCACCACACCAGGGATCAAAGGCACAGGCGTGATCACCAGCACGTCAACGGGGTCGCCGTCACCGCTGATGGTCTTTGGAACATAACCATAGTTGGTGGGGTAATGCATGGCCGTGCTCATGAAGCGGTCCACAAAAATAGCGCCAGTGGCTTTGTCCACTTCGTATTTCACGGGGTCGGCGTTCATCGGAATTTCGATGATCACATTGAATTGTTCGGGAACTTTGCTACCAGGGGTGACGTTGTCTAAGGACATATTTTCAAAAGTCTCAAGGGTTGATGTAAATCTAAGAAGCTAAGGATTAACCCCGATTTTACTTTCACAGGGCTTGCTTCTTCAAAACAATGCTCTTTTAATGAGTTCGTTGGCCAATCGATCCCTTGGGGACCGAGGAAGCAACGCCTGGAGGTGTCTCCCAAGCGTTGCACCTCCGTTCAGCGACAACACTCAAGGAGATTGACATATGACAGGCAATTCAGCGTTGATTTTGGCGCTCGTTTGCGGACTGATCGCCGTGGTTTATGGCGTTTGGGCTCGTGGATGGATTCTGGCGCAAGACCCTGGCAACGACCGGATGCAAGAAATTGCAGCCGCCATTCAGGCCGGTGCGGCCGCTTACCTCGCAAGGCAATACAAAACCATCGCCATGGTGGGTGCGGTGCTGGCCATTTTGATGGGATTGTTTCTTGACATGACCACCGCCATTGGCTTTGTGATTGGTGCGGTTTTATCGGGTGCATGCGGCTTCATTGGCATGAACGTCTCGGTTCGCGCCAATGTTCGAACGGCACAAGCCGCCACCAAAGGCATTGGCCCAGCACTTGACGTCGCCTTCCGCGGTGGTGCCATCACCGGCATGCTGGTGGTGGGCTTGGGCCTGTTGGGTGTGACAGGCTTCTATTGGTTCTTGGCTGGCAACGGCAATCTCACACCCGATGTGAAGCTGTCCGTCATTTTGAACCCACTCATTGGTTTTGCCTTTGGTTCTTCCCTCATCTCCATCTTTGCCCGTTTGGGCGGTGGTATTTTTACCAAAGGCGCTGACGTCGGTGCCGACTTGGTAGGCAAAGTGGAAGCCGGCATCCCTGAAGACGATCCCCGCAATCCTGCGGTGATTGCTGACAACGTGGGCGACAACGTCGGCGACTGTGCTGGCATGGCCGCGGACTTGTTCGAGACCTACGCCGTGACGCTGATCGCCACCATGGTCTTGGGCTCCTTGTTGGTAGCGGGTGCGCCTGGCAATGCCGTCATGTACCCCCTCGCCCTAGGCGCGGTGTCCATCGTAGCTTCCATCATTGGCTGCTTCTTTGTCAAAGCATCACCTGGCATGACCAACGTGATGCCAGCCCTCTACAAAGGTCTGGCCATTGCGGGCATTTTGTCTTTGATTGCCTTCTATTTCGTCACAACATGGATCATGCCTGACAACGCCATTGCGGCCAGCGGCAGCCAGATGAAGCTGTTTGGCGCATGCGCTGTGGGCTTGGTCTTGACTGCAGCCCTGGTGTGGATCACTGAGTTCTACACAGGCACGCAATACAGCCCGGTACAACACATTGCACAGGCCTCCACAACGGGCCACGGCACCAACATCATTGCGGGTTTGGGTGTCTCGATGCGCTCTACGGCTTGGCCAGTGATTTTTGTCTGCGTTGCCATTGTGGTGTCTTACGGCCTGGCGGGTTTGTACGGTATTGCCGTCGCCGCCATGTCGATGCTTTCCATGGCAGGCATTGTGGTGGCCTTAGACGCTTATGGCCCGATCACGGACAACGCTGGTGGAGATCGGAAGAGCACACGTCTGAACTCCAGTCACTTAGGCATATCTCGTAT
>CALEYZ010000138.1 GCA_937928195.1 uncultured Limnohabitans sp.
TGTTGTTCGGCGAGAAGTACGGCGAAACTGTGCGCGTGTTGGACATCGGCTCCAGCCGTGAACTGTGCGGTGGTACCCATGTGCACCGCACGGGCGACATCGGTTTGTTCAAAGTGGTGGCCGAGAGCGGTGTGGCCGCAGGTGTGCGCCGCATTGAGGCTGTGACCGGTGGCAATGCCTTGGCCTACTTGCAGTCTTTGGAAGCCACTGTTTCCAAAGCAGCAGGCAGCTTGAAAGCATCGCCTTCAGAACTCAACAGCCGTATCGCCCAAGTCTTGGACCAAGTGAAATCCTTGGAAAAAGAAATGGCCGCGCTCAAAGGCAAATTGGCCTCGTCACAAGGCGACGAGCTCATGACGCAAGCCACCGATGTGAAGGGCGTCAAAGTCTTGGCCGCCTTGCTGCCAGGTGCCGATGCTAAAACATTGCGCG
Organism: uncultured Limnohabitans sp.; assembly: GCA_937928195.1. Taxonomy (GTDB): domain Bacteria; phylum Pseudomonadota; class Gammaproteobacteria; order Burkholderiales; family Burkholderiaceae_C; genus Limnohabitans_A. The sequence goes on from CALEYZ010000138.1 coordinate 433, forward strand.
ACACGATGGACAAATTGAAAGACAAACTGAAAACCGCCGCCATTGTGTTGGCTGCGGTGGACGGTGACAAAGTTCAATTGGCCGCAGGTGTGACCGCGGACACGACGGGCAAAGTGAAGGCGGGTGAGTTGGTGAACTACGTGGCCCAGCAAGTGGGCGGCAAAGGCGGCGGCAAGCCCGACATGGCCATGGCTGGCGGCACGGATGCAACCCACCTCAATGCTGCATTGGCCAGTGTGCAAGCTTGGGTGACCGAGCGCTTGTGATGCTTCAAATGGCATGACGATTTCGTCGTCAGAAATTTGAGTTTGAAGAAAGCCCCGAGAGGGGCTTTTTTCATGCGCGATTGCAAGTGAATGGCAGAGTTTTTGTTGGGTGAATGTTTAAGCTCATGTGCATTCACTTGACTTGTCTGGGTGATTCAAAAATAATAACTGTTAGTAATAGTTAGGATATCAAATGCCAACCAGTGTCGCCCTCAGTCCTCATTTTGAATCTTTCATACGAGATCAAGTTGAAAGTGGTCGCTACAACAACGTCAGTGAAGTCGTCCGGGCAGGTTTGCGTTTGCTGGAGGATACAGAACGGCAGAAAGACATGCAGCTTCAAGCGTTAAAGGCTGAGTTGGAGGCTGGTAAGGCCAGTGGCCCAGCTCAGAATGCAGCCCCTGTCTTTGATCGGTTGAAAAGCAAATACGCTAAACAAGCCAAATCAAAAAGCCATTGATGCTGTTAAGCATCACGCCTTTAGCGGCTCAAGATTTAGAAGAAATTGGCGACTACATTGCACAAGACAACCCATCTTTTCAAAAATCTTTGATGCCACTTAATGCTGGTCGCTAAGAGCGTGTCGGTCTTAGAGTCCTGCAGCTTTCAAACCTTCGTTCAACACCCGTCAGTGGATCGTTGAAAGCAAGTGTCTTTGCCAAAAGCTGCAATGGCGCACCGAAATCTTCCGGCTCATCCGCCGCGCGCTTGACCACCGGATAAAACTGATCGCCCACCAAGGGCAGGCCCAGCGCGTTCATGTGCACCCGCAATTGATGGCGTTGGCCTGTGATGGGTTTCAAGACATAACGCGCCAAGGCGGGCGACGATGAGGTGAGGATTGGCATGCCTGAAGCGCGGTCATCCAAACGCTCAACGCAGTCAATCCAAGTTTCGCTGTTCCAAGTTTCGCCTTCTTGTAGTTCATCTGCGCTCAACTCTCGCATCCTGAAAAACTGCGCAGCTTCCACCATCTTGCTTTTGTGCGTCAGCGGAAACGTTGGCATCAGCCCTGACGTCTCAGGCGCCCCTGCAATCGCCTCATACGTCTTCTCAACTTGCCGCAACCTGAACAAGGCTTGGTACGCATCGCGGTCTTGCGCGCGAACGCTGAACACCACCAAGCCAGCGGTCTCTCGGTCAATGCGATGAAGGGGGGAAAGCTCTGGCAAATTCAATTGCTGCTTCAGTTGCACCAACAAACTTTGTTGCACATAGTGGCCGCCCGGCGTGACCGGCATGAAGTGCGGCTTGTCGGCCACCACCAAGTGCGCGTCTTGAAAAATGACCTCTGCTTTGAATGGCAAGGTGGGTTCATCTGTCACCTCGCGAAAGTAGTGCAAGTGCGATTCGCTCAACAAACTTTGGTCGGGTGCAATAGCTTGCCCGATGCCGTTCAGCACGCGGCCTCCGTCAAAGCGCTGCAGCCACACTTCGCGCTGAATGGCCGGAAATCTTACGCACAAAAAATCAATGGCCGTCAGCTGCGTGTTGGCAGGCACGCCTACTTTGCTGGCACTGACACCCTTGGCGTCATTGACGAGCAGCTTAGACGCGTTGGAAGACGACATCCCACACACCGTGCCCCAATTTCAAACCGCGGTTTTCAAATTTGGTGAGCGGGCGATAGTCTGGCTTTTGGGCGTAGCCACCGTTGGAGGCATCCGCGGTGTTTTTCAGCAAAGGCTCTGCACTCAGTACTTCCAAGATTTGAACCGCATACGGCTCCCAGTCGGTGGCACAGTGAATGTAAGCGCCTGGCTTTAAACGTGCCGCCAGTTTGGCAATCAATGGTGTTTGAATCAGTCTGCGTTTGTTGTGACGCGATTTGTGCCAAGGATCGGGAAAGAAAATGTGCACGCCGTCAATCGACGACAAAGGCAACATGTTGTCGATCACTTCCACAGCATCGTGCTGCAAGATGCGGATGTTGTGAATGTCTTGTTCGCCAATGCGTTTGAGCAAGGCGCCCACACCGGGTTCGTGCACTTCGCAGCACAAGAAATGATCGTGTGGGCGAACTTTGGCAATGTGCGCGGTGGCCTCGCCCATGCCAAAGCCAATTTCCAAAATGACAGGTGCTGGTGCGGCCTCTTGGCCGTTCAAGCCAAAGGCTTTGGCCATGTTCAAAGGCTCAGGTGCGTACTGCAGCAAATACTGAGGACCCCACACTTCAAACGCTTTGGCTTGACCGGTGGTGGTGCGGCCTGCGCGCTTCACGTAGCTTTTGATATTTTTGGGAAACGCCACATCGGCAGGCGCTTGGTTGGGGGTGTCTGAAGTCATGCCCCGATTTTAGTGGCTTCGCGCTGGGCCCATTGCGCGGTCCAAAATGCCAAAACAGATGGCCGTTCTGCCAATGAATTCAAAGGGGCAGCGCGTGTGTCCAGTCCCAATGCAGTGGCGGCCTGATTCATGGCTTGGCAAACCGCCGTCTCGGTGCTGAGGTCTAGCGCCTTGGCACCGTTTTGCTTGGAGAGTTTTTCGCCGTTGGCACCCAGCACCAAAGGCGTGTGCAAATACGCAGGCTGTGGCAGGCCCAAGGCCTCTTGCAGCAAAATTTGCCGGGCGGTGTTGTCGGTTAGGTCTTGGCCACGCACCACATGGCTGATGCCTTGGGCGCCATCGTCCACCACCACCGCCAGTTGGTAGGCCCACAAACCATCGGCGCGTTTGAGCACAAAGTCGCCCACTTCGGTCAACACGTTTTGCGTTTGGGGCCCCAGTCGTCTGTCGGTCCAGTGCACCACAGAGCTGCCGCGCAAGGTGCACCACTGCTGCACATTGAAGCGCCAAGCTCTGGCCGGTTTGCCATGCAAGCCGTTGCGGCAGGTGCCAGGGTAGACCGCTGCTTTGTGGCGCGCAATGTCCAAACCCAACATGGCCTGGCTTTCTTCAATTTCTTTGCGCGAGCAGCCGCAGGGGTAAACCAAGCCCTTGGCCAACAAATGATCTAAGGCCTGTTGGTAGACCGTGTCACGTTGCGATTGGTAGACCACCTCACCGTCCCAATGCAAGCCGCATTGCTGCAGTTGTTGCAGGATGGCAAGGTCTGCCCCGGGTATGCAACGTGGACCATCGACATCTTCGATGCGCACCAGCCACTCACCCTTGTGCGCACGCGCATCGAGGTAACTGGCCAGGGCGGCGACCAAAGAGCCTGCGTGCAATTCACCAGTGGGTGAGGGCGCGAATCTGCCGCGAAACATGCCGAGTTAAATGACGGCGAGGGCCAGTTCCAAACCAGAAACAAAAGCGTCTTCAACGCGATGGCCCAAGCACCAGTCACCGCACAAACCAATGCCTTGCTTCTTGCTGTGCATGTGGCTGGCACCTAAAGGCTGCAAGGTTTTGGCATAGCGCCAGCGGTGCACATCGGCATGCGCCGGTGTGGCGCGAATGCCTGTGATTTCGGAGAAGGCTTTGAGCAATTTGGCTTGCACACGTTCGGGTGCATCTTCCAAATGTTCTTGTGACCACGCCGCACTGGCCTGCACCGTCCAGCGTTCAATTTGCTCGCGGCCAGGCTTGGACGACTCGCGTGCCAACCAGGCCACGCGGTGGTGCACACTGCGGGCTGCATTCCACTGGGGGCCGAGTGTGATCAGGCCTGGCTGAACGGCATTGGGGAAAGCCACCATGAGCGTCCAGCAGGGCGCCACTTGCACTTTGTTCAAGGCGGCCGCTTGTTCCATCTTGATGCCCGAGTTGCGCAACAAGTCAATGGCTTGATCGGAAGGAATGGCCAGCAGCACTTGGTCAAAACCACTGAACACCGACTGCGCACCTTCGGGCTCTTCGCTGTGCAATTGCCACAGGTCGGGGTGCAAGGTGTCGCGTTCAATTTTGAAGACCTTGGACTCAAAGTGAAGGGTGTCGTTTTGCACCAAAGGCTGAGCCCAGGCTTTGACCAAGGCGTTCATGCCAGGGGTGGCCACCCAATGTTTGTCTTGCGTGTTGCGCGCGGCTTCGACCACGTGGCCCATGGCGTCCAGCACGCGAACCGCGTTGGCACTCCAGGGCTTGCAAACGTTGGGTGTGGTGGCCAGGGCTTGCGCAAAGCGCGCATCGCGCACCGTGAAGTATTGCGCGCCATGGTCAAAGCTGCCAAAGCTGGAAGTGCGGGTGGACAGTCGGCCACTGGCGCCTTTGCTTTTTTCAAAAACCGTCACGCGGTGACCGGCTTGCATCAGGGTGCGCGCGCAGGTGATGCCTGCCATGCCTGCACCAATGATGGCGAAATGTTGAACAGGTTTTGTCTGGGTGTTTGTTTTTGTCATGGGGCTACTCTACACGCGATGGTGGGGTTGGAGCAATGCTTGTTTGGTTCTGTCTTGCTGCAACTGCGACAACCACCAATTCAAGGCATGGCCGAGGCTTTTGCCTTGCGGGTTGCGCCAGGCAAATTCAACTTGGCTGATGCGTTGCACACGGCTCACTTTTTTGGCCACCAAGCGGCCGCTGTCGAGGTAGGGCTTGGCCATGCTCTCGGGCAAAAAGCCGCCGCCCAAGCCGCGCAACTGCGCTTCCAATTTGCTGGGCATGTCGGGCACGGTGAACACATCTTGTCCCCCCAAGAGGCCAATGGTGACGCCTTCGCCGCGCTGCACCGAGTCGGCCACGGCCACAGCGCGGTGCTGCTGAAGCACCGCATCGGTCAAGGGTTCTGCGGCCGTGGTCAAGGGATGGTGCGGTGCAACTGCGTAGACAAAGTTCACTTGCCCCAAGGTCTCATGCAACAACTCGGCATGGCTGGCTGGCGTGATGAACACACCAATGGCCAAATCGGCTTGGCCCGATTTGAGCGCTGCCAAAGTGCCAGACAAGGTTTCATACCGAATGCGCAAACGGGTGGGTGGATTGAGTGCCAAGAAGCCTTCGCACAACTCCATCACCACCGACCTGGCAATGATGCTGTCGACGGCCACCGTGAGCACCGACTCCCAGCCCGTGGCCACGCGCTTGACGCGGTTGGCCAAGGCGTCCACATCTTGCAGTAAGCGCTTGGCTTCTCGCAGCAACTCTTTGCCAGCCTCCGTGGGTTTGGCTTGGCGGCTGCTGCGGTCAAACAACAGAACATCCAGGGCGTCTTCAATTTGGCGCACGCGGTACGTGAGTGCGCTGGGCACCAAGCCTCGCTGGCGGGCGGCGGCTGCAAAGCTGCCCGTTTCTTCGATGGCCAGCAGCAGGCTGAGAGCATCGGGAGTGAGAAGGTCACGCGAGGTGGCAGACATCGTGTCAGGTACTTTGAGTATTCAAATAATTTGAATGATAACGACAAATTATCTTGGTTCTATTGAAAGCATTGCAATTTAAAGTTCAGCCATCAACTCTTCCAACAAGTGAGGCAACGCATGATTCAAATTCGCCGTTCCGCAGAACGTGGTTATGCCGACCATGGCTGGCTCAAGTCCTTTCACAGTTTTTCGTTTGCAGGCTACTTTGACCCAGCCTTCATGGGCTGGGGCAATCTGCGCGTGATCAATGAAGACCGCATTGCCCCCGGCACCGGCTTTGGCACCCATGGGCACAAGGACATGGAAATCATCAGCTATGTGTTGTCTGGCAACTTGGCGCACAAAGACAGCATGGGCAATGTGAAGGGCATCCCGCCAGGCGACGTGCAGCGCATGAGCGCCGGCAAAGGCGTGATGCACAGCGAGTTCAACCATGCCGAAGGTGAGACCACGCATTTTTTCCAAATTTGGATTGAGCCCAATGTGCTGGGCATTGCCCCCAGCTACGAACAAAAAACCATTCCACCTGCCAGCAAACGCGGTGCCTTGAAACTGGTGGCCTCGCCCCAAGGTGAAGGCGATGCAGTACAAATTTCTGCAGACGCTACTTTGTATGCGGGTTTGTTGGATGGTTCAGAAAAAGCAGCATTGACTTTGAACCCCGCACGCAAAGCCTATGTGCACCTCATTCGCGGCGAACTGCAAGTGAATGGACAGGCATTGAAGGGGGGCGATGCAGCCCTCATTCAAGCCGAAACGAATCTTGAACTGGCCCATGGCAAAGATGCCGAGGTCTTGGTTTTTGACTTGGCTTCCTAATTCAAGTGAAGCTTTATTTTTAATTTCTTTAGGAGAACTCTCATGGCTAAAACAGTCGTTATTTATCACTCAGGTTACGGTCACACACAACGCGTGGCGCAATTCGTGGCACAAGGCGCCAACGCCGCTTTGATCGCCATCGATGCCGACGGCAACATCACCGATGCCGATTGGGAAACATTGGACGCCGCTGACGCCATCATCTTTGGCTCACCCACTTACATGGGCATGGCCTCTTGGCAGTTCAAGAAATTTGCAGACGCCACTTCCAAGCGTTGGTTCACCAGCGCCTGGAAAGACAAAGTGGCCGGTGGTTTCACCATCTCTGCCAGCCCCAGCGGTGACAAACTGTCAACGATTCAGTACTTCATGACTTTGGCCATGCAACAAGCCATGGTGTGGGTGGGTCAGCCCTCAATGAACGATGGCACGATCAACCGCATTGGTTCCAACTCAGGTGTGATGGCGCAAGTGGGTCCTACCAGCCCCGCAGAAGACATTCCACAAGGTGACTTGGACACAGCGAAGGCTTATGGTGCGCGCGTGGCGGCTGTGGCTTCTAAGTTGCGTGCTTAACTGTTTCTAAAGCGACGTCAACCGCACGTCGCTCGTCGAAGACAAAGCAGCCACCGTCGTAGTGCGAGCCATCGGTCTCTTCAAAGTATTTCAAAATACCGCCCTCTAACTGGTACGTGTGGGGCAGGCCGTTTTGCTGCATGAAGATGGCCGCTTTTTCACAGCGAATGCCGCCCGTGCAAAAGCTGATGATGGTTTTGTCTTGCAGTTCTTCTTTGTGGGCCATGACTGCATCGGGAAACTCTGTGAACTTGGTCAGGCGCCAGTCAATTGCGCCCTTGAAGGTGCCTTCGTCGACTTCGTAATCGTTGCGAGTGTCCAAAATGACCACCGGGCGGCCGTTGTCGTCAAAGCCCTGGTCCAGCCAGCGTTTGGCCGTGGCCGGGCTGACGGCCGGGGCGCGGCCCTCGGCTGGGCGAATGGTGGGGTGGTTCATGCGAATGATTTCGCCTTTGACCTTCACCAGCATCTTCTTGAACGGAACGGTTTCCGACCAGCTTTCCTTGGGGACAATGTCCGAAAACCGAGGATCTGTGTGGAGTTCCGCCACAAAACCGCGGACAGCCTCGGCCGGACCTGCCAGGAACATGTTGATCCCTTCCTCGGCCAGCAAAATCGTGCCTTTCAGGGCGCGCGACAGGCAGCGTTCCAGGAGCAGGGGGCGCAGTTCGGCCGCATCGGGCAGCGGCACAAACTTGTAGGTTGAAATATTCAGAATATTGTTCACCCCCGTATTGTAGAAAACATCTGAAGCAGCTTCTACAATGGCCTTATGTTTGTTCATTTGCGCCTTCACACCGAGTTTTCCATCGTCGATTCCACCTGTCGCATTGACGATGTGGTTCAGGCGGCGGCAGACGACCAGCAGCCGGCTTTGGCCATTACCGACCTGAGCAATTTGTTTGGGGCCATCAAGTTTTACAAAGCCGCCCGGGGCAAGGGTGTGCAGCCCATTTTGGGCGCCGAAATCTTTTTGGAAGGCCTGGGCGCCGACCCCCTGGCTTTGTCGCGGGTCATGGTGCTGGTGCAAAGCGCGCAAGGTTATTTGAACCTGTCAGAACTGTTGGCGCGGGCTTGGACGCAAAACATGGTCAAGACCAACGCCGTGGTCAAGCTGGCGTGGCTTCAAGAATTGTCTGAAGGCCTCATCATGTTGTCGGGCGCTCAAGCCGGCCCGGTGGGGCAGGCCTTGGTGCAAGGCGACACCTCGCGCGCGGCAGAAGTTGCGCTGCAGTTGGCGTCCATTTTTACGCACCGGTTCTACTTAGAAATTCAACGTGCGGGCAGACCCGAAGACAACGCGCACGTGGTGGCCGCTGTCAAACTGGCGTCGCGCTTAAGCTTGCCCGTGGTGGCCACGCACCCAGTTCAGTTTTTGACGCAAGACGATTACGAATCGCACGAAGCACGGGTGTGCATTTCTGAAGGTGAAATTCTGGGCAACCAGCGCCGTGTGCGCAAGTTCACCCGTGACCAGTACTTCAAATCGTCTGCAGAAATGCAGGCGCTGTTTGCCGATGTGCCCAGTGCCTTGGCCAACTCGGTTGAAATTGCCAAGCGCTGCAACTTGTCTTTGGTCTTGGGCAAGCCGCAGCTGCCCAACTACCCCACACCGCTCACCGATGGCAAGCCCATGCCCATCGAGGACTATTTCCGTTTGCTGTCGGTGGAAGGTTTGGAAGAGCGCTTGGTGCATCTGTACCCCGATCCTGTCAAGCGCGAGGCCGAGCGCCCCCGGTACGCAGAGCGCCTTGAGTTTGAGATCAACACCATCTTGAAGATGGGCTTCCCCGGTTACTTCCTGATCGTGGGTGACTTCATCAACTGGGCTAAAAAGAACGGCTGTCCTGTGGGCCCGGGTCGTGGTTCGGGTGCGGGTTCTTTGGTGGCGTATGCGCTCAAAATTACCGACCTTGATCCGCTTGAGTACAACTTGCTGTTTGAGCGTTTCTTGAACCCCGAGCGGGTCTCCATGCCTGACTTTGACATTGACTTTTGCCAGACCAATCGCGACCGCGTGATTGACTACGTGAAAGACAAATACGGCCGCGATGCCGTCAGCCAAATTGCCACCTTCGGCACCATGGCCGCGCGTGCGGCCATCCGTGACGTGGGCCGTGTGCTCGACATGAGCTACATGTTCTGCGATGGCATCAGCAAGCTGATTCCCAACAAGCCAGGGCAGCACATCACGATTGATGGCGCCATCAAGGCCGAGCCTATTTTGGCCGAGCGCTTAGAAAAAGAAGACGAGGTGAAAACCTTGTTGGCGTTGGCCCAAAAACTCGAAGGCATGACCCGCAACGTGGGCATGCACGCGGGGGGGGTGTTGATCGCGCCCGGCAAGCTCACTGATTTCTGTCCTTTGTACCAACAGCCGGGCAGCACCTCGGCCGTCAGCCAGTACGACAAGGACGATGTGGAAGCCATCGGCTTGGTGAAGTTTGACTTCTTGGGCTTGGCCACCTTGACCATTTTGGAAGTGGCGCGCGAGATGATCGTGAAGCGCCACAAGGGCCAAGAAAATTTCGCCTACGAAAACATTCCACTGGACGATACAGCCACTTACAAATTGTTCTCGGATGGTCGAACAGAGTCCGTGTTCCAGTTTGAAAGTCGCGGCATGCAAGGCATGTTGAAAGACGCGCGGCCGTCCCGCTTGGAAGACTTGATTGCGCTGAACGCTTTGTACCGTCCTGGCCCGATGGATTTGATTCCCAGTTTCGTGGCGCGTAAACACGGCCGCGAAGTGGTGGAGTATCCGCACCCCTTGGTTGAGAAGGTGCTGTCTGAAACCTACGGCATCATGGTTTACCAAGAGCAGGTGATGCAAACCGCGCAGGTCTTGGGCGGCTACAGCTTGGGCGGCGCCGATTTGTTGCGCCGCGCCATGGGTAAGAAAAAAGCCGAGGAAATGGCCGAGCACCGCGCCATCTTCCGCAAAGGCGCAGAAGCCAACGGTTTGTCGGAAGCCAAAGCCGATGAAGTGTTTGACTTGATGGAAAAGTTTGCGGGCTATGGTTTCAACAAATCACACGCCGCGGCTTATTCTTTGTTGGCGTATCACACCGGTTGGTTGAAGGTTCATTTCACGGCGGAGTTTTTCTGCGCCAACATGACCATCGAAATGGACGACACCGACAAGCTCAAAGTCTTGTTTGAAGATGCCCTGAAGTTTGGCATGACCTTCGATCCGCCCGATGTCAACCGTGGCACGCACCGTTTTGAGCCTGTGTCCGACAAAGTGATTCGCTATGGCTTGGGCGCCATCAAGGGCACCGGCCAGCAAGCCATTGAGGCCATTGTGAAAGCGCGCGAAGAGGGCGGCCCCTTCACCAGCTTGTTTGACTTCTGTGTGCGCGTTGACCGCAGCCGTTTGAACAAACGCACTGTGGAAGCTTTGGTCAAGGCCGGCGCCTTTGATTCTTTGCAACGCAATCGCGCGTCATTGGCCGCGTCCATTGACCGTGCGTTTGAGTTCTCGACCGCCACAGCGGCCAACGCCAATCAGGGCGGCTTGTTTGACATGATGGGCGACGACGCGCATGGTTCTAGCACGCAAGAACCCGACTTGGTCGATGTCTTGCCTTGGGGCATCAAAGAGCAATTGACGAATGAGAAAACAGCTGTCGGCTTTTACTTGTCGGGCCATTTGTTTGATGCAGTAGAACGCGAAGTGCGTTTGTTTGCCAAGCGCAAAATTGACGATCTGATTGACAGCCGCGAACCGCAATTGTTGGCCGGCATTGTCAGTGACTTGCGCATCATCAATGGCCAACGCGGCAAGCTGGCCATTTTCAAATTGGACGACAAGAGCTCGGTGATGGAGGCCACGGCCGATGAGGCCATGATCAATGCCAACCGCCATTTGCTCAAAGACGATGAGCTGGTCATTGTGATGGCCAAGATGCAAGCCGACCGCTTCTCGGGCGGTTTCCGTTTGTCGATTCAGCAAGTCTGGGATTTGCCATCAGCCCGTTGTCGTTTTGGCAAATTTTTGCGCGTGGCGGTCAATGGCCGTGCGCCAGAAGTGGCACGCTTGGTGAAAGATTTTCCGCCGCAGCGCGAGATGACGGAGCAGGGCGAGTTGTTGCGTGGCCTGCCGGTGCGCTTAAAGCTAGAACGCCGTGGCGACAAGGTGGCCGCAGCTGCCGAGCTGTTGCTGGGCGAGCAAGCCAAGTTCTTCCCCAGCGATGCAGCCCTCTCCAGCTGGATTGCGCAAGCCGACCAAGGCAAAGCCGAAATCGTCTATGAGCTTTGAAAATTAAATGGGGTCAGATCAACATTAATTAATGTTGATCTGACCCCATTTAATCTTTGGGCCGGAAGCTGATTTCTAGAACGGGGGGGACACGGCCATCTTCGTCGCGGGGCAGGGTGGCGGTTTTGTCGATGGCTTTCAGCACGGCATCGTCCCAGGCTTTGTTGCCGCTGCTGGACAACAACTTGCGACTCAAGATGGTGCCATCGGGTGAGGTGCGTACCTCCACTTCGGCCTTGGGATTGCCGGCCACATCTTCTGTGAACGTGATGTTGGGTTTGATGCGCGCACGAATGCGGCCCGCATAGCTGGCCGACGGGCCCGATGCTTTCAAGGCGGTGCCTTTGGCATTTTCATCGCCAGTTGCACCGGCCATGCCTTGCATGCGTTTCAAGTTTTCATTGCGAAGTGCTGCTGCACGTTTTTCATCAGCGGCGGCTTTCTTCGCGTCTTCCTTGGCTTTCGCCGCGGCTTCTTCTTTTTTAAGTGCCTCTTCTTTTTTCTTCTTCTCGAGTTCCTTGGCCTTTTCTTTTTCTTTCTCTTTGGCTTTTTCCTTCTCTTTTTCTTTTTCTAATTTTTCTTTCTCGAGCTTCTCTTTCTCCAGC
>CALEYZ010000139.1 GCA_937928195.1 uncultured Limnohabitans sp.
GCCTTGTCGGCTTCGGTGATTTTTTCTTTTTTGACCAAACGGTCCAAGCTGCCCGACACTGTGGCAATGCCCTTGGCCACAGCCGCGTCAGAGATGTCCACCATCACCACCGGAATACCAGCCACTGCACATGCTTGTGCAATGCCGTTGCCCATGGTGCCCGCGCCAATGATGCCTACTTTTTGAATGATCATGATTTGAAGTGTGAGAAGTTAAGAAAATGAAAATGCACAATGAAGGCCATCATGCTCTGAAGCGTTTGCGCGTTAAGGCCAAAGCCACCCAAAATGCGCAGGCGGCCACGCCCAGCAACAAACAGATGTTGCCCACAAAATGCTGCGGCCATTGGTCCAAAAACAAGGGGCGCACCATCTCGACGGCAGCCGTCAGCGGCAGATAAGACGTCAAGGTTTGCAACCAGTCTGGCAATTGCGTTCGCGGAAAATAAATGCCCGACAAAAACATCATGGGCGTGAGAAACAAGGTGAAGTAGTAGGTGAAGAAGTCATAGCCCTTGGCCATGGCATTGAAGATCAGGGCAATGCAACTGAAGGTCATCCCCACCAGCCACAAAATAGGCCAGGCCAACAGCAATTTCCAACTGTGGCTGATGCCCAATGCCAGCATCACGCCCAAAATGGCGGTCACCGTGAACAGCGCTTTGTACGCGGCCCACAGCATCTCGGCCATCACCACGTCGTCCAAGCGCACCGGCGCATTCATGATGCCGTCCCACGTTTTTTGCATGTGCATGCGGGAGAAGGCGGAGTACAAAGCTTCAAACGAGGCCGCATTCATGGCACTCATGCAAATGCTGCCGCTGGCCAAAAACAAAATGTAGGGCACTTGCTGACCGCCGGTGTTGACCTCGCCCACCAAGGCGCCCAAGCCATAGCCAAAGGCCACCAGCCACATCAGCGGCTCGGCAATGTTGCCCACCAAACTGGGAATGGCCAACTTGCGCCACACCAAAAGGTTGCGCAAAAACACAGGCCACCAACGCATCGAGAGTTGCGGCGGCGCCCACACCGAAGGGATCACGTGCTGTGTGCTCATCATGCGTTCTCCCTGATTTGTCGGCCGGTGAGTTTCAAAAATAAATCCTCCAAATTGGCCGGGCGGTGCAAGCTGCGAATGTGCGGCCAAGCTTGCAAGGCCCCCAACAATGGCTGCGCTTGCGCCGTGTAAAAGAAAACCGTTTCACCGCTGACTTCCACACGCGCCGCGTGTTGTCGCAGCGGCGAGTCTTCGGCCGCCAACGCCAAGGCCCCTTGGCCATACAGCTCCACCACATCAGGCTCTAAATGCTGTGCGATCAAATCACGCGGTTTACCTTCGGCAATTTTTTTGCCATGGTCAATCACCAACAAGCGATCACACAAGCGCTCGGCTTCGTCCATGAAGTGGGTGGTAAGCAAAATGGATTTACCTTCTTGCATGAGCATCTGCAAACGCTCCCACATCAAATGCCGCGCTTGCGGGTCCAAGCCCGTGGTGGGCTCATCGAGCATCAGCATTTGCGGTTGTTTGATGAGGGCGCGCGCCAAACTCAAGCGCCGCTTCATGCCACCCGACAACTCACCCGGCTTGGCTTTGGCTTTGCTGGTCAAGGCACCAAACTCTAAGAGCGGCGCAATGCGCGCTTTGATGTCGCGGTCCTTCATGCCGAAATAGCGGCCATAGACCAGCAGATTTTCTTCGGCGGTGAAGTCCGGGTCGAGCGTGTCCATTTGCGCCACCACCCCCAAGCGTGACTTGATGGCCAACGCATCGTTGGGCATGGTCAAGTTGTCAAAGTAGGTGATGCGGCCTGCATCAGGGGTGGTCAGCCCCAAGCACATGCGCAAGGTGGTGGTTTTGCCCGCGCCGTTGGGGCCAATCACCCCCAGGCATTCGCCGGGCGCAATGTGAAACGACAAGTCGTTCACGACGGTGTTGTCGCCAAAGCGTTTGACGAGGTTTTGGACGTTCAATAAATCTGCCATGCCTTGATTGTGCCTCGCAGACCCTTAGCCCAAGCTGACCCCCAGCCAGTTTTGACGCCAACGTGACGTGGCCAGGTGGGTTGGATTTGCGAAACCCGCATCGATATGTATACTTATTAAAACCCCACTGACAGGACTGCGCACACCATGAACCCCTCCCTTCACGCTGACGCCTTGGGCCGTCTGGAAGACCTGCCTGCCGACTACATTGCCGACATGACCGCGCTGTCAATTGCGCCACTGTGGCCACAGCTGCGAGGCCTGTTGCCGCGCGGCAAACCCGCGCGCGCCACCCAGCCGTTTGTCTGGCACTACCAGGATGTTCGACCCCAGCTGATGCGCGCAGGTGAATTGACACCCATTGAGAAAGCCGAGCGCCGGGTGTTGGTCTTGTGCAATCCAGGGCATGGCATCGAAAAGCTGGTGGCCACGCCCACCATTTACGTGGGCATGCAACTGATTCTGCCGGGCGAAGTGGCACCCAACCACCGTCACACCCCCAGCGCGGTGCGCTTTGTGGTGGAGGGTGAAGGCGGCTTCACCACCGTGCAAGGCGAGAAGTGCCCCATGCACAAAGGTGATTTGATCCTGACCCCTGCGGGACTGTGGCACGAGCATGGCCATGAAGGCACTGGCCCCGTGGTGTGGCTCGATGCCTTGGACTTGCCCATGGTTTACAGCATGGAAGCGTCCTACGCCATTGAAGGCCCTTCGCAAAACGCCAGCCCGGATTTGGACGCGTCGCAAACCAAGTACCGGCGCGCAGGCTTGGTGCCCTTTGGCTCGCTCAGCCAAGCACGCTCTGCCTACCCGCAAATTCGCTACCCCTGGGTGGATGTGCGCGAGGCCTTGAATGCACTGAACAAAGGCACACCCAAAGATGCTGCCGTTCAATTGGCCTATGTGAACCCTGAGACGGGTGCGCCTTGCTTGCCCACCTTGGGTTTCTCTGCCCAGTTGTTGCGCGACGGTTTGGACTTTGTCCCCCGCCCCCGCTCGGCCAGCTCGGTCATGCACGTGATTGAAGGCCGCGGCGAATCCGAGATCGATGGCGTCACATTGAAATGGTCTGAAGGTGACACGGTGGCCATTCCAACGCACGCGCAAATCACGCACTGCGCCAGCAACGGCAATGCGTACCTGTTCCATGTCGACGATGCCCCGACGCAGCGCGCCTTGGGTTTTTACCAAGAGTTTTAAGCCTTCTACAATAGGCCCCCATGTGAAACGAGGGAGCGCCCGTGTCTGATCAATTGGCAGTATTGCCGCAATACCTCATGCCCAAGCAGGCCATGACCCGCTTGGCCGGCCGCTTGGCCAGTGCCGAATGGGGCGGCTTCACCACTTGGGTCATCAAGCGCTTCGTGAAACGCTACAACGTCAACATGGACGAAGCCGTGCACTCCGACCCGGCGCACTACAAAAGCTTCAACGCGTTTTTCACACGCCCTTTGAAAGATGGCGCACGACCGCTAGCGGCCAACACCTGGGTGTGCCCTGTGGATGGCGCGATCAGCCAATGCGGCGCCATTGAGAAAGACCAAATCTTTCAAGCCAAAGGCCATCACTACAGCACCCGCGCCTTGGTGGGCGGTGACGAACACTTGGCCGCACAGTTTCAAAACGGCCAATTTGCCACGCTGTACTTAAGCCCGCGGGACTATCACCGCATCCACATGCCCATTGCCGGCAAGTTGTTGCGCATGATTCATGTGCCCGGCGATTTGTTTTCTGTGAACCCCACCACCGCCCGCGGTGTGCCCGGCTTGTTTGCGCGCAATGAACGCGTGGTGTGCGAATTTGAAACGGCGCAGGGCCCGATGGTGTTGGTGCTGGTAGGCGCCACCATTGTGGGCAGCATGGCCACTGTGTGGCATGGCCAAGTGAATCCACCCCGGCCAGGCATGGTGCGCGAATGGCGCTACGACACGCAAGACGTGCAGCTGCAAAAAGGTGAAGAGATGGGCCGCTTCCTCTTGGGTTCGACCGTGGTGATGCTGTTTCCACACAACAGCATTCAGTTTCCTGCCGATTGGCTGAGCACCCGCCCACTTCAAATGGGCGAGGCCATGAGCCAAGTTTAAATCTCGATCTTGGAGCCCAGCTCCACAACAGAGTTGTTAGGCAATTTCAAAAACTCGGCTGCGGCACTGGCGTTCAAGTGCATTTGCGCAAACAGTTTTTCACGCCAAGTGGCCATGCCACCGCCAATGGTCGGAATGACGATGTCGCGTGAGAGAAAATAGCTGGTGCTCATGGGGTCAAGCTCTGCGCCATGGCCCTTCAAACTCTCCAATGCTTGGGGCAAATTGGGATCGTTTTTGAAGCCATAGTTAACGATCACTTGCCAGCAGTCATGGCCCAAGGGTTCAATTTCCAGTCGCTTGTTCATGCCAATCCAAGGCACTTCATGGCTGCGCACCGTGACAAATAAATTCTGACGGTGCAACACTTTGTTGTGCTTGAGGTTGTGCAGCAAGGCATTGGGCACATTGCCCGTTTCAGCCGTTAAGAAAACCGCCGTGCCTTCCACCCGCGCAGGTGGCGCCACAAAGATGGCTTCCAGAAAATCAACCAAGCTGAACGAGTCTGCCTTGAGCGAGTCATTGAGCAACCGGCGGCCATCGCTCCATGTGATCATGAGCAAGAAAATGCCGCCACCAATGACCAAGGGGAACCAACCGCCTTCAAACAGTTTGAGCAGATTGGAAGCCCAGAACGCAAAGTCAACGGCAAAGAAAAAGCCGGTGGCACCAATGCACAAGGACAGCGGCAAATTCCAGCTGTAACGAATCACGAAGAAGGTCAGCACCGTGGTGATCAGCATGTCGGTACAGACCGCGATACCGTAAGCTGCCGCCAAATTGCTGGAGGATTTGAACAACGCCACCGCCAAGACGATCAGCACAAACAAGCCCCAGTTAACGAAGGGCATGTAGATTTGGCCCGTCTCTTTGACGCTGGTGTGTTGCACTTGTAAACGGGGCAAATAGCCCAGTTGGATCACCTGTTTGGTGACACTGAAAGCGCCCGTGATCAGGGCCTGTGACGCAATCACTGTGGCCAAAGTGGCCAAGCCCACCAGCGGAATCAATGCCCAGTCTGGCGCCATCATGAAAAATGGGTTTTTGACGGCTTCTGGGTTGGACAACAACAAAGCGCCTTGACCAAAATAATTCAAGGTGAGCGAGGGCATCACAATGCTGAACCAGGCCAAGCGAATGGGCTTTTTGCCAAAGTGCCCCATGTCGGCATACAGCGCTTCACCGCCTGTGACGCACAGCACCACGGCCCCCAAAATGATGAAGGTGATGCCCGGGAAATCCCAGATGAACTTGACAGCGTAATAAGGACTGATGGCCCACAAAATCTCGGGCTGTGTGGCAATGTGGTACACCCCCAAAAAGGAAATGCAGGCGAACCAAACCAAGGTGATGGGGCCAAAGAATTTGCCAATGCCGGTGGTGCCGCGTTTTTGCACCACGAACAAACCAAACAAAATGACCAAGGTGAGTGGAATCACGGCTTTGGTGAAGGCTGGCGAGACCACCTCCAAACCTTCAACGGCCGACAACACCGAGATGGCAGGTGTGATCACCCCATCGCCATAGAACAAGCAGGTGCCAAAGATACCCACCATCAACAAAACTTTGCGCAGTTGTGGCTTGTCTTTGACAGACTGGGAGGCCAAGGCCAGCATGGCCACCAGTCCGCCTTCACCATGGTTGTCGGCGCGCAGCACCAAGGTGACGTATTTGACCGAGACGATGGTGGTCAGGGTCCAAAAGAAAATCGACAAAATGCCATACACATTTTCTGGCGTGAAGGGCACATGGCCGGAGCCAAAGACCTCTTTCAGGGCATACAAAACACTGGTGCCGATGTCACCATAAACGACACCAATGGCGCCCAGGGTGAGGGCGGCGAGAGAAGATTTGCTAGAAGACACAAAAAAGCAGCCCAGCTTTTGGCTGGGCTTGTTGTTCAGAATGACCGCGATTCTGCGCCTGTTTTGAGATCTTCGCCATGGGGGGCAAACTCTAAAAGACAGACCTGTTTGGAAATGTTGCAGCGCAGCAACTTCTGCGCTGAAACGAAAACTTTAGTCGTACACCTCAGCTTCGGGATCAGTGGCTTCCAACTCGTAACTGGCCGCCAACATGGCCAAACGGCCAATCACGCCATACATGTAGAAGCGGTTGGGCACACTGGCACCGGGCTTCATGCCGGGCTGCGGCAAATGCGGTGTGTCGGCAAAAGCCAAGGGCACAAAGCTGGCACCGGGTGCGTTCAAGTTTTCGTCCACACCGCGCTCGGCATGCACGCGGTAGAAGCCGCCCACCACGTAGCGGTCCATCATGTAGACCACGGGTTCGGCCACCGCATCGTTCATGCGCTCGTTGGTGAGCACACCTTCTTGAATGATGACGTCGCTCACCACCTGGCCGTCTTTGATGACGCTCATCTTGTTGCGCGTTTTGCGGTTGAGCACATCGAGGTCGGCCACATCGCGCACGGTCATGATGCCCATGCCATAGGTGCCGTTGTCGGCCTTGACCACCACGAAAGGTTTCTCGTTGATGCCGTACTCTTTGTACTTGCGTTTGATTTTGGTCAGCAAGGCATCGACATTGCTGCGCAAAGCCTCAATGCCCAGGCCTTCGGCAAAATTGACATCGCCGCATTGGTTGAACATGGGATTGATGAGCCAAGGGTCAATGCCCAAGAGTTTGCCAAAGCGCTTGGCCACTTCTTCATAGCTTTGAAAGTGCAAAGTTTTGCGACGCACGCTCCAGCCTGCATGCAAAGGCGGCAACAGATGCTGTTCGTGCAAGTCTTCCAAAATGCCAGGCGCACCGGCCGACAAATCGTTGTTGAGCAAAATGGTGCAGGGGTCAAAGTCTTTCAAACCCACACGGTGCTTGGAGCGCAAGACGGGCTCTAACGTGACTTGATCGCCGCCGGGCAAATCGATGACCGTCAGCTCTTTGATCTCGGGATTGATCGAGCCAATGCGCACATTCAAGCCGGCCATGTGGAAGATGCGCTGAAGTTGCGCCACATTGCTCAAATAAAAAGTGTTGCGTGTGTGGTTCTCGGGAATGATCAGCAGGTTTTTGGCCTCAGGGCAGATCTTCTCAATGGCCGCCTGCGCAGCTTGCACCGCCAACGGCAGCATCTCTTGCGACAGATTGTTCCAGCCGCCAGGAAACAGGTTGGTGTCGACCGGCGCCAATTTGAAACCTGCATTGCGAATGTCGACCGAGGTGTAGATGGGCGGTGTGTGCTCCATCCACTCCAGACGGAACCAGCGCTCAATGGCGGGCATGGAGTCGAGCACGCGTTGCTCGAGTTCGTTGATGGGCCCATTGAGGGCAGTCACTAAATGCGGAACCATAGCAGCCTTTGTTAATTGCGAACTTCGCCTTCACCCAGCACAACGTACTTAAGTGATGTGAGGCCTTCAATCCCCACAGGACCTCGGGCATGAAACTTGTCGGTCGAGATGCCAATTTCGGCACCCAGTCCAAATTCAAAACCATCTGCAAAACGCGTGCTGGCGTTGACCATCACGCTGGCCGAATCGACCTCACGCAAGAAACGCTGCGCATGCATGTGGTTGCGTGTGAGGATGGCATCGGTGTGATGGCTTGAATAATGATTGATGTGGGCAATCGCTTGGTCCAAGCCATCCACCACCTTGATGCTGATGATGGGCGCCAAGTACTCTTCAAACCAGTCTTGCTCGGTGGCATCGACCAATTTGGCCCCTGTTACTTGCGACAAAATGGTTTTGGCTTTAGGGCAGCAGCGCATTTCAACGCCTTTGTCTGCATAGACCTTGCCAATGAGTGGCAAAAATTCTGCAGCCACACCCTGGGCTACCAGCAAACCTTCGCTGGCATTGCAAGGGCTGTACTTTTGCGTTTTGGCGTTGTCGGCTACTTTGACGGCCATGGCCACATCGCAGGGGTCATCGACATACGTGTGGCAATTGCCGTCGAGGTGTTTGATGACGGGCACCTTGGCATCACGGCTGATGCGCTCGATCAAACCTTTGCCGCCACGTGGAATGATGACGTCGACGAACTCAGGCATGGTGATGAGTTGACCCACCGCTTCACGGTCGGTGGTTTGCACCAACTGCACCGCGTTGGCTGGCAAACCTGAGTCTTGCAAGGCTTGCTGCACCAGCAAAGCCAAGGCTTTGTTGGACTCGATGGCCTCAGAGCCACCGCGCAAAATACACGCGTTGCCGCTTTTGATCGACAGGCTGGCGGCCTCAATGGTCACATTGGGGCGGCTTTCAAAGATCATGCCGAACACACCAATGGGCACCCGCATTTGACCCACCCGAATGCCACTGGGCTGTTGCTTCATGCCCAGAATTTCACCAATGACATCTGGCATGGCGGCCAGCTGCTCGCAGCCTTCAGCACATGTTTCAAGCACCTTGGGCGTGAGGCGCAAGCGGTCGACCATGGGGGCCGACAAACCGGCAGCCGCTGCGCGCGACAGGTCCTTGGCGTTGTCAATTTGAAGGGCGTCAGTGTTCTCGCGCAGCAGTGCTGCCAAACGTTTCAGCGCTTTGTTTTTGGAAGCCGTGGAGGCTTTGGCCATCAGGGCGGAGGCAACTTTGGCCTGTTGCCCAAGGGACTGCATGGATGCGTTCATGTCCCTATTTTCGCACTCTTAGGCTCAAACGGGGAAGCGACGCTCCCAATTCTCAACTTCTGGCAAGCCCAAACAATCGTTGTACTCTTTGGAAGAGAGCTGCCGCGGCTTGGCCGCCAGCGTGTGGCCATCGGTTTGCAAGTGCTGCAAGGCCTCGCGCATGGCAAAACCCACCGCATTGCGCAGCAGAGCGGGATAAATGGCCAAAGCCACGCCGTGGGTGTGCAATTGGGCGGCAGGCAAGCCCAACAAAGGGCCACCCGCGTCGATGTTGACGGTACAAGGAATGGTCAAAGCATCTGCGATTTGTTTCAGATCGTCCAACAAACCAGGGTGCGCCTTCAACTCCACAAAGACGGCGTCGGCACCGGCCTTTTGAAAGGCTTGCGCCCGCGCAATGCCCGCGGCCAAGCCTTCAGCGCCCACACTGTCGGTGCGAGCAATGACCATGAACTGATCGTCTTTGCGCGCCGCAACCGCCGCTTCAATTTTGGCCACGGCCTCGCGAAACGGCAGCACGCTGCGATCGCCTGGCAATTGGGCGCAGCGTTTGGGCGAGATCTGGTCTTCCATGTGAATGGCGGCCA
>CALEYZ010000140.1 GCA_937928195.1 uncultured Limnohabitans sp.
AATTTAAAACAAGGCTTGAATTATCGATGAAACAAAGTTACATTACAAACTCATTTTTATGTAACAAATAAACATGTCCTTCGATCTAGTCTTTTTTGGCGGCACCGGCGACCTGGTTTGGCGCAAGTTGATGCCCGCTCTTTTTCAAGCATTCCGTCACGGCACTCTGCCAGAGGACGGCCGAATCATTGGTGTGGCGCGCGACGCCATGACGGACGAGCAGTACCGAACCCTGATTCAGTCGCGTTTTGAGCAAGTTGAGGGCGCCAAACGCCCCAACGACGAGGAATTTGCCCGTTTCAAGGCCATGCTTCATTACGAGCGCGTGGACTTGTCCAACCCGGCCGATTACGCTCAATTGGCCAAGCGTTTGGCAGAACGCAACACCGACAACGTGGTGATGTACTTGGCGACAGCCCCCAGTTTGTTCAACACGGTCTGCGAGCAATTGGCTGCCGCCGAGCTGAACACACCCAAAACACGCATTGTTTTGGAGAAACCGCTGGGCCACGACCTTCAGTCCAACCGTGCCATCAATCAAAGTGTGCGCAAGGTGTTTGACGAGCACCAAATTTTCCGAATTGACCATTACTTGGGCAAACCTTCTGTACAAAACTTGTTTGCCATGCGCTTTGGCAATGCCTTGTTTGAGCCCTTGTGGCGCCGTGAACACATTGCCAACATTCAAATCACCATTGCTGAAGAGCTGGGTGTGGAAAAGCGCGGCGGCTTTTATGAAAACACCGGCGCCTTGCGCGACATGGTGCAAAACCACGCGCTGCAATTGCTGTGCGCCATTGCCATGGAACCGCCCATCAATGCGCATGCCGATGCCATTCGCGACGAGAAGCTCAAAGTCTTGCGCGCCCTGAAGCCATGGACAGCCGAAACGCTGAACCAACATGTGGTGCGCGGCCAGTACACAGCAGGCAGCGTGAACGGCCAAGCGGTGCCCGGCTACAAAGAAGAAAGCGGCGTCAGCCCCACCAGCAACACCGAGACCTTTGTGGCCCTGCGTACCGAGATTGCCAACTGGCGATGGGCTGGAGTGCCGTTTTACATTCGCACAGGCAAACGTTTGGCCTCGCGCGAGGCATACATTGAAATCAATTTCCGCCCCACACCGCATGCCATTTTCTTGGCCCCTGCGGGTGGCGTGAACAAACTCATCATCCACTTGCAGCCCAAAGATGGTCTGGAGTTGCACCTGTTTGCCGAGGGCCAACACAAACGCATCAAGTCAGGCCATCAAAGCTCAGGGGCACTCAGTCCCGTGCATTTGGACTTGGACTTTGACAAGCGTTTTGGCAGCGAGCGCGTAGGCGCTTATGAACGTTTATTGCTCGATGTACTCGACGGACGCTTGAATTTGTTTGTGCGAAGCGACGAGCAAGAAGAGGCTTGGCGTTGGGTTGAGCCCATTTTGCAACACTGGGCTGCGGACACCCAAGGCCCCCGTCCCTATGCAGCAGGCACTTGGGGGCCAAGTGCCTCCAGCGGCATGATTGCGCGTGACGGTTTTTGCTGGTCAGAAGAAACTTAAATCATGTTAGACCGTATCAAAGCCTCCCTGCCGTCATTGGCACCCGCCGAACAGCGTGTCGGCAAGTTGGTTTTGCAAGACCCTCGTGCGTTTGCCAATTTGCCAGTGACCGAATTGGCCGATCGCGCGCACGTGAGCAAGCCCACGGTGGTGCGCTTTTGCAGAAGTGTGGGGTACGACGGTCTGTCAGATTTCAAACTGAAGTTGGCCGGCAGTGTGAGTGAAGGCGTGCCCTTCATTCACCGCAGCGTGGACGCCGACGACAAGACCAATGACGTGGCGGTGAAGGTCATCGACAACACCGTGGCGGCATTTTTGAAATACCGCAACGACGCCTCCTCCTTTGCTCTGGACCATGCTGCACAAGCTTTGGCTGAAACACATGCCACTGGCAAACGCATTGAGTTTTATGGTGTGGGCAATTCAGGTATCGTGGCGCAAGATGCGCAGCACAAGTTTTTCCGCTTGGGCATGAACACCATCGCCTACAGCGATGGCCACATGCAAGTGATGAGCGCTTCCATGTTGAGCAAAGGCGATTGCGTGGTGGTGATTTCCAACTCAGGCCGTACGCGCGATTTGATGGACGCTTGCGACATCGCGCGCAAGCGCGGTGCCACCACCATTGTGATCACGGCCAGTGGCTCGCCACTGGCGACAGCAGGCCACATTCACCTGACCGCCGATCACCCCGAAAGCTACGACCGCTACAGCCCCATGGTCTCACGGCTGTTGCACTTGCTGATCATTGACATTTTGGCCACAACAGTGGCCTTGCGCATTGGCGAGGCCTTGCAACCCGCGCTGCGCGAAATGAAAAACAACCTGCGCAACAAGCGCTACACCTGAAGCCTTAGGCTTGTTTGTACAACTTGCCATCTTTCATGATGGCTTGAATGTGCTCACCTTGGCCCAGCAGGCAAGACATGTCGGCCAAGGGGTTGCCGTCGACCAAGAGCAAGTCGGCAATGGCGCCCGCTTTCACCACACCCAATTGACCTGACATGTTGATCAATTCTGCCGCGTTCAAAGTGGCTTGCTGCAGCGCGGCACCATTGCCCAAAATGTCGGCCCGAATTCTCAGCTCTTCTGATTGATGGCGATGAGACTCGCCCAGCAAGTCAGTGCCCAAGGCCATTTTGACGCCCGCTTTGGCCAAGATCTCTAAAGCCTTTTGTCCTTGGCTTCTGACCGTTTCAATTTTGGCAACCGACACTGCAGGCAAACCCAAGCTGGCACCTTCATTGGCCAAGGCTTCGTAGGTGATCAACGTGGGCACCATGTAGGCTTGTT
The DNA here is from genome assembly GCA_937928195.1 of uncultured Limnohabitans sp. GTDB lineage: Bacteria > Pseudomonadota > Gammaproteobacteria > Burkholderiales > Burkholderiaceae_C > Limnohabitans_A. The sequence goes on from CALEYZ010000140.1 coordinate 2,837, forward strand.
TGTCGGCCATGAACTGTGCCGTCGACACATCGATCAAATTGCCGTGCTCAATGCTGCGCACGCCAAAGTCCACCGCGCGGTAAATGGATTTGGGTGTGTAGGCATGGGCCATCACATAGGTACCGGCATGCTCGGCCTCGTCCACAATGGCGCGAATTTCACCTTCTGAATAGCCTAAGAAATGAATGGGGTCGTTGGGTGAAGCCACCCCGCCTGAGGCCATGATTTTGATTTGATTGGCACCCTTCATGATTTCTTCACGAACGGCCAAGCGCACGTTGTCGACACCATCCACCACACGGGCCAGAGCGCCAACACGGCTAGAGCAACCACAAGGCTCGATCACATCGCTGCGTGGACGGCCATCGCCATGGCCACCGGTTTGCGACAGCGCACGGCCTGCAGCAAAAATGCGCGGACCTTCCACCATGTCGGTGCGTGTGGCCTCGGCCAAATTCCAATCGCCACCGCCGGCGTCTCGCACCGTGGTGAAGCCGCGCATCAACATGCCTTTCATGATGGGCAAGGCCCGCAAGGTGGCAAACACATTGGGCTGATTGGCTGTGATGTTGAGGTTCAGATGGGCGGCGATCACGTGCACATGGCAATCGATCAAGCCAGGCATCAAGGTTTTGCCCTGCGCTTGAATCACTTGCGTACCAGCAGGGACAGTAGCACCGGCTTGGTGCGGCATCACCGATTTGATCAGCCCGTTTTGGACCCAAACGTCTTGCGCCGTTTTAAGTTGCAAAGATTCAACATCCAGCACATTGGCGGATTGAAACAAGATGGCGCTCATAGGACATTCACCTGAAAATGCAAAAACCACATTAAAACTCAGAATGTGACTTTTTGTCGCACTCGGCAATAACCCTGATGTGACTTGCGATCTGGCACGTCCCTCCCCTAGAATGACTTGGTTATTTAACTTTGACAGGATTTAGCATGTACCAACGCTTCCTCAAAACCTCACGCCTGCTAACGCTGGCGGTAGGTCTCTCAGCAGGCCTGCTAGGCGCAACCAGCGCGCAGGCCGTTGAATTCAAATGGGCCGCTCAAAACGACATTTTGACCTTGGACCCGCACTCCCAGAATCACGCCACTACCAACAACATCGTAGGCCACACCTATGAAGCTTTGGTGCGCTACGACAAGAACTACAAAATCGAACCTAGCTTGTCCACCAGCTGGTCCAACGTCAACCCCACCACTGTGCGCTTTAACTTGCGCAAAGGCGTGAAGTTCAACGATGGCTCTAATTTCACAGCCGATGACGTGCTGTTCTCATTTGACCGCATTCGCCAGCCACAAGGCACCATGGGCATCTACGTGACAGGCGTGAAAGAGATGAAGAAGGTGGACGACTTCACCATTGACGTCATCTTGGACAAACCCAATCCCACCTTGCTCAACAATTTCACCGTGTTTTACATCATGAGCAAATCATGGTCGGTCAAAAACAAGTCTGAAAAAATCCAAGACTACAAGGCCAAAGAAATCACGTTCGCCTCCACCAACACCAATGGAACGGGCCCCTACATCATCAAAGAATGGGCACCTGACCAACGCGTGGTCTTGACTGCTAACAAATCTTGGTGGGACAAGTTGCAAGGCAACGTGACAGACATCATCTACACCCCCATCAAATCAGACCCCACACGCATTGCGGCCTTGTTGGCTGGCAACGTGGACGCCGTCACTGATTTGCCGACACAAGACGTTGCACGCCTGCGCAGCACGCCTGCTTTGTCTGTGCTTGATGGCCCCGAAGTTCGCACCATCTTCTTGGGCTTTGACCTGGGCAGCGACGAATTGAAGTACGCCCCCAAAGGCAAGAACTTCTTCAAAGACGTGCGTGTTCGCAAAGCTTTGAGCATGGCCATTGACCGCAGCGCCATTCAGCGCAGCATCATGCGTGGTCTGTCTGTGCCTGCCAGCCTCATCATTGCCCCCGGCGTGAACGGCTACTCTGCCGACATGGACAAAACAGCGGCCGCTGACGTTGAAGGCGCCAAAAAACTCTTGGCCGATGCGGGTTACCCCAATGGCGTGGAGTTCACACTCGACTGCCCGAACAACCGTTACGTGAACGACGAAGAAGTTTGCCAAGCGGTTGTCAATATGTGGGCCAAGATTGGCGTTAAAGCCAAATTGAATGCCATCAACTTTGGCCCGTTCATTGCCAAAGTGCAAAACTTTGACACCAGCGCTTACCTCCTGGGCTGGGGCGTGGCCACCTATGACGCACAGTACTCTTTGCAGTCATTGGTCATGACACGCACACAAGGTGCTGATGGCAGCTTCAACTTCTCCAAAATCAGCAACGCTCGCGTTGACACTTTGGTTGAAGCCATGAAAACCGAACTCGACAAAAACAAGCGTGACGGCATGATCAAGGAAGCCTTGACCATCACACGCGATGAAATGTTGTACATTCCTTTGCACCACCAAATGCGTCCATGGGCCATGAAGAAAAACGTCACCATGACGCATGACTCCAATGACGCACCCAAAATGAAATGGGTCACCGTGAACTGATTCTTTCAGTTGTCACCATGAAAAAGACGCTCCGAGGAGCGTCTTTTTTTGTGTCCACTTCAAGCCTAAAGTGCCTACGTTAATGCGCTGACAGCTCGGGCAATTCTCTTACAACCTTCTTCAAGAATTTCAATTGAGGTGGCAATCGACATACGAAAATAAGGAGACAACCCGTACGCAGTTCCTGCCACCACGGCAACGCCTTCACTTTCGAGCAAATACAAAACCACATCTGTATCCGCAGCTAAAATTTTTCCATCAGATGTTTGCTTGCCGATGAGGCCTTGGCAATTCACATACAGATAAAAAGCACCTTCGGGCATTTTGCAGCTGATTCCGGGAATCGCATTCAAGGCTTGTACCGTGCGATCACGGCGCATCTTATAAACGCCAACACTTTGCGCCACAAAGCTTTGATCGCCATTCAGCGCAGCCGCTGTTGCGGCTTGGCTGATGGCACAACAACTGCCGGTTGATTGAGACAAAAGCGTGTCCAAGGCCTTGATGTATTCACGAGGTCCTGCGATATAGCCAATCCGCCAGCCCGTCATTGCATATGTTTTTGACACACCATTGATGACAAGCGTCCTGTCGCGCAATTCTGGCGCTGCCTCTAATATATGGGGCGTTCTTTGACCATCAAAACGAATGTGCTCATAAATGTCATCCGTCATGACCATGACATGCGGATGACGAACCAATACATCGGCCAACGCGCGGTATTCGGCCTTCGTGTAACTGGCACCGGTTGGATTGCTGGGTGAGTTGATCAACAACCAACGGGTTTGAGGCGTGATGGCGGCTTCGAGTTGCGAAGGTGTCAGTTTGAAATCATTGGCTTCAGGACACACCACGGTAACGGGCGTGCCATCGCAAGCCAAGACCATGTCAGGGTAGGAGACCCAATAAGGCGCAGGAATAATGACTTCGTGTCCCACTTCAATAGAAATAGCAAAAGCACTGTAAATCGCACTTTTCGCACCGCTGGTGATGATGAGTTCATCCATGCCATACGTCAAACCGTTTTCACGCTCTAATTTGTCTTTGATGGCCTGACGAACTTCAACTGTACCGGCCATCAAGGTATACCGAGTTTGACCTTTGTTCATGGCCAGCGCAGCGGCTTCGCGAATATGTGCTGGCGTATCAAAATCAGGCTCGCCCACCACCAAGTTAACGATGGATTTACCTTGCCGACGCAATTCACTGGCCCGATCGGCTGCAAATGTACTGGGGGACGGCTTGATGCGTTGAAGTCTCGAAGCTAATTGAAGGGTGCTCATGCGATGTATCTCTCCTTGAATGCCCCTGAAGGTATGACTCAGAGGATAAAAATGCCAAGAGGGCTTTCATCTGCCTTAATAGGCAACACTTATGGATAGATAATGCGATCTATGACCATCAACCTGCGACGGCTGAAGTATTTCGTGAAAATTGTAGATGTGGGTAGCTTGACCCAAGCTGCCGACCTGCTCCATATCGCGCAGCCTGCAATCAGTCAGCAACTGGCAACCCTGGAAGGTGAAGTCCGTCAGCAATTGTTGTTGCGAACCAAACGAGGCGTCACGCCAACAGAGGCGGGTAAGGTTTTGTACCGTCATGCACAACTCATTCTGAGGCAATGTGATCAGGCCATGGTCGACATGCAGGCCGCTAGCCTCGGCATCTCTGGCTCTGTGTGCATCGGTTTGGCACCAGGCACCATGGCGGCCGAATTGGGATTACCTCTTCTCCGAACCTTGCGTGCAAGATACCCTGGCATCGTGCCGTACCTCAATGAAAACTACGGCACCACTCTGTCCGAATTGGTGATGAGCGGTCGAATGGACCTTGCAGTTCTCTATGGCGGCCGGGATGCCATTCACGGCTTGCAATTTCTACCGCTGCTCCGTGAGTCTCTTTACTTAGTAGGCCCAGCGTCTCTTCCCTGCCCGGGCGAAAGCATCAGTGTCAAGGACCTTGCTGAGCTTGACCTTTATCTACCTCGAAGCTACAACTATCTCCGTCGTCTGGTGGATGAAGCATTTGCAAGTTTGGGATTGAAGCCAAAGGTGGTTGCGGAAATTGAATCAGCCAAAACATTGACGGCACTGATAGGCGACGGCTTGGGTGCGGCAATTGTGCCAACGTCTTTGGCGCGTGAACTGATACAAGATTGCAATGCTTGGCAAGCTCGCATTGTTTCACCAGAAATTGACGCACGCTTGTCCTTGTGCCAATCAGATCACTTACCCCTGTCCGAACCCGCCAAAGTGGTTAAAGAAGTGATGATGGAGATCATTGCTGAAATGCCTGGCAGCTTTCTGCATCATCCCGTTTCAGAACAGTCTGCTTAAGTCGCGTTGTGCGCCTCCATCGCACCTGACATAAGCGAACCTTATCTAGAAATACACAATCAGTCTTTGCCGCTGTCGGCTTCCTTCCATACGCTGTGAATGTCGTCGAGTTCAATCTCGACTTTATTTCACTGCAAAAGGAAACATATGAGCGATCTTGGCGCCCGTCGACTGCCGTCCCCCCCTCAGGCAGATCCCAAGCATTTGGCCCAATTGCGAGAGATTGCGGTTCCATTGCTTTCAGACAATCTGCACCGCGGCACAGGCAGCATGGGCATAATGCCGTATCACAAACCAAGCAAATGGACCATGGCTGGCACAGCTGTCACAGTGCGGTCTCGCGGCGGCGATAACTTAACGGCACTTCGAGCCTTGGATTACTGCAGACCCGGTGACATTTTGGTCATCGATGCAGGCGGCGATCTCAGCAATGCTGTGATTGGCGGCATCATCAGTGCAGGTGCCGCCATGCTGGGTTTGGCGGGGATGGTGATCGATGGTGCAATTCGAGATGTGGCGGAGATTCGCGAGCGTGAATTTCCCATGTACGCAAGAGGTGTCAACCATCGAGGCCCCTACAAAAATGGCCCTGGTGAAATCAATGTCACCGTATCAATTGGCGGAATGGTTGTACATCCAGGCGACATCATTGTCGGCGACCAGGATGGCTTACTGGCTTTCCCAGCCTCTGAAGCGGCCACGTTGATTGAAAAAGCATTGATTCAACACCATAAAGAAGAACAACAAATGCTTGAGATCAACCAAGGTCGCTGGGATCGGTCTTTCCTGGCCGCATTGGAAGCCAAGGTCATCAACTGAGCATGTGATGGACTTGTCTCACATGAAAGCGGCCATTGAGTCAATGGCCGCATCGGAGCTCAGTGAAATGACGCTCACACATGAAGGATGGACCCTTCGTTTGGTGAAGCAGAATTCAAACACGATAGATCCACCTTCACCCGCTTCGAATCAGGCCAGCGAGCTTGATGCGACAGCACCTGAGCGCATCCATCACATTTTGGCACCGGTCTTTGGCTTGGTGCACCTTCAACCCGCACCGGGGCAAGCCGCTTATGTTCAAGTAGGTGATAGGGTCACACGGGGCCAAACTGTTTGCACCATTGAAGCCATGAAAGTATTCAATGAAGTTTGCGCAGAATCAGCCGGTCGAGTGTCTTCAATCCATGTCAGCAGTGGCAGCGAAGTAGAAGCAGGCCAGGTGATCGTAGAGATAGAACTGGATGAGCATGTTTGATTCAGTTTTAATCGCCAACCGGGGAGAAATTGCATTGCGCATTTTGCGAGCATGCAAACTCTTGAAGCTGCGCACGATCATGGTTTATTCAAGCGCAGATCAGCACGCACCCTATTTGAAGTTGGCCGATGAAGCCTATTGCATTGGACCCGGCACTGCCAAAGAAAGTTACCTTAAGCACTCTGCCATTTTGTCAGCGGCAGAAATCAGCGGCGCTCAAGCCATACATCCAGGCTACGGCTTTTTGTCTGAAAACGCAGCGTTTGCAGAGCACGTCATACAAGCTGGCAAAACCTTCATTGGCCCTCCCCCCGAGTGCATCAGACTGATGGGCGACAAAGTGTCCGCCAAACAGGCCATGCGAGCTGCAGGCATTCCGTGTGTTCCTGGACCAGACACATCGTTGCCAAAGGACATGACGGAAATTCAACGCATCGCCCATGACATTGGGTTTCCAGTCATCATCAAGGCTGCAGGCGGTGGTGGCGGACGTGGGATGCGTGTGGTGCATAGCGCCTCACAACTTCAAACCGCACTTGCAGTGACTCAAGAAGAAGCGGCACAAGCATTTGGCAACCCGGAGGTCTACATTGAAAAATTCTTGACGCATCCGCGTCACGTAGAAATTCAAATTTTGGCGGATCAACACGGCTCTGCCATCTGGCTCGGATCTCGAGATTGCTCTTTACAACGACGTCATCAGAAAGTCATTGAAGAGGCTCCAGCACCGCTCATTTCAGCCGAGTTATTGAATCAAGTGGGACAACTCTGCGCCAATGCATGCAAATCAATGGGCTATCACGGCGTGGGGACGTTTGAGTTCTTATACGAAGACGGCGCTTTTTATTTCATTGAAATGAACACACGTTTGCAGGTTGAGCACACCGTCACAGAAATGACCACCGGCATTGACATTGTGGAACAGCAACTCAAGATGGCCATGGGTGAGCACTTGAGCTTGCGGCAGTCAGACATTGCATGTCATGGGCATGCCATCGAATGTCGTATCAATGCAGAGGATCCCGTCAGTTTTTTACCTTCGGCGGGGAAAATCACGGATTGGCACATGCCAGGAGGCTGGGGAGTCCGTATCGACTCCCATGCGGGTACAAGTTATACCGTTCCACCCTACTACGATGCCATGATTGGCAAATTAATTGTTCATGGGCTCGATCGCGCAGATGCGTTGCGCCGGATGTGCTTGGCGCTACATGAGATGCACATTGGTGGTATTTCTAGCAATTTACCTCTTCACAGAGACCTGATCGCAGATTCAAGCTTCATCACTGGTGGCGTTGACATTCACCATCTTGAACGGTTGCTCAAACAGAGAGCGATGGCATGATGGAACTCGTGCCTCAGTTCAGTTTACTTGGCACCACAGCGGCCTTGTTTGAAGCACCAGGAACGGGCATGGATCTGCATCGTCAACAACGTATCTGGTCGTTGGCGGCAGAAGCACAAACTTGGCCTGAAGTTCAAGAAGCAGTCCCTGGCATGAACAACCTCATGCTGGCATTTGCCAGGCCACCAGAAAACATCGAAACATTGCGCAGCAAGCTCATAGCAGCTTGGGATAAGGCGCAACCTATTCGCTTGGCTGGTCGGGAATTTGAACTCCCAGTCATTTACGGCGGAGAAGGTGGCCCTCATATGAACGATGTCATTGCACACACAGGACTGAGCATTGACGACATCGTTCAACTGCACAGTAGCCCCGTGTATGACGTCTACGCCTTGGGCAGTCACCCTGGGTATTGCTACTTGGGCGGCATGGACGAACGTATTGCAACACCTCGGCGAAAAGCACCCGTTCTCAAAATTCCGGGTGGATCTGTGTCCATTGGTGGCTTTCAAACAGGTGTGTCTGCTTCAGAAGGTCCAAGTGGATGGAACACCATCGGCGCAACCCACATGGTCTTTTTTGATGCGCAGAAATCCATGCCAGCATTGCTACAACCAGGTGATCGAATTCGATTTCGAATTCAGAAAGTCATTCGATGATTGAAGTGCTGGCCACTGGTGCTCTCAACACTGTGCAAGACTTGGGTCGGCACGAATGCCTACGCTGGGGGGTAGGAACAGCTGGCGCCATGGATGATTTAGCGTTGTCGGCGGGCAACTGCTTGCTGGGCAATGAAAGCAACGCAGCGGGCATTGAAGTTCAAGTATTCCCATTCAAAATTAAGTTTTTAGCAGATTGTCACTTTGCTTTGACAGGCGCCGACTGTGATGCGCAATTGGACATGCGAGACATACTGCCATGGTTCTCTCACTTTGCCAAAGCCGGGCAAACACTGAACATTCGTTTGCCTCGTTTAGGCAACCATCGAACCAGTCGTGCTTATCTTTGTTTAGCGGGTGGACTGGATGTTCCTCGGGTCTTGAATTCTCGCAGCACACAAATGCGAGGTTCTTTTGGCGGCCATCAAGGCCGTCCTCTTCGAGCGGGTGATGTGTTGGCAACGCTGCAACACCATGACCATGTTTGCACCTCTCAAGGTATTTTGCCGCCAGAGATCAGCATGCCCTTAACGCAAGATGGTTGTCGAGCCGTGAGGGTCTTGCCTGCTGCAGAGTATTTGCACTACAGTGAAACTTCTCAGGCTCAACTCTGGCACTGCGAATGGAAAATCACCCCGCAAAGTGATCGATATGGTTTTCGTTTGGCAGGGGATGCGTTGCAATTGAAAGCGCCACTGGAAATGCGGTCTCATGGCATCGTGCCAGGCGTCATCCAAGTCCCCCCCGACGGGCAGCCCATTGTTCAAATGCGTGATGCCCAACCGACCGGCGGTTATCCCAAAGTAGGCACCATCATCCAAGCAGACTTATGGCGATTCGCACAACTGCCCATTGGCAGCCGTGTCCGTTTTATTGAAACCACTTGGAATGATGCACTTGAAGCGCAATTGCAAAACCAACATTGGCTGAATGAAATCAAGCGACAGGCCCGTCTGCTTTCAGATGTGCGGGGGACGGCATGACGCACGATACGCAAAACACCATGGACTTCAATTCAGCTCAATTCAGAGAACAAATCAATGAGTGGCTTCAGGGCACCCAAATCCAAACCTTTGAATTGAGCGGTCCAGAAACAAGGATCTGCATCCACCAGCCTCAAAAAACAGAACGCCTCAAAGACCGCGCCACCTTTTCGCCAACCGAGGTATCTGTTTTTGTAAATGCTGGCTCTGTTGGCATTGTCCAGCTTGCACACCCGTTGCGCGATGCACCCTTCGTCCATCTTGGCGAGCGTGTACAAAAGAATCAAATCTTGGCACTCTTGCAGATTGGACAAATCTTTATCCCAGTACGAGCACCTCACAATGCCTTTCTAGAGACCATTCTGGTGGCACACCGATCGACTGTGGGTTATGGCACCCATTTGATGATTTTGAAAAAAGATGAAGACGATGCAAATTGACTTGAACGCAGATGTTGGTGAAGGTCTAGGCCCTTGGAAAATGGGAGAAGACAGTGCTTTATTTGACATTATTTCGTCTGCCAACATTGCATGTGGCTTCCATGCGGGCGATCCGCTCATCATGTCAAAGACCTTGAAGTTGGCCAAGCTGCGCGGCATCGAAATCGGCGCACACGTTGGCTTTCCTGATCTGCAGGGTTTTGGTCGACGTGTCATGCACATCGACATTGAAGAACTCAGCGCCATGGTGGTCTACCAATTGGGTGCTTTGGCAGGATTGGCACAAGCAGCAGGTTGTCGCATGACGCACATGAGTTTTCACGGCGCATTGGGCAATATGGTTGCTGCAGATCCACTGTTGGCCAATCCACTGATCAAAGCTGTGGCGGATTACGACAGTGCGCTCATTGTGAGTTCATCTTCCAGCAGAGCGATTGAAGACGCCTGTGCAACATATGGGTTAACAGTCGCAACTTCTTTTTTAGCAGACCGCGCTTATGACAAAGAGGGTTTGCTGGTGCCCCGCAAACTTCCGAATTCGGTCATCCATGACAAGCAGCAAGTGCTAGCGCGCATCAAGCAATTGCTAGAGACAGGCACCGTCACCACCTACACGAACGAGATCATTGCCGCCAAAGCGCAGTCGATTTTGGTACATGGCGACACACCAGGCTCTGTCGCTTTGGCACAGGCAATTCGACTCGAAATTGAAAAGCAAGGCGGGAAAATTGTGCCCATTTCCCAACAAATCTCAGGGTTAAACCCATCATAAGACGAACTTATTGCCACACAGTGATTCCGTCTTGGCGTACATCTTCACGTCCCTATAAATTCTTCATTAATCAAGGATCTCTATGCCTTTTTCGGACTACAAAACAGCTCTCGTCACCGGCGCCTCGTCTGGCATCGGAGCCGCTGCCGTTCGCCGATTGTGCAAAGAAGGCATCGAAGTTCACGCGTTGGCTCGGTCGCATGATGCATTGGACGCACTGTCTAAAGAAACAGGATGCACAGTCCATGCCGTAGATGTCAGTGACCTGAACGCCATCACGCGCATTGCACAGGCGACCTCCTTTGACATTTTGATCAACAACGCAGGAGTTGACCGTCCGCGCTCATTTCTCAAAGCAACAGCGGAAGATATTGACCTGCTGGTCGACGTCAATCTTCGTGCAGTTCTGCATTTGTGCCGATTGGTCGTACCTGGCATGTATGAACGCGATCGAGGCCATGTGGTCAACATCTCGTCCATTGCTGGCGCCTATAACTTCAATGGCAACAGCACTTATCACGCCACGAAAGCGGCTGTCAGCATGCTGTCACGCCAGCTTCGCGTTGACGCTTTTGGTAAGCGGGTGCGCGTCACTGAGATTTGCCCAGGTCGAGTCGCTACTGACATCTTTGCACACGTTCATGGCAACTCCAAGGAAATCCGCGAGCGGTTCATCGATGGGTTTGAACTTCCACAAGCCGAAGACATTGCTGATGCCATTGCATTCGCCATTGCAGCCCCTATCGCTGTCAATGTTGGTCATATGGAAATAACACCGACGCTTCAAGTTCCAGGTGGCTTGTCAACGGCGCGGCCACAAAGTCAAGCCACTTAACGCTCTAGACCAGACTTGCTCTTATGAAAGATTTCAACCTCATGGCCTTGCTGCTGAACCCCGAGTTCAGCAGCATGCTCGTGTCAGGTCTGAAAGTCACTTTGTGGGTGGCATTGGGTTCGTGGATCTTGGCCATGACTTTGGCGGTTGTTTTACTGGCCGTCCGGTTCTCACCAAATCGCATGGCGCAATCTGCAGTTGAAGCATATGTCTCCTACCACCGGAACATCCCGACGCTGGTTCAGATGATGCTTTGGTATTTTGGCATTGCCAATTTTTTGCCTGCAAACATCCAAGCTTGGCTTTCGGAAAACCAAGCTGAGGCTGTGTTTGCCATCATTGCCCTTGGCTTGTGCCAGGCAGCCTATTTCAGCGAAGACCTTCGCTCTGGATTTCGTGCGGTCCCAACCGGACAAGCTGAAGCCGCGCGTGCACTTGGACACAGCTATCTGGGCAGCATGCGTTTTGTTTTGATGCCGCAAGCTGTTCGCAATGCCATTCCAGCACTCATTAACCATAGCGTGTCGTTGTTCAAAAACAGCAGTTTGGCCATGGCCATTGGCGCGGCGGAATTAACCCATGCAGTCAAAGAAATTGAAAGCCGAACGTTTCGCGCTTTTGAGTCTTACCTTATTGCAACCATCCTCTACTTGGTCATTTCTTTGTTGATCATGGCCATTGGCGCTTGGATTGAGCGGCGGTCAGCACTCCAATCGGCGAGATAACGATGAACGACCTGATCACCATCGTTAGCGACAACTGGCTCTTGCTGCTGGTGGGGCAATATCCCAATGGTCCTTTAGGCGGATTAGCCTGCACGCTATTGCTGTCGATCTTGGGTATCACTTTGGCATTTCCACTTAGCGTCGGCATCGCTCTGGCACGCATTTCCAAGAATCCATTACTCCGCTGGCCATCAACCGCATTGGTCTATGCCACCCGCGGAATCCCGTTGCTCATGATCATTTTGTGGGTGTACTTTTTAGTTCCTATTTTGATTGGCCAAAACATCTCAGGTTTCACAACGATGGTGGTAACGCTGGTTGTGTATGAGGCCGCTTTTTTGGCTGAAATTGTCAGAGCAGGCATTGAAGCATTGCCCAAAGGACAAACAGAAGCTGCACGTGCTTTGGGCCATGGCTACATGGGCGCCATGTTTCACATCATCTTGCCGCAAGCGCTTTACAACATGTTGCCCAGCATGCTGAGTCAGTTTGTGTCCACCATCAAAGAAACCACCTTGGGTTATGTCATCAATGTGCATGAGCTGACTTTTGCAGCCAGCCAAGTCAACAACCAATTGCTCACCAAACCGTTTCATGTTTTTTTCATCTTGGCGGTGATTTATTACATCGTCTGCTGGAGTCTGACACATGCCGCGGAGTGGTTGGAGCAAAGAATTGCAAAAAAACGATTGGGCGTGAACGTCACAGTGCACAGATCAAACATACCACCTAGCACTCCGCCTCTGAGGCATCTCACATGATTAAATTCTCTCAAGTCAACAAGTGGTATGGCGACTATCACGCACTGGTCAACATCACCGCTGAAGTTAAACAAGGCGAAGTTGTGGTTGTCTGCGGCCCCTCAGGATCGGGCAAATCAACGCTCATACGAACCGTGAATCGGTTAGAAGAAATTCAGTCGGGCCAAATTGAATTCAATGCACAGCAAGTCCACAGCCCGATGAACAGCCAACACCTTAACAAGCTGCGCAGCCAAGTTGGGTTTGTTTTTCAAAGCTTCAACTTATTTCCACACATGTCAGTGCTAGACAACATCACTTTCTCGCCTATGCGCTTGATGGGACTGAGCAAAGCGGCAGCACATGACAAAGCCATGGCCTTGTTGGACCGCGTCGGCTTGGCCAATAAATCTCAGGCCTTTCCGGCGCAACTGTCTGGCGGGCAGCAGCAAAGGGTTGCGATTGCTCGTGCCTTGGCCATGGAACCTCCAGCCATGCTTTTCGACGAGCCCACCAGCGCACTTGACCCTGAAATGGTTGGCGAGGTTTTGAGCGTCATGCGCAGCCTGGCCCAAGACGGCATGACCATGATGTGTGTCACACATGAAATGGGCTTCGCGCGCGAAGTTGCCGACAGAGTTTGGTTCATGGACGAAGGGTCAATTTTAGAAGTCGCAGAACCCGAGTCTTTCTTTCACAACCCACAACACCCTCGTGCCAAAAGATTCTTGACAGATCTTCGCGCACATTGATTTCACCTCACCACCACTAGGAGTTCTTCATGAAAAATCGTACGGCACTTTGCCTTTCTGCTGGCCTCATGGCGCTGGCTTCATTTTCGCCAACTGCGTTTGCCGATCAATGGCAGGACATCCAACAACGTAAAGAATTGAAATGCGCCACGTTTGCAGATGTTCCGCCTTTTGCGGCACCTGATCCAAAATCACGCGAGATGGTTGGTTTTGATGTGGATTTGTGCAATGCCATCGCGGCTCAATTTGGTGTCAAAGCATCTGTTACACCAGTTTCCGTTGAAGCCCGCGTACCAGAAGTCAAGATGGGCCGTGTTGACATCACGGTTGCCAATTTAGCATATACCTTGGGCCGCGCAGAGCAGATTCAATTTAGCCACCCTTACTATTTGGCCAAAGAAATGTTGGCAGTTAAAGCCAGCGAAGCCGGCACCAAAAAAGCAGACTTTAAGGGCAAACGAATCGCCTCAACAAAAGGATCCACATCTGAGCTGTCTATCAAACTCAATGGTTCGGAACCTGTCACTTTCCAAGACACGGGTTCAGTCTATATGGCAGTTCAGCAAAACAAAGCTGTTGGCATGGTTGCCAACACCATGACTATCACCAAGTTGGTCGGTCAGTCAAAAACGGGAGGGGCAGTGGAGATGAAGATGATCCAAGAACCCATGGCATTTCAGCCCATTGGTGTGGGCATGAAGAAAGACGAGCCGCAACTTTATGCCAAAGTGAACGAAGCTTTATTGGCTTTGGACAAAGCAGGCGAAATCAACAAGATTTGGAACAAATGGCTTGGCCCCAACACAGAGTACAAAATGGTCCGAGACGAAAAAGTCGTTCCACTTTCAGAGTTGAAATTTGACCCATTGCCTTAATCGCAGCAGTCAATGAAAAAGGGCCAGCTGGCCCTTTTTTCATTGGCACTCTTAACTTTTCAGTGCCGCCCCTCTTCCACCGCATGGCATGCGATCTTGATGCCGTTGATGCTTTTCAAAACAGGGCGCTCCGTTCTGCAGCGCTCGTTGGCCAAAGGGCAACGTGGATTGAAGCTGCAACCCGGCGGCGGATTGAGCGGATTGGGCACCTCGCCTTGCACCGGTGTGCGCGCTCGGCCGGTGTCTTTCATCTTGGGGATGGCATCCAGCAACATGCGGGTGTAAGGGTGCTGCGGGTTGCTGAACAAACTGTGTTTGTCTGCCAGTTCGACCAACTGCCCCAAATACATCACCCCCACGTTGTCGCTCACATGGCGCACCACGGCCAAGTTGTGCGAGATGAACAAATAGGTCAACCCGCGCTCACGCTGCAAGTCTTTCATGATGTTGAGCACTTGCGCTTGCACGCTCACATCCAATGCAGAGGTGGGCTCATCGCACACCAAAAACTCAGGCGCGGTGGCCAATGCGCGCGCAATCGAAATGCGCTGGCGTTGGCCGCCAGAGAATTGGTGGGGGTACTTCACCATGTCCAGGGCTGACAAGCCCACCGATTGCAACAGTTCGGCCACGCGGGTCTTCAGTTCTTGCGCATCGTGAATCAGGCCATGCTCTTTCAAGGGCTCGCCCACAATGGCTTCCACCGTCCAACGCGGGTTCAAGCTGGCATACGGGTCTTGAAAAATCATTTGGATGCGTTTGCGCATGGCTTTGGCATCGTCTGATTTGAAAGCCGCATGCGCATTTTCACCGTCAAAGGTGAGGCCGCCGCGCGTGGGCTCGTACAAACCAACCAGCAAACGAGCCACGGTGCTTTTGCCACAACCGGACTCGCCCACCAAGGCCAATGTTTTGCCGCGTTCGATTTCAAAGCTGACGCCATCAACGGCGCGCAACAACTGGCGTGGTTTGCGCTCAATCACGCGGCTGAGCCAGGGTGCTGAGACGTCAAAGGTTTTGGCCAAATCGTGCGCCACCACCAGCGGCTGTGGCTTCGAAGAAGCATTGTGTTGGCTCATCGCACCACCTCCGCGGTCACTTCGTTTTGTAACCAGCACGCCACATGCGTCTGGCCGCTGCGGTCAAGTTGGGTCACTTGCGTCAACTCCGGTCGTTCTTGGCGGCAGCGGTCAAAGGCTTGTGTGCAGCGCGGATTGAAAGCGCAACCTTGAGGGATGGCATTCAGGCGCGGCATGGCGCCATCAATTTGATTCAAGCGTTCACGGTCCACATCCATGTCTGGAATAGAAGCCATCAGGCCGGCGGTGTAAGGATGCTCTGGATGGTTGATGACCTGGTGCACAGGGCCCACCTCGACAATGCGCCCCGCGTACATCACGGCTACGCGATCGCAGGTCTCGGCAATCACGCCCATGTCGTGTGTGATGAGCATCACCGCAGCGCCGTGTTTTTTGCAAATATTTTTGAGCAAGCTGATGATCTGCGCTTGAATGGAGACGTCCAAGGCCGTGGTGGGCTCGTCGGCCACAATGAGCTGAGGCTCGGCTGCCAAGGCCAAGGCGATCACCACGCGTTGGCGCATACCGCCCGAAAACTGATGAGGGTAATGGTCAATGCGCTCTGCAGCAGCAGGAATACCGGTGTCTTGCAGCAAGGCAATGGCACGTTGGCGTGCTTCCTGATCGGACACAGGCAAATGCGCCTGGATGGTTTCCACCAACTGCTTGCCCACAGAATACAAAGGGTTCAGAGAGGTCAGCGGGTCTTGAAAAATGGCGCCAATTTTGCGGCCCCGAATGCTGCGCATTTGGTCGTTGCTCAAGTTATCGATGCGCTGACCTTGCAGCACAATTTCTCCGCCGGCCACACGGCCCGGTGGTTCAAGCAAACCGATGATGGACGCACCGGTGAGGGACTTGCCCGCACCCGACTCGCCCACCACACCCAAGATTTCACCAGGGGCAATTTCAAATGAAATTTCGTCCAGCGCACGCAAAGTGCCGTGCCGGCTTGGAAATTCCACGACCAAATTTTTAACTTGTAGAAGACTCATGACAACCTGTCAAAGGAATGGGGGCTCAACGCAAACGAGGGTTCAAGGCATCGCGCAGCCAATCACCCAACAAGTTCACAGACAAGGCAATGAGCACCAAGGTCACGCCTGGAAAAATCGTGATCCACCATTCGCCGGAAAATAAAAAATCATTGCCAATGCGAATGAGTGTGCCCAGCGAGGGTGAGGTGGGTGGCACCCCTACGCCCAGGAAAGACAAGGTGGCCTCGGTGATGATGGCCGTGGCCACTTGAATGGTGGCCAGCACCATGACCGGGCCCAGCACATTGGGCAGCACATGGCGCAGCATGATGCGCAGCGGCGCCACGCCGGTCACGCGCGCAGCCTGAACATATTCTTTGTTGCGCTCAACCAAGGTGGTGCCTCGCACCGTGCGCGCATATTGCACCCAGCCTGTGAGTGAAATCGAAATGATCAGCACACCGAAAGCCAATGAGTCATCCGCATCTGGAAACAGCGCACGCCCCACACCTGCAATCAAGAGCGCCACCAAGATGGCAGGGAACGACAACATCACATCGCACAAACGCATGAGGAAGGCGTCAATCCAACCGCCGCGAAAGCCTGCAATCAAACCCAAGCCCACGCCAACCAACAAAGACACGAAGACGGAAGCAAAACCCACCACCAAAGAGATGCGGGTGCCATACATCAAGGCTGACAGAATGTCGCGGCCTTGGTCGTCTGTGCCCAGTAAATACTTGGCAGATCCTTCTGCCGACCAAGCGGGCGGCAAGCGCGCGTCCATCAACTCCAAACTGGCGGCATCAAAGGGGTTGTACGGTGCCACCCACTTGGCAAACACCGCACAAAAAATGAACAAAGCCGCAATCGCAGCGGCGGCCATGGCCGTCTTGGACTGTTTGAAACTGTAGCCAACATCGCTGTTGAGCCATCGGGAAATGGGATTGGACATGCCGTCTGAATCTTTCTGAA
>CALEYZ010000141.1 GCA_937928195.1 uncultured Limnohabitans sp.
TCGCTGTTGAGCCATCGGGAAATGGGATTGGACATGCCGTCTGAATCTTTCTGAAAGAAGTGCTTCAAGGCCAAGGGTTTAGACGCCTGAAAGTGGCAGCGCGTGCTCCACCAAACTGGCGTGCAACGCAGCCCCTAAAGGCAAAATGGCATCGTTGAAATCGTAGCGACTGTTGTGCAAGGGGTGTGGGCCTGGTCCATCCATGGCGCCTTGCCCCACGCGCAAATAAGCACCGGGCTTGGCTTGCAACATGAACGAAAAATCTTCGGCGCCCATGCTGGGGGGCATGTTGCGCCAAACGCGATCGGCCCCGACCAAAGTGGTGGCCACATCGGCTGCAAAGTTGGCCTCAGGCACCGTGTTGACGGTGGCAGGGTAACCACGCGTGTAGGTCAGTTGCGCTGTGGCACCAAAACCATGGGCCACCGATTCGCACAGATGACGCAAACGGTCTTCAATGGTTTGCTGCACCACCTCGTTGTATGTGCGGACCGTGCCAACCAATGTGGCCTCGCCAGGAATGACGCTGGTGGCTGTGGGGTGCCCGGCTTGCATGGAACAAATGCTGATGACCGCCTGATCAAAGGCCGACAGGTTGCGTGCCACGATGCTTTGCGCAGCGGTGATGATGTGCGCTGCGACCAAGACAGGGTCAACCGATTGATGCGGCCTGGCACCATGCCCGCCCTTGCCCGTGATGTGAATGCGAATGGTGTCAGCGGCCGCTTGCATGGGCCCCGGGGTGACACCAATCACGCCCAATGGTGTATCAGGTGAGTTGTGCTGTGCATAAACTTGCTCGCAAGGGAAGCGGTCAAACAAGCCATCTTCCATCATGGCGCGCGCGCCCGCGTAACCTTCTTCGCCTGGTTGAAAAATCATCACAGCGGTGCCATCAAACTGACGTGTCTCGGCCAAGTAACGAGCGGCGCCCAACAACATGGCGGTGTGACCATCGTGACCGCAGGCATGCATGAGGCCCGAGTTTTTGGATTTCCAAAGACTGTCGTTGTGCTCAGGCAATGGCAGTGCGTCCATGTCAGCGCGCAAGCCAATCATGCGGCCAGGATTTTGCGCACTGCGGCCTTGGCCATGCACCAAAGCCACCACACCTGTTTTGCCAATGCCCGTGTGAATGGCATCCACGCCCGACACCTTCAACGCTTCAATGACGCGCGCAGAGGTGTACACCTCTTCAAAACCCAATTCTGGGTTGGCGTGCAAATCACGTCGAAACGCGGTGAGCTCGGGATGAAACTTGGCGATGTGTGCAAAGGCACGGCCTTGGGCCAGCGCACTCTTCAAGGATGCGCCTTGGGCTGTTGAAGCCGGACTGAGGTCAAAGGAATTGTTGCGCAACATGATCAGTGGCCTCCTGCCTTGCCAACGCGCAAGCGCGGGTCCACCAAAAAGTACAGCAAGTCCACAATCAAATTGATGACCACAAAGATCAGCGCAATCAAACAAAGGTAAGCCGCCATGACAGGGATGTCGGCAAACGTGACGGCCTGAATGAACAGCAAGCCCATGCCGGGCCACTGAAACACGGTCTCAGTGATGATGGCAAATGCAATGAGACCACCCAGTTGCAAGCCAGTGATGGTCATCACTGGTACCAAGGTGTTTTTGAGGGCATGGCCAAAGTGGATGGCGCGATTGGACAAACCGCGGGCCCGCGCAAACTTGATGTAATCGGTGCGCAGCACCTCCAACATTTCAGCACGCACCAAGCGCATGATGAGCGTCAACTGAAACACTGTGAGTGTGAGCGCGGGCAAGACGATGTGATGCCAACCTTTGGCGGTGAGCAAACCTGTGCTCCACCAGCCAATCTTGACCACATCACCTCGGCCAAAGCTGGGGAACCAGCCCAACAAGACCGCAAAAAACAAAATCAGCAAAATGCCAATGAGGAAGGTGGGCAAGGACACCCCCAGCAAAGACATCGTCATGAGCAGCTGGCTGCCAAAGGTGCCGCGTCGAAGGGCCGCATAAACGCCCATCGGAATGCCGATCAACAAGGCCATGCCGGCAGCGATGATGGCCAACTCGAGTGTGGCGGGGAAGCGCTCGGCAATGAGTTGCGACACCTTCGCGCCTTGGCGCAAACTGATGCCAAACTCACCTTGCGCGGCATTCAGTAAAAAGTGCCAGAACTGCACCACAAAGGGCTGGTCCAAGCCCAAATCTTTGCGCAACAACGCAATTTGGTCAACTGTGGCGTCTTGCCCCAAGATGAACAACACGGGGTCGCCCACATACTGGAACAACAGAAACGCAATGAATGCGACCGAGACCATGACCATGACCGCCTGAATCAGGCGCTGAATGACAAAAGCAAACATTCGCTTCCCTAAAAACTAAGCCTGAACTATGCAACAAACAGGCCCGATTTGGCCAGAGGGAATTCCCCACTTTGGGGCACCCCAAAGATCACCCGAATGACTTATCAATGTGACATGAAAATCAATGCAAACGAATGGTGCCGTACCAGGCTTGTGCATGGCTACGGGTATTATCGCTGTCGGTCATCAAGCCAATGCCAATCAGCGCACCAGGCGGCTCGCCAAAAGCCTTTTCAAAATCGGCGCGCACATCGCGCTCATAAGTCAGCCATTGGTTCACTCGCTCAGCACCGGACTCCAGCACCAGCTTGCGGACCCGATCGGTGCGGGGATTGACAATCACTGACTCGACAGGCCGATGGTTAGACCACACGTACATCAAGGTGGCATAGGGCATCGGTCGCCCCGTGAGGGCATGCGACAGTTCGCTGATCATGGCGTTTTTGGGGGAGAACTGGCTGCGATCACCATCGAAGGCCAAGACCAAGCGCACAGGCGAATCATCGTGATCGCGATGGCTCATGTCAGCGCCTTCAATCAGCTGATGGATTTGCCAAGAAAAACTCAAGCGATTCAAATCTGCCGGCTCAATGCGCAGGTCTTTGCGCAACATACTCGCAGAAGAAAGTGCATTGGCCATCAGTCGGGTGCTGTTGCTGACCTTGACCACCGAGTATTGAGTGGCCACTTTGCCAGGAATTCTGACGACTTCCCAGGTCATTTGATCTTCAGGCTGCCAGGTGGTGACGGCATCCGCACCATTTGGCATCGCTGTCACGGCCGAGTCTGCCACCAAACTGCTGCAGCCCTGTAAACCCCAAAGGGCACACATCGTGAACAGCGCATTCAATGCTCGCCGAATTTGGCAAGGGTACAAACGCAAACAAAATGGAAAGGGCAGCGTCATTCCGCAAGTGCTTTATGGGGACTGAAAGAATTGTGTCACAACGTCTTGTGCCACTTGCTGCAATTGCGTGGCCAAAGCTTCTTCAATCGCGCCATCTGCGCGATAGGGATTGCCGACTGGCGAGCGGCCATACAAAGTTGCGAAGGTGGTGCAAGCGGCCAGATAGGTTCCGAGCAACGAGGGATGCGTGCCATCGCGGTTGTGAAACTTCAACTCTGGAAAGCGGCGATAGGCTTCATCAAAAGCCAAGCCGACCGGAATTACGAGGGCGCCGATCTCATGGCCCACATCCACGTACATGGCTTCTGTGGCCACGGTGTTTTCTGGTTTGAATTGCCGATGGGGCTTGACGTAGGCATGAGTCATGTACAGCGCCACTTGCCCGCCATGGTCTCGGATCAGCGCTGCATTTGCTGCGGCTGTTTTGCGAAAGTCTTCGCGCCGTCTGGCAGACAAAGGCTCTCCACTTCCACCTTGCATCACGACCCATTGAAATGGTTTGGCAATGCCAAGTTGACCCGGCATCAACAAGTGCGCCATATTGTGTTGACTCAGCGAAGCACCCCCAATAGTGGCCGATTTAAATTGCAAACTTCCAGCGAGCGCTGGGTCTGCCGCCTTGGCGAGGCGTTCAACATGGTTGTGCAGGCTGTTGTTGTAATAGAAGTAACTGTTGCCAACAAAAAGAACTCTCTCAGGTCTGGCGTTGGCTGTTGGCTTGACTTGGAGCGGTTGTGCTTGTGCTGAAACAGCCACCGCCAGGCCCAATGCCCATGCAATGCAAAATCGACGCGTGAAAAAATTCACCATGGTGTGCGATCGGCAAGTCACTTAAGGTTTCAGCAAGCGCTGAAAATCACTGTCAAGTTTTGCCAACGACTGATTGATTTTCTGACGCTTGCTGGCAGCCCATGACTGCTGAAGCTTTAAATTATCTTTGGCCAGTCCTAACATCCGCTTCATTTCTGAAGCCTGAGGACCTCCCACTGTGTTTCGGTTTTGCACGATAGCGATGGGATTCAACGTGCTTCGAAACTCGGCCTCTGTCAAAGGAAAGTCTGCCTGTGGGTCGAACTCCTTCATGACATCTTTGTAGATTCGTCTGGCTTCTGCATAGGGAAAATCTAGCGGCTTGAAGTTGTGCTGCTTTGCGTAATTGACGATATCGGTTGAAAAATGGTGACCGACTCGAAACGGCACTTTGTGATTGCGCATGAGCACATCGGCCAATTCTTGTGACGCGGTCCAATCGCTGTTAAGTTCTTCCAAGGCGCGGTCGGGATCGACCACCAAGGCATTCAAAATTCGGTCTAGGCGCTTTAGAAATTGAACGGCACTTTGCACCATTTCGGTGTTGCTGCTCTCTTCCTTGGGGTCTTGCATGCCCGGCGTGATATTGTGCGCACGCATGATGGGGCCCATTGCCAAGGCCAAGCTGGAGGAAATTTCTCGACGAGTTTCTGTCAGCAAAATGGGATTTTGCTTTTGTGGCATGGCACTTGAAATTTGAGTGTGCACAAAGCGCAGGGGTACCAAATAAATCCACGGCCTCACCTGTCCATATTGGCTCATGATGTCTTGAATGAAGTGACCCGCATGCAAACCGATGCTGGTGACAATGGCTCCCGCCTCGACGGGATATTCGCTGGATGAAATTTGAGCAGCATCATAGGCGTTCTCAACAATCGCCTCAAAGCCGAGGTAATTGGCCATGCGTGTTCTGTTCAAAGGCCAACTGCTGCCGTTTAACACGGTGGTCCCCATGGGCGATCGGTCAAGGCGAGCATACGCCTCTCGAATGCGCTGGGCATCTCGCTCGAATCCTGCCGCGTGGCCCAACCATGCATGCCCCAAACTGTTGGGCTGCGCTGCAATGCCATTGGTGTAGTTGGGCACAATGGTTTGGGCATGTTTTTCCGACAAGCGGACAAGCGTTTCGGACGTTTTGGTAAGCTGCTCAGCCAAATCCAAGAGGTTGTCACGCATGATCGCTGCGCGATAAGTGGCAAACATGTCTTGGCTAGAGCGACCGGCATGTAACAAGCTGGCCTCTTGTCCCGCAGCGCGAATCAGCAAGGGTTCAAATTCAACCACACGAAAGGGACGCGCCGCACCAGGCTTGTCGCCATCGGCCATGACCTTGACAATGCCAGCGGCAATCTTGGGTGCTTTCTCACGTTCAAGCAAGCCTTCATCGACGTTGATGACTGCTGAAGCTTTGTTAATTTGACCTAACCAAAAAAATTGGTCTCTCCCTGCATTCTTTTGCGCGACAGCCCAAGAGCACGCAAACACCAAGGTCACACCTGTCCAAAATTTTTGATAACTGCCAGTCATTCCAAAGCTCCTCAATTCGACGAACACAACGATGCCGTCAAATAGGTTCAAGCATCAAGCCCGAACATAGCACACGATGGCTTCACAGATGGCTTGCCGCCTAGATAGGCTGTTGCTGGGCAGGTTTGAATCGTAGTCAAACAAAACCTGGTAGTTGAAGTGCGATGAGATGTGATAGTGACACTGACCAATGAAATTGATGTACACATTCATGGGGTCGAGTTCTTTGCGCATGCTGCCATTGGCCTGACCTCGGCGGACCAAATCCTGCACCATGGCAAAGGTTGCGCGGTTCATTTGAACAATGGTGGGGGAAGATTTTAAAAATCGTGCACCTTGCAAATTTTCCTGCAGGCTGAGGCGAATGAAGTCGGGGTATTTGCTGAAATTGTCAAACGCATACCCTGCCAGCCTGGCCAAAGCTTCAATCGGCGGCAAATCATCCGGTGGATCGATGTGATCTTCTCGCACGATGCGGTAGGCAAACTCCAACACTTGCGCATACAAATTTTCTTTGCTACCAAAGTGGTAGTAAATCATGCGTTTGCTGGTGTGCGTTCCTGCCGCGATAGATTCAATGCGACTGCCTTCCAAACCAAAGTTGGCGAATTCGGCCAGCGCAACTTCCAAAATATTGCGCTTGACCGGATCCATGGGCTTGTCCGTCAGGGGATCTAGCAAGGTGTTAGGTGGAGAGGTGGGCTCGGAGGTCATCGCACAACTGATCGGCTGCAGCAGCTGACGCCGTCGACACAGCGGTGTAACTGAAGAAGCCGTGATTTAAATCGCCGTAAACCCGCAAGCATAACGCCACATTGGCAGCCTTCAAGGCAGCGGCATAGGCCATGTTGTCTTGGTACAAAAAGTCATGCACACCCACGCCCAGAATGGCAGGCGCCAAACCAGCCAATGTTGGGGCTTTCAATGGCGACACACGAGGGTCAAGGGCTTTTTGTTCAGCGTCTTCACCCAAGTAAGATTTCTCTGGCCCGCCGCGTCCCGACAAGTTGGTGGCAGGGTACATCAACAACTGGCACGCCAGGGCAATGCCATGGTCACGGCAGTACAAAGCCGCCACAGCGGCTAAATTACCGCCGGCGCTGTCGCCGCCCACGGCCAAGGGCTTGTCAGCACCACCTAACGCTGCCAAGTTGGCCGCCGCCCATCGCATCGCGGCTTCGGCGTCGTCGGCCGCAGCAGGAAAACGATGTTCGGGCGCCAAGCGATAGGCCACATTGAGCACAACCACACCCGCACGATTGGCCAAGCGTATGGCGTGCGCTTCGTGCGACTCTAAATCACCGACCACCCAACCACCGCCATGGAAGTAAACCAAAGTGCCCGTCACTGCGCCATCAAGTGGCCGAATGATGCGCACGTCAATGTCGCCAGCCGGGCCAGGAATGGTGCGTGACGCAATACTGCCTTGAGGTAACTTCGGTTTGGGGTAGAGAAACGCGCGCACATTGTGCGCACGCTCTCGGCTAACGGGACCATTGCCCCCCTCGTACAGGTCGGGAATACCGGCCGCTTTCCATTGCCGATCGATGTCGACAATGGCAGGGTCCAGCGGCAAGGTGGGAACGTTGTGAAGCATGCTGACGCTCATGGCTCTCTTCTTATTTGGCAGGCACAAAGTCGATGGCATCGATGACCACCGATTGACCAATTCGCGGCGCTTTCACACTGTTGGACACGAAGTACACGGTGTGGCTGGCAACGATGGGCGCAAACCAAGCAATTTCCGCAGTGTGTGCGTAAACTTTTTTCCATGCGCTTTCAGCTTTGTCCAAAGGCAATGCAGCAGCTTCGTCCATCAACTTGGTCAAGGTGGCATCTTCAGATTTGTAAAAATTCAAGCTGCCTTTGCCCAAGGTTTGGAAGCGCGCCAAATTGGGCACACCGGAATTGCTGTTGAACATCAGGGCGCCAATTTTCTTGCCGCGCTCTGCCGCCAACATGGCACCAAAGTTTTGGAACTCTTCCGTGACAGGGCGAATGCCCACCTTCTTCAATTGACCCGCAACGGCCATGGTCAAGAAGCGGCTCAGGGTGTTGTTGACATATTGCAACTTCAACTCAAAGCCATTGGGGTAACCCGCTTCTGCCAACAAGGCTTTGGCTTTGGCTGGATCGTAGGGGTAACGTTTTTCAATCTCAGGGTCGTAACCCAAGAAGCCTTTGCTTTGCAGTTGAGCAGAGGGCTCTGCCAACTTGCCAAACAAAGCAGTGGCCAACAGTTTGCGGTCCAATGCGTAGTTGATGGCTTGGCGAACACGCACGTCTTTCAACTCAGGCTGAAAGACACCTTCGCGGTCGGCCAAAATCAGGCCAGTCCATTGCACAGGGTCGGAGACGATGCGCAAATCGTTGGGCAAGTTGCCAGCGTTAGAGTTGCCCGTAAAAGGATCGCTGACCAAGACTTTCAGCTGACCGGCCTTCATGGCTTGAATACCTGCATTTTGGTCTTCAAACACTTGAACCACCACCTTGTCCCACTTCACGCGGCTCTTGTCGTAGTAGTGCTCGTTGGGCACGTAGGTGTAACTTTTGCCTGTGATGGTGGCCGAAGGATCGAGCTTGTAAGGTCCCGCGCCAAAAGTGGCCGCGCCCAACTGATCTGGCTTGGCCACACCATTGGGGCTGATGATGTCGCCACTGTTGAAGTAAGCATCAAACAGCGACAACAACGCAGGCTGCGGTGCAGACAGTTTGATTTTGAGTTTGAACTTGTCCAGAATTTCAATGCCAGTCATGGTGGACAAGTTGGCAGAGAACGGGCCTTTTTTGCCCACGAAGTATTCGATGGATTTCTTCACTGCTTCCGCTGTGACCAACTCACCATCGCTGAACTTGGCGTTTTGACGCAGCGTGAATGTCACCTCTTTGCTATCGGGCGAAATTTGCCAAGCCGTGGCCAAACCCGGGGCAAATTTGCCATCGGCTTGTGTGCGAATAAGGGGCTCATAAGCGGGTGACAAATGCACGCCCGCACGGCCATTGCCGCTGATAGAGGGGTCCATGCTCAAGGGTGAAAAAGGCATGCCAATGCTCAACACTTTGGCATTGTTTTGCGCCATGGCGGGTGCGCTGATCAGGCCCACACTCAATGCGCAGGCGCCAAGCACACTGGCAACCAAAGCATGGCGTCGTTTGAGGTTCATTTTTTTCATACGTGTCTCCTGAGGTCTATTGAGAAATGAAAGGGAAAACTGAAACTGAATGGCTGTGTTAAATCAATCCCGACAGTGCTTGTCGGGCCAAGTCAAACTGCGCACGGCGTTCGCGCTGAATCAAAGGATCGGGCACCGGTGCAGCCGCCAACAACGCACGCGTGTAGGGATGCTCGGGATGGTCATGCACTTGGCCGGCATCGCCCTGCTCCACAATGTCGCCCCGGTACAGCACCACCGTGCGATGCGACACATGCCGAACCACCGTCAGATCGTGCGAGATGAACAACATGGCCAAGCCCATGCTTTGTTGCAAAGACTTCAGTAGATTCAAAACCTGTGCTTGCACTGACAAATCCAAGGCACTGACAGGCTCGTCACACACAATCAGCCGAGGCTTGGCAATGACAGCGCGGGCAATGGCGATGCGTTGACGCTGACCGCCTGAAAACATGCCTGGGTAACGCGAAGCCTTGTCTGCGGGCATGCCCACTTGTTGCAACACTTCAGCCACTCGTTCTGCAATGTCTTTGCCCGAGAGACTTTTGTCGTTCATCAACGGTTCGGCCAAGGTGTCACCAATGGTGCGCGCTGGATTGAGTGAACCGTAGGGGTCTTGGAACACCACCTGAATGTCGCGACCCAAGGTCCGTCTGCGCTCACGCGATGCATGCGTGATGTTTTCACCTTCAAACCACACGTCGCCGCTGGTGGCTTCTGTCAGACCTAAGATGACACGGCCCACGGTGGTTTTGCCAGACCCAGACTCGCCCACCAAACCGACCGTCTCGCCGGGCTGAATGTCCAAGCTGATGCCTTTGAGGGCCTGAAACACTTTGCCGCGGCCTTGGGGAAAATTCACACGCAAGTCTTTCACTTGCAAAAGGGCTTGCTGGCTCATGCGGCACCGCCTGTCAGGGTCATCAATTGTTCGTCCACGGTGGGCAACACATCACCAGGTTTGGCACTGTGGGGATTGGCCGCCAGCAAGGCTTGTGTGTAGGGGTGTTGCGGGCGATGGAACAAGTCCACCACCGAGGCTGACTCGAGCACTTCACCGTGGCGCAAGACCAAGGCGCGATCGCAGATGTCGGCCACCACCCCCCAGTCGTGCGTCACC
Source organism: uncultured Limnohabitans sp. (assembly GCA_937928195.1). Taxonomy (GTDB): domain Bacteria; phylum Pseudomonadota; class Gammaproteobacteria; order Burkholderiales; family Burkholderiaceae_C; genus Limnohabitans_A. The sequence goes on from CALEYZ010000141.1 coordinate 9,883, forward strand.
AACACCACCGCCATGTGGCGCGACTGGCTTAGGCTGCGAATGAGGGCCAAGATTTCAGCTTGCACCGTGACATCAAGTGCCGTGGTCGGCTCGTCGGCCAACAAAATTTGTGGTTCACTGGCCAAAGCGCGTGCAATGCCAACACGCTGCGCCATGCCACCCGAAATTTGATGCGGATAGCGAGCAGCCACTTCGTCGGGATTTGGAATTTTGACTTGTTCCAGTAACTCAATCACTTTGGCTTGAACTTGTGATTCGCTCAAGGCTTGCAAGCGCAGCACTTCCGCCAATTGATGGCCAATGGTGAAACACGGATCAAGCGCCGCCATGGGCTCTTGGAAAATCATGCCCACTGTGGCGCCTCGCAATTGCGCAAGGCGCGCCTCATTTGACAGGTCAATCACCTCACCTGCCACCACAGCGGTGCCCGCACTGACATTCACGCCAGGTGGTAATAAACCCATCAAGGACAAACTGGTGAGTGTTTTGCCACTGCCTGATTCGCCCACAATGCCCAGCGTTTCACCGCGTTTTAAATCAAAACTGACGCCTTTGACCAAGACACGTGCAGGCAGTTTGTCTGCCTTAAATTCGCGGCCATGGGTGCCATCCACCACAATGGTCACATTGCGCATCGACAACAAACTGTCTGCAGGTACATCGGTTGGTGCAACAGCTTCTCGTGCTTTGACCTTTTGCCGCACAGCAGGACGCGACCAAGCCTCGGTCGAGGTGTCACGCAAACTGTCGCCCAACAAACCAAACGACAACACCGTCAAGGCCACCACACCACCGGAGGGCACCAACAACCAAGGAAAATCATTCAAGCTGGCCGAGGCTTCAAAAATCATGCTGCCCCATGTTGGCGCGGGTGGTGCTACACCCAGGCCTAAAAAACTGATGCCCGTTTGCACAATCACGGCAATGGCCGCAAACAAAGACATCTGCACAATCACGGGCCCAGCAATGCGTGGCAACACGTGACGTGCAATGATGTGCCAATCATTCAATCCAGAAATGCGGGCAGCGGCAATGTAGAGCTCCTCTCGCACTGCCAAGGTGACGCTGCGCATCACGCGCGACACACCCGCCGAGCCCATCACCCCCAAAGTCACCATGGCCGGCAGCATGGCCTGGCCAAATACGGCCAACACCGCCAGCATGATGAGCATGGTCGGCAATGACTGCACAAGGCTCACATACTGCTGCACCAAACGGTCCCATAAACCACCGAAGTAGCCTGCACTCACCCCCAAACTCAAGCCCATGACGCTGGCCACCAACACAGCCTCAAGGACGCCAGCCATCGTGAGCGCAATGCCATGCACCATGCGGCTGTAGACATCACGGCCCAAAGCATCGGTGCCCAGCCAATGCTCGCTGCTGGGCATTTGCTTCAACGCCAATAAATCTTGGTCCAAGGGGTCCAATGGCACCAGCACACCAGAGCCCACCGACAAAATAAGCAAGAACAAGAGCCAAACCAATGCTACTACCGCCAACGGACGGCTTAACAAACGGCGCCAATAGCTCATGACACCCTCACTTTCGGATTCAGCCAACCGTAGCTGAGGTCTACCAACAAATTGATGGCCACGGTCATGAGTGTGAAATACAGGGTGACACCTTGCAGCAGCAAAATGTCTTTGTTCAATGCGGCACTGACCGCCAAGCTGCCCAAGCCAGGCAACACAAACACGCGCTCAACAAACACCGTACCGCTGATGGCCCCAATCATGACCAAACCCAACACGGTGACCACGGGCAGCGCAGCGTTGCGCAGCGCATGTTTCCAAATGACGCTGCGTTCGGGCAAACCGCAAGCGCGCAGCGCACGGACAAAGTCGCGCCCCATCACATCGTTCATGGCGTCGCGCGTTTGTTTGGCGATACTGGTGATGGAATACATCGCGACTGAAAAAATAGGCAGCACCAAACTCAGGGCCCAATCTTTGGGGCTTTCGCTGAAGAACACATAGCCCGTCGCAGGCAACCAGCGCAGGCTGACCGCAAAGACAGAGATCAGCACCAAGGCCAACCAGAACGACGGGAAAATCAAACCCACCAGAGAAAACGCATCGATGGCACGCCCCACCCAGCCGCCCTTCAAAGCGCTTGCCACACCCAGCATCAAACCGACACTGAGGCACACCACCAACACGCCCGCCATGATGGACACCGAAACGCCCAAGCGCGGATTCAGAAGTGACGTGACCGTTTCTTTGGTGAAGTGCGACAAGCCCAAATCGCCTTGGATGGCATTGCCCAACCAAGACAGGTACTGAACCAAGATGGGCCGGTCTAAGCCCAACTCGATGCGCAAGGCTTCGTACTGCTCTCGCGTACCGTCTGCACCCAAGATGGTCATGGCCATGTCACCCGGTGCCAAGCTGTTCAGCACAAAGGTCAGCAAGGTGACCAGAATGATCAAAGGCACTGACAACAGCAAGCGATGGAGAACCAGTTTAAACACGCACCATTCCTTTTAAATTAGATGTGTACGTTTTGGTACACACACCTATTTTAAGAATGTACGCTTTGGTACAGAGCCCCGTAATTACCCTTGATTTGCGGAAAAAAGACGCAAAAAAACCCACCGCGTTGCCACGGTGGGTTTTTTACTTTTCTAAATCAACTGACTTGCGTCAGCGTCAAATTAGAAAGAGTGCTTGATACCGAAGTCGTAACCTGTGGAAGAAGCGTTAGCAGCAGTAACGCCACCGTTCAAACCACGAGCAGCACCACCGGAGTTAGCGTTACGTGCGTATGTAGCGTACAAGTCTGTGCGCTTGCTCAATGGGTTCACGAAACCGATGGATGTACGCTTTGTAGCGGCACCAGCTTGTTCCAATTTGGCAGAAGAGATACGGAATGTACCGCCAGCCATTGGGACCAAAGCACCGATCAAGGTACCTTTCAGGTCAGCAGCGCCAGTGTTAGCAACTGTGTTGGACTCAGCCATCACTTTGGCAACGCCGAAGTTGTAAGCACCGCCCACGCCAGTTGTTTTCACTTCTGTACCAGCACCAGTTGTGGTTTTGGCAGAAGAGTAACCAACGTCAATAGCGCCTTGAGCGTAGTTCAACCAGATGCCATTGCCGTTACCGACTTTAGCAGCTGTAGAAGCGTTTTCGCCCATGTATGAACCGACCATCACTTTGAAGCCGTTCACAACTGGAGAGTGCCATGCAACCATGTTGGAAGCACGAACAGCAGCTTGGCCACCGTTGTAAGCGATCAAGCTAGAAGCAACGCCGTTTGTGCCGAACGGATCGTACACAGCGTCAGCGTAGAACTGGGGAGAGTAGTCACGACCCAAACGCAATTCGCCCAATGAACCAACCAGGCCCACTGTCGATTTACGGTTGAATGTCAAACCTTGTGTACCTGCGTTAGCAGCAGTCACAGCTTGGTTTTGCACGTTAGTAGCAGAACCTGTACCGTTGTCGTTGTTCACGCCAGCTTCCAACCAGAATTCAGCGCGCATACCGCCGCCGAGATCTTCAACACCGCGGAAACCCAAACGGCTAGAGTTGTAGCCAGAGTTAGCCAATTGTGTTTTGTTGCTGATAGAACCTTTGCCCACAGAGTAAGCAGCGTCAACCACGCCGAACAATGTGACAGAAGATTGGGCCATAGCGGCGCCAGAAGCGGCCAAAACAGCCAATGCGATCAGGGATTTTTTCATTTGAGAAGTTCTCCAAGGTTTAACAAGGGCCCCAGTTCTAGTGTTCACGTATTCGCAAACCACCGAAACCCTGAGCCAACCTCCGTTAGGGAAGTTGTGTGTATTCCACCAGAGGTCAGACCAGTCTGCAAAGAAAAACATGCTTTCAAACGGCTTTTTGTTGCTTCTGAACAACAAGCGGGCTAAACTTTCCCCCATGAATGCCGATGCTTTGATCCTTGCCGCCGACAGTGCCCTGCGCACCTTGTTTGCCACACCACGCGCGTCCAGACCGACCCCCAAGGCCTCAGCCTTGTTGGCGTCGCAACAAGATGGCGTCTTGGCTGCACCGGTGGCCAACGAGCTCACAGAGGCAGAAAAGTCACTGTCGGCATCGCTGATGCGCGTCAACCATGTGGGCGAAGTCTGCGCACAAGCCCTCTACACGGGACAAGCCTTGGCTTCCAAGAACCCGGCGCTGCGCGCCAAACTTGATGCCGCCTGCCGCGAAGAAACCGATCACCTGGCTTGGACTGCTGAACGCCTGGCGCAACTCAACAGCCGCCCTTCACTGCTCAACCCGCTTTGGTATGCCGGTGCGTTTGCCATTGGTTATGGCGCGGGCAAATTGGGGGGTGACAAGCTCAGCTTGGGCTTTGTGGTGGAAACTGAAAACCAAGTGGAAGCCCATTTGGCCAGCCACATGTCGCACTTGCCTGCCAATGACTTGGCTTCCAAAGCCATCGTGGCGCAAATGAAAACAGACGAAGTGGCACATGCTCGCATGGCGCAAAAAGCAGGCGCCGCCGAGCTGCCCGAACCCGTCAAACGCTTGATGGGCGCGGCCGCCAAGGTGATGACCACCGTGGCGCACCGCATTTAAACCCTTCAGGCTTCGATCAACTCAAAGCTGGTGGTGATCTCGGCTGTTTTGGCCAACATGATGCTGGCCGAGCAGTATTTGTCATGGCTCATGGCCACGGCCCGCTCGATGGCCGATGCCGGAATGCCTTTGCCTGTGACCGTGAAGTGCATGTGAATCTTGGTGAACACTTTGGGGTCGACCTCAGCGCGCTCTGATGTCAATTTCACAGAGCAGCCACGCACGTCATGACGGCCACGTTTCAAGATCAAGACCACGTCGTAGGCGGTGCAACCACCGGTGCCCGCCAACACCGTTTCCATGGGGCGTGGTGCCAAGTTTTGGCCGCCGTTTTCTGGCTTGGCGGCATCGGGCGCACCGTCCATCATCAAGACGTGACCACTGCCGGTTTCGGCCACAAAACCCATGCCTGAGCGCGTGCCGCTTGCGCCGGTCCAGCTGACTGTGCATTCCATGTTTGACTCTACTTTCGCTTCTGATTTTGAAAATTTTCTAGGCTGCGATCGTAAAGCTTTTGCAAAAGTATTGCACCGCAGCAATTTTTATGTAAAATTTCGAACAGTCGTGCTTTTTTATGAAAATATTCATTCAAAAGTTCGAACCATTTGTCTCCTCCACCCTCCGAAAAGGTGGATTTGCCCCAAGTCGCAAGGCTTGGGGCATTTTTTTCGCCCGTATCATTCGGGGATGACTGCGAAAAACCTCAAACTGGCCGACTACCTGAAAAAAATCCTGAATGCACGCGTCTACGACGTGGCCACAGAGTCAGGCCTTGAAATCGCCAAAAACCTCAGCGAACGTCTGCACAACACGGTCTTGCTCAAGCGCGAAGACCAACAGCCTGTGCACAGCTTCAAGCTGCGCGGCGCATACAACAAGATGGCGCACCTCACGCCCGAGCAGCTGAAAAAGGGCGTCATTTGCGCTTCGGCCGGCAACCACGCCCAGGGCGTGGCGCTGGGGGCCAGCAAGCTGGGCACCCGGGCGGTGATAGTGATGCCCACCACCACCCCACAGGTCAAGATCG